>NZ_CP117866.1:11047528-11360781 GCF_028736035.1 Streptomyces sp. T12
ATTCCAAGGCCATGGGCGCAGCGTAGTGAAGACTGGGCCCGAAGAACGTGACCACGACACGAGGAGGCATCCGGCATGACGCGCCCGATCACGGCAGGGGTGGACGGATCGGAGGAGAGCCTCGCCGCGCTGGCCTGGGCGGCGCGGGAGGCGGTGCGGCGGGGGCTCGCGCTGCGGGTGGTGCACGCCTGGCGGTTCCAGCCGCACGACGCGATCGACGTGGGGGACCCGGACACTCAGGCGCAGTGGGTGCGGGAGGGGCTGGCGGAGGCCGCCCGTACCGTCACCGGACGGCATCCGGGCCTTGAGGTGACCACGGACGTCCTCGACGGCGGGCCCGCCGAGACGCTAGTCGCCGCGGCGGCGCAAGCCGAGATGCTGGTGCTGGGATCGCGGGGCCACGGCGCGGTCGTCGGGTTCCTGCTGGGCTCCGTCGGACAGCAGGTGATCGCCGAGGCCAAGGTTCCGGTCGTACTCGTACGGGCCGAGGACCAGGCGTCCGCCGAGGCCGCCGGACGCGAGATCGTCGTGGGCCAGCAGGGCGACCCCGAAGACAGCGCCGCCGCGCTGCGGTTCGCGTTCGAGACGGCCGCGGCGCGCGGCGCGACCGTGCGCGCCGTACGGGCCTGGACCCTGCCGCCGCTGTTCGCCTACAGCCCGGCCTCCCTCAAGCTCCTCGACGAGGCCGGGGGCCTGGAGCCGTACGAGAAGAAGGCGCTGGGCGAGGCGCTGCGGCCGTGGCGGGAGCGCTTCCCGGACGTCCATGTCGTCGAGCACGTGGAGATGGGCAGCGCCAGCCAGGTGCTGCTGTCGGTCGCCGGACGGATCCAGCTGATGGTCGTCGGGCGGCGCGCCCACCGTACTGCCGTGGGAGCCCGGATCGGGTCGGTCGCACATGGCGTGCTGCACCACGCGGACTGCCCGGTCGCGGTCGTGCCGCACGACTGAGTCAGTCGGACGCCGTCGGCTGCAGCGTCTCCCGGGCCGTGGGCAGGATGTTCTTGATGTAGTCCTCGACCACCGCGTCCAGACCGATGTCGTGCTGCGCCCGCTCGGACAGGTACCAGCGGTGTTCGAGCAGCTCGTGGTAGATCTCCGCCGGGTCCATCGAGCCGCGCAGCTCCAGCGGCACGGCCCGGACCGTGGGGCGGAAGACGTCCCGCACCCAGCGGTGGGCGAGCACCTCCGGGCGGGCGCCGAGCGGGTCGTCCGGGGCGTAGTCGTCCTGGGTGGCCATCCAGCTCTCCAGGTCGTTCAGGAGGCGCCGGGCCTGGTTCTCCTCGGCGTCCAGGCCCGTCAGACGCAGCAGCTGACGCTGGTGGTGGCCGGCGTCGACGACCTTGGGCACGAAGGTGACCGTGTCGCCGTTCGTGGCGTGCTCGATCTGCATCTCGGCCACGTCGAAACCGAGGTCGTTCAGGCGGCGTATGCGGCGCTCTATGTAGTGGTACTTGCCCGCCGGGTAGACCGAGGTGCGGGTCAGCTCCTGCCACAGGCTCTGGTAGCGGGCGCAGATCTCCATGCCGAACTCGATCGGGTCGACGGACGGGTGCAGCGCCCCGGACGCCTCCAGGTCGAGCAGCTCGCCGCTGATGTTGACCCGGGCGAGGTCGAGGTCGTAGTCGCGCTGGCCGGTGCTGAGCTGCGGGTGCAGATCGCCGGTCTCGGCGTCCACCAGGTACGCCGCGTAGGCGCCCGCGTCGCGCCGGAACAGCGTGTTGGACAGCGAGCAGTCGCCCCAGGCGAAACCGGCGAGGTGGAGGCGGACCAGCAGCACGGCCAGCGCGTCCATCAGCCGGTGCATGGTCGCCGGACGCATCGTCGTCTCGAACATCGAGCGGTACGGCTGCGAGCCGCCCAGGTGCCGGGTGACCAGCACCGGCTCCAGCGGGCCGCCGGCGGTGTCGGTGCGGCCGGTGACCACGGCCAGCGGATCCACCGACGGGATGCCGAGCCGGTCGAGGTCACGCAGCAACTCGTACTCGCGCAGTGCCGGGCGCTCGGCGAGCTCCTTGACCGCGATCACCTCGCTGCCGGCCCGGGCGTACCGCACGACGTGGCGGGAGATACCGCGCGGCAACGGGACCAGGACCTCCTCCGGCCACTCCTCCAGGGGCAGCTGCCAGGGCAGTTCCAGCAGGAGCGCGGGGTGCTCCGGGTTCGTCGCGCTGATCTGCAGTGCCATGGGCCGTTCGTCCTCGCCTCGCCGGTGATCGTCACCTCACCCTAAAGCGCGCGCTCCCGCGCCTGAAGAGCAGCTTCTCGCACCGACCCCCGGTGCACCGGCCCGTGTCCGGGCAGCAGCAGGTCGCCCTTGAGCCCTTCGAGCACGTCCAGCGAGGCCACGGCACGAGCCCGCTCGTGGTGGAACATGTCGGGCAGCAGCTGCGGTCCCTTGATCCGCGAGGTGGGGTGCCCGCTGACCAGGGCGTCGCCCGCGATCACCACACCGGCGTCGGGCAGGTGGTAGGCGCAGTGTCCGCCGGTGTGGCCGGGCGTGTGCACCGGGACGGGCCGGCCGGGCAGGTCGAGCGGGCCGTCCGACGGGAACGGCTCGGGGGAGGTGACCGGGACGTGCGCCGTGCCGCCGGAGCGGATCGCGTGGACCGCCCAGGGCAGGACGCCCGGCCGCCAGCCGTTCTTCAGGACCGTGCCGACGTTGACCTGGTGCAGGAACTCCCGGCGGGCGTGCGGCAGTTCGGCCTCGTGCAGGTATATGGGGGTGCCGTGGGTGGTGCGCAGGAACTCGGCGTTGCCCAGGTGGTCCGTGTGCGCGTGCGTGATCAGTACGGCGCTGACGGCCTCCGGCGAACTCCCCACCTCCGCGAGCGAGGCGAGGAGCCTGGCCCGGTCCCCGGGGTATCCGGTGTCGATCAGCGTGACCGCGTCCCCCTCGGTCAGGATCACCCAGTTGGTGTTGCTGCCGTGCACCAGGTAGGTGCCGTCCGCCACTTGCTGCACATCTGCCCGCATGATCGTCCCGCGTGGTGAGGTCCGTGCCCGACGGACACAGCAAAGCAGATCAGGAGGACGGTGCGACCGGCG
This sequence comes from Streptomyces sp. T12, assembly GCF_028736035.1. Classification (NCBI taxonomy): domain Bacteria; kingdom Bacillati; phylum Actinomycetota; class Actinomycetes; order Kitasatosporales; family Streptomycetaceae; genus Streptomyces; species Streptomyces sp. T12. The sequence continues at coordinate 11,050,574 of NZ_CP117866.1, forward strand.
GGTCGGTGCGCATCCCGAGCAGGAACCGCGTCACGCGCGTCCTGCGCACCAGGAACTCGTACACCGCGAGGATCACCGCCAGCGAACCGGTCACGATCATGACGTACTTGACCACGATCGGCGCCGACCAGCCCACCACGCCGTAGGCGAAGGCGACCACCACCGGCTGGTGCAGGACGTACAGCGGCAGGGCCGCGATCCCGAGGTACACCATCGCGCGCGACGGCGGCCGCCCTTCGTGTGGCCGACCCCCGCGCGGCCGGTCCAGCAGCCCGAGGATCGCCACGACCCAGCACCAGCCCGCCGCCCCGAACACCGCCCGGGTCACCAGCGCCAGCGGGCCCCACTCGGCGAGCGCAGCGAGATGGGGTCCCCCCGGCCGAAGGCTGGGGGAGGGTCGTCCAGGGCGAGGAACCCGGGCGCGGTCCCCGCGAAGAGGACGACCCCTGACACGCCCACCGGCACGGCGAGTCGGCGCAGCCCGGCACGCACGCGTGCGTCGTCGGCGAGGACGTAACCGAAGAGGAAGAACACCAGGTACGCCCAGCGGTTCCAGCCCGCGAAGCCCTCCTCCATGCCCAGGAAGGCGTTGATCGCGGCGAGCGGCAGGGCGGGCAGGAGGAGCAGGGCCGGGTGCCGCGCCACCGTCCGCCCGACGGGCTCCGTCCAGGCCGCGAGCGGCCTGGCGACCGGGGCGAGGAGCACTGGGGGAGCGGGCACAGGACGAGCGTCGCGAAGACCAGCGGGACGCCCAGGCGCCGCACCCCGAGCCCGGCGAGCACGGTAATGGCGTCGGTCGTCTCCGCGTTCTTGACGTAGAAGTCGTCGTCCGGTGAGAAGACGAGGGCGGAGTGGAAGAAGACCAGACCGAGGACGACGAAGATCCGCAGCGTGTCCGGCTCGCCGCGCCGGGGAGCGGTGGCCGGTACCTGCGTCCGAGCGCTCACCCGGACCAGTGTGGGGGCGCGGCAGGGCTTCGCCCAGAGGAAGGGCTGCCTCCGGCACCGTCCGCCGGAGGCAGCCCCCGCGTGCACCCGAGGCAGCCGCCTCCGAAGCCTCAGTGCACGCCGTGCGGACGGAACTGGACGCTGATACGCGGCCCCGCGGCGCGCGTGGTCTTCGGTACCGAGTGCTCCCAGGTCCGCTGACAGGAGCCGCCCATCACGATGAGGTCGCCGTGCCCCAGCGCACGGCGCACCGTCTCGCCGCCGCCCCGCACCGGGCGCAGCAGCAGATCCCGGGGCGCCCCCACGGAGAGGATCGCCACCATCGTGTCCTCGCGCGCACCCCGCCCGATCCGGTCCCCGTGCCAGGCGACACTGTCCCGGCCGTCGCGGTAGTAGCAGAGCCCGGCGGTGGTGAACGGCTCGCCCAGTTCCTCGGCGTAGTGCGCGGACAGCGCGTCGCGGGCCTGGGCGAGGACGGGATGCGGGAGTGCGCCGTCGGCGCCGTAGAAGGAGAGCAGCCGAGGTACGTCGACCACGTGGTCGTACATCGTCCGCCGCTCCGCACGCCAGGGAACCTCGGCGGCGAGCTGCGCGAACAGGACGTCGGCCCCGCTCAGCCAGCCGGGCAGGACGTCGATCCAGGCGCCGAGGCCGAGCAGGGTACGGCGGATCCCGGCGAGAGACCCGAGCCGCAGCTCGTCGGTCTGGTCGAAGAGGGAGCCCTGGAGATAGCCCTGGAGATGCGTGGCCATGGCTCCAGCGTACCCCTGATTCGAAAATGTGTTCCCATTAAATTTTCGACCGAGTTCCCGGCCTCCACTTCGGATACGTTCGTGTATCAGATACATTCGCGTATCGAACGGAGGTCGGGGCATGGCGGTGAAAGAAACGACCGGGCGCGTCACCAAGCGCCGCGTCCGCACGCGCGCCAACCTGCTCGACGCCGCGTTCGCCGTGTTCGCCGCCAAGGGGTTCGGCCGGGTCTCCATCGAGGAGGTCTGCGAGGCCGCCGGCTACAGCAGGGGCGCCTTCTACTCCAACTTCGACAGCCTGGACGAACTGTTCTTCGCCCTCTACCAGCAGCGCGCGGACCTGATCGCGGAGCAGGTGTCCGCAGCGCTCGCCCTCGACGGGCCGGACCTGGACGTGCCCGCCGCCGTGGACCGGGTCACCGAGGTGCTGCTCCTGGACCGCGACTGGCTGCTGGTGAAGACGGACTTCCTGGTCCATGCCGCGCGTGACCCGGATGTCGCGCAGAGCCTGCTGGAACATCGCGCGCGGCTGCGCGAGGCGATCGCCGACCGGCTCACCCGGGCGCGGGGGCACACCGAGCTGCCCGTCGTGCTCGGCGACATCGAGGGCGCCGCCCACGCGGTGGTCGCCGCCTACGACGGAGTCACCACCCAACTGCTGCTGGACCGGGACGTCGAGCGCGCTCGCGGCTGGCTCAAGCAACTGCTCACGGCGCTGCTCACCGACGGCAGCGACACCACCGAATAGCGCCACCATCGAAGGAAGGGACGGTCGCCATGGATGCCGACGTCATCGTCGTCGGAGCGGGACTCGCGGGCCTGGTCGCCGCGAGCGAACTGACCAGCCGGGGCCGCAGGGTCGCGCTGGTGGACCAGGAGAACGCGGCCAACCTCGGCGGGCAGGCGTTCTGGTCCTTCGGCGGGCTCTTCCTCGTCGACTCCCCGGAGCAACGGCGCCTGGGCATCAAGGACTCCCTCGACCTGGCCTGGAACGACTGGCGGGGCAGCGCCCGGTTCGACCGGGTGGACGACGAGGACTCCTGGGCGGTGCGCTGGGCACGCGCGTACGTCGAGTTCGCGGCCGGCGAGAAGCGGGCCTGGCTGGACGGACACGGCATCAAGTTCCTGCCCACGGTGGGCTGGGCGGAGCGCGGCGACCTGCGCGCCGACGGCCACGGCAACTCCGTGCCCCGGTTCCACATCGCCTGGGGCACCGGCACGGGCGTGGTGGAGCCGTTCGTCCGGTACGCCAAGCAGGCCGCGCGCGACGGCCTGCTCACCTTCTACCACCGGCACCAGGTCGACGAACTGGTCATCGAGGACGGCACCGCACGCGGCGTGCGCGGCACGGTCCTGGCCGACGACACCTCGCCCCGGGGCGTCGCCTCCAACCGCGACCGGGTCGGCGAGTTCGAGCTGACCGCCCAGGCCGTCGTCGTCACCACCGGCGGCATCGGCGCCAACCACGACATCGTCCGCCGCTACTGGCCCGAGCGGCTCGGCACCCCGCCCACCGAGATGGTCACCGGTGTCCCCGCCTACGTCGACGGGCGGATGCTCGACATCAGCGCGGAGGCGGGCGTACGCCTGGTCAACCGCGACCGCATGTGGCACTACACCGAGGGCCTGCAGAACTGGGACCCGATCTGGCCCGGCCACGGCATCCGCATCCTGCCCGGCCCGTCCTCGATGTGGTTCGACGCCCTCGGCCGCCGCCTGCCCGACCCGTGCCTGCCGGGCTACGACACCCTGGGCACCCTCAAGCACCTGCGCACCGACGCGGACATCGCCGGGTACGACCACTCCTGGTTCATCCTCAGCCAGAAGATCATCGAGAAGGAGTTCGCGCTGTCGGGCTCCGAGCAGAACCCCGACATCACCGCCAAGGACCGCGCCGGGTTCCTGAAGGAGCGGGTGCTCGGGAAGGGCGCCCCGGGGCCGGTGGCGGCGTTCCTGCGCAACGGCGCGGACTTCGTGACCGCCCCGAACCTGGAGCAACTGGTCGAGAAGATGAACCAGTTGACGGACAAGCCGCTCCTCGACGCGGAGGCCGTCCGGCGCCAGATCGAGGCCCGCGACCTGCAGATCGCCAACCCGTACAGCAAGGACTCGCAGGTCCAGGGCATCCGCAACGCCCGCCGCTACATCGGCGACCGCCTCGGCCGGGTCGCCACCCCGCACCGCATCCTCGACCCGGCGGCCGGCCCCCTCATCGGCGTCAAGCTGCACATCCTGACCCGCAAGACCCTCGGCGGCATCCAGACCGACCTCGACTCGCGCGCGCTCGCAGCCGACGGGACGCCCATCGACGGTCTGTACGCGGCCGGCGAGGTCGCCGGCTTCGGCGGCGGCGGCGTCCACGGCTACAACGCGCTGGAGGGCACCTTCCTCGGCGGCTGCCTCTTCTCGGGCCGCGCGGCGGGCCGGGCCGCGGCACGGCAGACGGCCTGACGGGGGCATACGGCCCGTCTCCTCGCCACGGAATCAGGCGTCACGCCTGAAGGAGACGGGCCAGCACGGCGGCGTGGCTCTGCTCGGGGGACTTCGACGAGGTCAGCAGGGTCACCTCACCCTTGCTCGCCAACTCCCGTACATGAACGAGGAGTTCGGCCGCCTCCGGCTCGGCCAGCTCCGCCTCGTAGCGGTCGGCGAACTCCTCGTACGACCTCTCGTCCGCGTGATACCAGTGGCGCAGCTCCGTCGACGGGGTGAGCCCCTTGGGCCACTCGTCCACGCGGGCCGCGTCCTTCGACAGACCGCGCGGCCACAGCCGGTCGACCAGGACGCGCACGCCGTCCTCCGGCTCGGGCGGTTCGTACACGCGGCGGACGCGAATGCTCACGATCGTGCCTTTCTCGGGCGAAGTCGTGCACGGAGCCTACTGCCGCGAACTCATATGGCCGTCGAAGCGACACAACCTGCCGCGAGTGAGGGGGGTTCGGGCGACCCCACGCCTAGGGTGAGGCCGTTGCCCACCCCCCCCACGTTGGAGGAGCACACGTGAAGCAGGCCATCGGAGAGCAGGCCACCAGACGCACGGCCGTCCTCCGCCGCGAAGCCGTGATCGTGACCGTCCCCCTCGCCCTGGCCGCGCTCCTCGCCACCGCCGGGCCCGCGTCGGCCGGACCCGTCGGCGAGGCCGGCGTGGGTGACCCGTACTTCCCCCTGGCCGGCAACGGCGGCTACCACGTCGGGCACTACGACCTGACCCTCCGCTACGACCCGACGAGCCGTCACCTCGACGGCAGGGCGGTTCTGACGGCCCGTGCCACCCGGTCCCTGACCCGCTTCGACCTCGACCTCAACGGCCTGAAGGTAACCGGACTCACCGTCGACCACCGCAAGGCCGCCTTCCGGCGCGACGGACAGGAACTCGTCGTCACCCCGCGCCGCGCCCTGCGCCAGGGCCAGGTGTTCAGCGTCGCGGTCAGCTACAACGGCACCCCCGGCCCGGTGACCGACCCGGACGGCACGGTCGACGGCTGGATCCCCACCGATGACGGCGCCTTCGTCGCCGGGGAGCCGCAGGGCGCCATGACCTGGTTCCCGGCCAACAACCACCCCAAGGACAAGTCGTCGTACGACTTCACGATCACCGTTCCCAAGGGCCGCACCGCCGTCGCCAACGGCGTCCTCCTGGGGCAGTGGACGACGAACGGCCTGACCACCTTCCGCTGGCACCAGCCCGAACCGATGGCCGCCTACCTCGCGACGGCGACCGTGGGGAGGTTCCAGGTCGAGCAGTACACCACCCCCGACGGCATCCGGGTCTACAACGCCGTCGACCCGCGCGAGGCCGCCGAGGCGGCACCCGTACTGAAGAAGCTGCCCTCCGTCCTGGAGTGGGCGAGCAAGCTCTTCGGGCCCTACCCGTACCGGGCCGCCGGTTCGATCGTGGACCGTGCCCCGGACGTCGGGTACGCGCTGGAGACCCAGACGCGTCCCGTGTACGACCGGGCGCCGGACCTCGCCACCCTCGTCCATGAGAGCGCCCACCAGTGGTTCGGCGACTCCGTGTCCCTGACCAGCTGGAAGGACATCTGGCTCAACGAGGGCTTCGCGACCTACGCCGACTGGCTCTACAGCGAGCAGCACGGCGGCGACAGCGCCCAGCAGACCTTCGACGCGCTGTACGCCCGCCCCGCCGACGACGTTCTGTGGGAGTTCCCGCCCGGCGACCCGGGCAGCGGTGCGAACATCTTCGGCGTCCCTGTCTACGCCCGCGGCGCGATGGCCCTGCACCGGCTCCGCACGACGGTCGGGGACCGCACGTTCTTCCGGATCCTGCGGACGTGGGCGGGCGAGCGCCGCGACGGCCACGGCACGACGGCGCAGTTCGTCCGGCTCGCGGAACGCGTGTCGGGCAAAGAGCTGGACGCGCTGTTCCGGACCTGGGTGTACGCCCCGGGGAAGCCGAACAAGCCGTAGACCCTGACGAGTTCCTCACAAGTGTCGGCCAAGGTCGAGTCATGATCACCGACCGACCTCGTGCCGCGCTGCTGGCCGCCTCCCTGTTGCTGACCGGATGCGGCGGGGGAGCCGTGGCGACACCGGCTCACAAGCCCGGCGCCGCCACGGCCCCGGCGGGCACGGATGTGCCGGGCGCGCCCACGACCGGCGCGCCCACGCCCGAGATGACGCCGCAGGCCGCCCCGCGGCGACTGCCCGGCCTGGGACCGCAGACCTGGGCCGAGGTGCCCACCGGGACCCGGCAGGCCGTCGTCGTCACCGGACGCGGCAGGAACTCCCCGCAGTCCACCGTCGTCCTGTACGAGCGCACCGAGGCCGGCTGGGAGGCCGGTGACAGCCGGCCCGCCCACAACGCCCTGCGCGGCTGGACCGACCACCACCGCGCCGGCGACCTGCGCTCACCCATCGGGGTGTTCACCCTCACGGACACCGGCGGCCTGCTCCGCGACCCCGGGACCAGGCTGCCGTACGACCACGGCCGCGGATTCACCGCCACCGGCACCGGCTTCGAGGGCGAGTCCCTCGCCGGCTCCTTCGACTTCGTGATCGCCATCAACTACAACCGCGCGCCCGGCACTTCGCCCCTGGACTGGACCCGCCCGCTGGGTGCGGGCCGAGGCGGCGGCATATGGCTGCACGTCGACCACGACGGTCCGACACAGGGCTGTGTCAGCATCGCGCGGGAGTACATGAGGGAGCTGCTGCGAAAGCTCGACCCCGACTTGCATCCCGTCGTCGTCATGGGCGACGCCACGTCGCTGGCCCGCTGAAAATCCCCCGACCGCTTAGGATCCGCCGCGTGTGCGCACATGTGCTGGTCGCCGAGGACGACGAGATGCAGGCCGAACTCATACGCCGCTCCCTGCTGTCGGAGGGCCACACCGCCACCGTGGTCCACGACGGGTCGGCCGCCCTCGACGCCGCCCGCAGGCTCAGGCCGGACCTCGTCGTCCTCGACCTGATGCTGCCCGTGATCGACGGGTTCGGGGTGTGCCGGGTGCTGCGCCGGGACGACGACATCCCCGTGCTGATGCTGACGGCGCGTTCGACCGAGGACGACGTACTGCTCGGCCTGGAACTCGGCGCCGACGACTACATGACCAAGCCGTACAGCCCTCGTGAGCTGATGGCCCGTATCCGCACGGTGCTGCGGCGCAGCGGGCGTGCCGCCGACCGGCGCGAGGAACCCGTCGTACGCGCGGCGGGCATCGCCGTCGACCCCGTACGGCACGAGGTCCGATGCGACGGGGCCGCCGTGGAGTGCACGCCGGCCGAGTTCGAGATCCTGCTCGCCATGGCCGCCGAGCCCGAACGGGTCTTCTCCCGGCGGCAGTTGCTGGAGTGCACCCGGGGCACCGACCGGGCCTCCACCGAACGGGCCGTCGACGTCCACATCATGAACCTGCGCAGGAAGATCGAGGCCGATCCGCGCAGGCCGGTGCGGCTGCTGACCGTGTTCGGCGTCGGATACAAGCTCAGCGGCGGCCGCGGATGAACCGGCGGGCACCGCTGCGCAAGCGCCTCCTGGTGCGGCTGCTGATCGCCACGGTGCTGATCGCCGTGTGCTCGGTCGCGGCGACCGCCTGGCTCGCGGTGGAGACCACCACCCGGGCGCTGCGGGAGGAACAGGGGCAGGTCCTCGCGGAGGACATGGACGTCCTCGCCCGCCTCAGCGGCTACGCGGCGACGCACCCCGAGTGGCGGGGAGTGCAGGACACCGTACGGGCGCTGTCCACACGCACGGGTCGCCGTATCGCCCTGACCACGACGGACCGCAGGACCATCGCCGACTCGGCCCCGCCCGGCACCTCCCTGCCGCCCCGCGCCGCCGCCACCGTCGACCCCCTGCACGTCGACACGTACACGGAGCGCGGAGCACAGCGCGGCGGCATCGATCCGCGTGTGGTGGGCCCGTACCGGGTGACCGGCGAGGAGCGGGCCAGGCTGGACAAGCTCGCCCTGATGCGGCAGAAGTGCTTCGCCCGCAACGGCTACGAGGCCGACGTCGTCCAGACGCCGAGCGGCCGCCCCGTCGTCACGGACCACGACGGACCCGTCGCGGGCGGCCATGTCCCCGACGAATGCGCCGACGGACTGCTCAGCGCCCCCACACCGACCGAGGAGAAGGCCCTCTCCGATCTGACCGCGCGCTCCCAGGCGTGCCTGGACAAGTACGGAACGAGTCCGGGCATGAACGAGTTCGTCGCGGTCGACGTGACCGAGCAACGCCTGGGCACCCGCTACCTCCTGGGCAAGGTCGGCAGGCCCGGCGACCGCGAGGCCGTACGTGAGGCGGAACGCTGTGTCGACGGGGCACGCCACGCCCAGCTCGACCCGTACGTCGCCCCCGTCGCCGAACTCTTCCTGGGGGGTGGGGACACCACCGCCGTCCGCTTCGACATGTCCCCGGCCAACAAGGCCAAGGTCGTCGGCGCCGCCGGGCTCGTGCTGGCGGTCACCGTGGCGGTGACCGCCGTCGTCGCCACCCGGCTCGTCCGGCCGCTGCGGGCGCTGACGCAGGCGGCACAGCAGCCGCCCGAGCTGCATGTGCGCGTCCCCGTCACCACCCGCGACGAGGCCGGCATCCTCGCCGCCGCCTTCAACGACCTGACCGAGCGGCGTGAGCGGCTGGAGGCCCAGCGCAAGGCGATGGTCAGCGACATCGCCCATGAACTGCGCAGCCCGCTCACCAACATCCGCGGCTGGCTGGAAGTCACCCGTGACGGCGTCGTCGCCCCCGACCCCGCCCTGCTCGCCTCGCTGCACGACGAGGCCCTCGTCCTCCAGCGCGTCATCGACGACCTCCAGGACCTCGCCGCCGCCGACGCCGGCACCCTGCGCCTGCACCGTGAGCCCGTCCGCGCCGACGAACTCCTCGACCAGGTGGCCGCCGCCCACCGGGTCGCCGCCGACACGGCGGGCGTCAGCCTGCGCACCACGGCCGACGGCACCCCCTGGCTGGACGCCGACCCCGTCCGCATGCGCCAGGCACTGGGCAACCTCGTCTCCAACGCCCTGCGCCACACGCCGGCCGACGGCACCGTCACGCTCACCGCCCGGTGGGACGGCGACGACGTGGTCCTCGAGGTCACCGACACGGGGGCCGGTATCGACCCCGAGGACCTGCCGTACGTCTTCGACCGGTTCTGGCGCGCGGAGAAGTCCCGCAGCCGACGTACCGGAGGCAGTGGGCTGGGCCTGCCGATCGTCCGGCACCTGGTCGCCGCGCACGGGGGAACCGTCGACGCGGTGAGCGAGCCCGGTGCCGGTTCCGTGTTCGCGCTGCGGTTGCCGGGAGCCGCGGCGCCCGACTGAGCCGGGTGGACGCGAGGCGTCTCGCACTGATCCGCCGGTTATCCGGTTCGCCGGGCCCGCCGCCGCAGCGCACGTCGCTCGTTCTCGCTCGTGCCGCCCCAGACCCCGATGTACTGCTCCGTGTCGAGCGCCCAGCGCAGACACTGCTCCTGGACCGAGCAGCGTCGGCAGACCGCCTTGGCCTGCTCCGTCTGCAGCAGCATCGGCCCGGATGTGCCGATCGGGTAGAAGAGGTCGGGGTCCTCATGGCGGCAGGCGGCGTGGTCTCGCCAGTCGTCCATCAAAGTCACCTGCGATCGTCGTACGTGCCCTCGGTGGATGCATTACTCGGTTTCGAGTCGCCTGTCGATGCGTGAGTGAAACCCCGTGGGACACCGGCGAATCCGGTCACTGTTCGCGCATGCCCCACGGGGAGCCGTACGCCGTCAGCAGATCCAGGAAGGGGCGGGCCGGGAAGGCCTCCGGGCCCAGCACGCCCGCGCCGGACCAGGCGCCGGTGGCGAGGAGTTCGAGGGCGACGACCGGGTTGACGGCGGTCTGCCACACCACGGCCTGGGAGCCGTACTCCGCCATGGACCACTGGTTGTCGACCACGTGGTAGAGGTACACCTCGCGCGGCTGGCCGTCCTTGACGCCCCGCACCCAGGTTCCCGCACAGGTCTTGCCGTGCATCCGCTCGCCCAGCGTCGCCGGGTCCGGCAGACACGCGGCGACGACGTCCCGGGGCGAGACCTGCACCGGCCCGGCGGCGCTCGGCACGGTCACCGGCTCGGTGCGGTCCAGGCCCAGCAGGTGCAGCGTCTTGAGCGTACGGATGAACTCCTCGCCCAGGCCGTACTTGAAGGTCACCCGGCGCGCGTCGAGCCAGCGCGGCACCAGGAGCACCTCCTCGTGCTCCACGTTCACGCACTCGACCGGGCCGATCCCCTCGGGGAAGTCGAACACCTCGGGCTCGCTGAAGGGCTCGGTGGTGAACCAGCCGCGGCCGTTCTCGTGGACCACCGGCGGATTGAGGCACTCCTCGATCGTCGTCCAGATGCTGAAGGACGGCGCGAAGTCGTAGCCGTCGACGGTGAGATTCGCGCCGTCGCGGACGCCGATCTCCTCGATCTCGTCGAAGAGTTCGTCGGCCGCGTGCCGGGCGAAGACGTCCGACAGGCCCGGCTCCACGCCCATGCCTACGAGCGCCAGGGCGCCCGCCTTCTCCCAGTCGGCCGCCTGCTCGAACTGGGCGTCGCCCAGCTTGACCCCGCACTCCTCGTACGGCCTGTCCGGATGCGGCTTCGACAGCGACATCGCCATGTCGACATACGTGGCATCGGCCGTGCGCGCGGCCCGGAACAGCGGCATCACGAACCGCGGGTCGGTGGCGTTGAGGAGCACGTCGCACGCGTGCCGCTCCAGCAGCGCGGCCACCGCCGCCTCGTCGCTCGCGTCGACGCGCTCGGCCCGGAACCGGGCGTCGCCGCCGAGCGCCGCCACGGCCGCCTCGGCACGCGCCAGGTCGTAGTCGGCGACCACCATCGCCTCGAAGAACGGACGCCGGGCCGCGATCCGGGTGACGGCGGTACCCACCCCGCCGGCTCCCACGAGCAGTACACGCATGACAAGACTCCCTCGGCTGAAGGTCTGGAAGTTCTAGAAAGTCTGGAAGGTCTGGAAGGTCTACGACGTGGTGGGGCCCCGCCGGAGATACAACGCCGCCCGTTCACGTAAGGTCAATGGCGTTGGCATAAGGGTGGAAGGATGGAGGTCATGGTGCCGAAACCGGTCGTTCCGGAAGAGAAGCGGCGCCGACGTCGTCCCACGAAGAGCGGCACCGTGCTCTCGGAGCGGCTGATCGTCGAGACGGCGCTGCGTATGCTGCGCGAACACGGCAGCGCCGGCCTCACCGCGCGCCGCCTCGGCCTGGCCCTCGACGCCGACCCCAGCACGCTGTACCGGTACTTCCGCGGCATGGACGAGCTGACCCTCGCCATCGGCGACGCCCTCATCGGCCAGGCGCTGGACGGCTGGGAGCCGACGGGGGAGTGGCGGGCCGACCTGCGCGCCGTCGGGCTGCGCATCCACGCCGCGTACGTCGCCCACCCGCAGGCCGCCGCGCTGACGACGAGCCGGGTCACCGGCCGGGCCAACGAACTCGCCGCCGACGAGGCCGTGTTGGACATCCTGCGCACCGCCGGTTTCCCGCTGCCGGACACCGTGCGCATCTACCACGCCTTCATCGACCAGACGCTGGCCTTCGCCGCGCTCGACGCGGCGTCGCTGGCGCTGCCGAGTGAGTCGCTGCGCGCTGACGAGGACGTGTGGCGCTCCACGTATGGCCGGTTGCCGCGTGCCGCCTATCCGCGGATCGCCGAGGCGGCGCCGCTGCTGGCCACCCGGATGGTGAACAGCGCTTATCCGACGGCGCTGGAGATGCTGTTGGACAGTGCCGCGGCCCAGCTGTAGCCCTCGCAGACAGTGCCACGCTGTGCCGTCGATCGTCTGCCGGCTCGGCGTGGCTGGTCGCGCAGTTCCCCGCGCCCCTTAGGGCGTTGCAGTACCGCCGGCAGAATCTGTCCGACCTGCTCAGCCTCGCAACGCCTCGGCCGCCGTCGCCGTCACGGCCTCCGTGACCGCGACCAACGCCGGAGAATCCAGCTTCCACTGCTGCCAGTACAGCGGAACGTCGACCGGTCGCTCCGGGGCCAGCTGCACCAGGCGGCCGTCCTTCAGGAGCGGCTCCGCCTGGGCCTCGGGGATCATGCCCCAGCCCATTCCCGCGGTCACGGCCGACAGGAAGCCCTCCGAGGTGGGGATGTAGTGCCGTACGGCACTCGCGCCGGTGCGGCTGCGCCGGAGCCTGCGGACGAAGGTGTCCTGGAGATCGTCACTGCGGTCGAAGGTCATCACCGGCGCCTGAACCAGTGCGTCGCGCAGCGCGCCGCCGAAGTGCCGCTCGGCGAACTGCGGGCTCGCCGCGGCCAGATAGCGCAGCCTGCCCAGCGCACGCACGGAACACCCCGCCACGGCATCCGGTGACGAGGTCACCGCCGCCATGACCAGGCCCTCCCGCAGCATCGACGCCGTACGGCTCTCGTCCTCCCGCCGCAGCTCGAAGCTGAGCCGTGGCTCCTGAGGCACGCGCGTGAGGGCCGCCAGGAACCAGGTCGCCAGCGAGTCGGCGTTGACCGCGATCGACACCCGGGTCGCCTCCCCGGCCACGCTCATGCCGAGCTCGGCCCGCGCATCGCGCTCCAGCCGCGCCAGCTGGCGGGCGAACCGGACGACGACCTCGCCCGACTCGGTCGGCCGCACCGGCTTGGTCCGCACCAGCAGCACCCGCCCCGTGCGCTGCTCCAGCGCCTTCACGCGCTGGCTCACCGCCGACGGCGTCACATGCAGCGCGGCGGCGGCCGCGTCGAAGGTGCCCTCGTCCACCACCGCGAGCAGCGTCCGCACCTGGTCGAGGGGAAGCTCGGTCAGCTCAGTCTTCACGAGAGCTAATGATACGTAAGAATCTTTAGCTGTACTTGCAGTGATCGCTTCCTTAGCGTCGATGCCATGACCAACGCCCTCACCACCGCGGCCGCCGGATTCGGCACCGGCCTCTCCCTGATCGTCGCCATCGGCGCCCAGAACGCCTTCGTCCTGCGCCAGGGGATCCGGCGCGACGCGGTCCTCGCCGTCGTCGGCATCTGCGCCCTGTCCGACGCGCTGCTCATCACCCTGGGCGTGGCCGGCGTCGGCGCGGTGGTCGTGGCGTGGCCCGGCGTGCTGACGGCGGTCGCCTGGGTCGGCGGGGCGTTCCTGCTCTGCTACGGCGCTCTCGCCGCTCGCCGGGTGTTCCGGCCGAGCGGCGCCCTGCTGACCGACGGCGACGCGGCGGGGTCACGGCGCCGGGCGGTGCTGACCTGCCTCGCGATGACCTGGCTCAATCCGCACGTCTACCTCGACACCGTCTTCCTGCTCGGCACGGTCGCCGCCGACCGCGGCCCGATGCGCTGGACGTTCGGCCTCGGTGCCGCACTCGCCAGCCTGTGCTGGTTCGCCGCCCTCGGTTTCGGGGCGCGGCTGCTGAGCCGTCACCTCGCCAAGCCTGTGGCCTGGCGCGTGCTGGACGGACTGGTGGCCGCGACGATGATCGCTCTGAGTGTCAGCCTGATCGCCGGAAGCTGAGACACGGACCCCAACTCCCTCCCGGTGCTGCGATAGTGATCCCGGACGAGAAAGATGTAACGAGCATCCAGGAAGCCCGTGGACACCAGCGAGAGCAGTACCGAACCACAGGAGAAGAACCCCTCTTCGGTGCCGCCCCAGCGGCGCGGCTGGCGCCGCTGGGCCATGGACACCCGGCCGCTGCGCCGCCCCGCCTACCGCCGCCTGTGGTCCTCGACCATCGTCACGGCCGTCGGCAGCCAGCTCACCGCGGTCGCCGTGCCCAAGCAGATCTACGACATCACCGGCTCCTCTGCCTGGGTCGGCGCCGCGAGCCTCGCCGGACTGCTGCCGCTCGTGGTGTTCGCCCTGTGGGGCGGGGCGATCGCCGACAGCATGGACCGGCGCAAACTGCTGCTGATCACCAACAGCGGCATCGCCGTCACCTCGGTGCTGTTCTGGCTCCAGGCCGTCACGGGCCTTGCGTCGGTGACCGCGCTGATGGTGCTGCTCGCCGTGCAGCAGGCGTTCTGGGGGCTCAACGCCCCGGCCCGCAACGCCTCCATCGCCCGTCTGGTGCCCGCCGGCGAACTGCCCGCTGCGAACGCCCTCGGCTCGACCGTCATGCAGACCGGCCAGGTGGTCGGACCGCTGCTGGCCGGCGTGCTCATACCCGTCATCGGCCTGGCCGAGCTGTACCTCATCGACGCGCTGGCCCTGTGCGTCACGGTCTGGGCGGTCGTCCGGCTGCCCGCCCTGCCGCCCCTGGCGGGCGCGACGACCACCACGAAGCGGCGCGCGGGTGTGCGCGAGATCGCGGAGGGCTTCCGCTACATAGCCCTGCACAAGGTGCTGTTGCTGTCCTTCCTCGCCGACGTCGTCGCGATGGTCTTCGGCATGCCCCGCGCCCTCTTCCCGCAACTCGCGAGCCAGACCTACGCGTCGTACGGCGAAGGGCTCGCGCTCGGCCTGCTGTTCGCGGCGATCCCGGTCGGCGCGGTGGCCGGCGGGCTGTTCTCCGGCACGTTCTCCCGGGCTCGCCGGCACGGCTGGATGGTGATCGGCGCGGTCGTCGCCTGGGGCGCTGCGATCACCGGCTTCGGGCTGAGCGGCAGCCTGTGGCTCGCGGTGATGTTCCTGGCCCTCGCCGGAGTCGCCGACATGGTCTCGATGGTCTTCCGCGGGGCGATCCTGCTGTCCGCCGCCAGTGACGAGATGCGCGGGCGGATGCAGGGCGTCTTCACGGTCGTCGTCGCGGGCGGCCCGCGCCTCGCCGACGTCCTGCACGGCACGGCGGGCTCGGCCTTCGGCGCACGCACGGCGACCGTCGGCGGCGGGCTGCTGGTGGTCGCCGTCATGCTGGGCCTGGCCGCCGCGCTGCCCGCCCTGCGCCGCTACCGCGTCTGACGCTCAGAGCACACTGCGCCGGTGCTGCCCGTACTGCTCCATCAGCTTGCCCCGGGTCATCTCCAGCCGGTGCGCGAGGATTTCGGCGACATGCCGCACCAACGACATCCCGAGCCCCGGATCCTCCTCGCAGAGCCGCAGCACCGCCGCCGCCTCGAACTCGTAGGCACGCACGGGGCTGAAGGCCTCCGCGCCGAAGTCCCACTGGTACGGCGGGAACAGCCAGGACCAGCCGAGCAGATCGCCGGCGCCCAGGCTGGCGACGGTCACCCGCTGGATCGACGTCACCCGCTGGTCGAGGGAGACGGCGCCGGAGCGGATGACCCAGAAGCGGTCGGCCGTGCCGCCCGCCTCGAAGATCCGGGCGTCCTCCGGGAAGGAGACCTCCCGGGCCAGCGACATCAGGCGCTCACGCTGAGGTGGCGGAAGGGCCGCCAGCAATTTGATCGCTTTGGTCATGACACGGGGCTCCTCACCGGCGACTGAGGTTCCGGGGCTTTCCCTGGATCCATTTCAGCTGCTGCCGCCGCGCTGAGCACCTCGGCGGAGGGCGGTTTCGACCGGGAGTCTGCGCGCGAAGGCCGCCGAGGGCATGAAGAAGCCCTGGCTGGACGGGGGAGACCAGCCAGGGCCGTAGGTGGTGGTGCGCGGAGGACGGATACGGTCGACCCCGTGACCACGTATGTATGAACCGTAAACCATCTAGGGGGATTCTGCGTAACCGAAACCGGGTTGCGTGACCGGTTTCACTTCGATCCATGTTCAGGGCCGCTCGGCGTGCTTGCCCGGAGTCAGGATCTCCTCCAGCACGGTGACCACGGCCTCGTAGGCCAGGGTCCGTACGGCGGCGTCGCGGGCCCCGTCGGGGTCGGCCGACCGCAGCTGCTCGCTCCTGGCCCGCCACGTCCGCTCTTCCTGCCGGGCACAGGCCCTGGCGCGCTGCATGCGCCGCATCAGTTCGTCTGAGTCCACGACATCGGTCATGTCATCCGCGTACCCCGGTATCGGCCCGATGAGCAGTCATCCGTCCGATGCTTTCACCGGCACCCCCAGCGGACGGGCCAGACCGGCCACACCTTCGTCGAGACGCTGCAGATGCCGCAGGACACGGTCGGTGACCCGGCCGTAGCGCGGTGCGCCGGGGGCGGCCGGTCCGAGGAGCGAGGCGATGCTCGGGCCGGTCTCGATCCGGGCCGTGGAGTGTTCGTCGGTGACATGGGAGCCGATCGCCTCGATGTTGTGCGCGATGCGCCCCGCGGCCCGGCGCAGCCGGGGGTCCGCCGCGATCGAGGGATGGGTGGGCAGCAGCTCGGCGGTCGCGGCCAGGGCACGTGCGTGGTACGCGCATGTCTCCAGCAGCGCGACGACGTAGCGCGCGGTCTCCCGGCGGGCCCGCAGGGGCGTGACCGGATGCGTGAGGGGCTGGGTGGCGGCACGCAGATCGGCCAGCGCCTGGTCGAGGTCGCGCGCCTGGTCGAGCAGGTCGACGGGGGGCCCGCCGCTGAGCTGCTCGACGGCGCTGCGGGTGACCTCGCCGAGCCGTTCCAGGACCGTGGCGAGGAGTTCGTTCGTCCGGCGGTCCGTCTGTACCGGCAGGACCAGTGCGGCCGCGATCACCCCGCAGGCCGCGCCGAGCGCCGTCTCCTCGATGCGCAGCACGAGCACCGAGAGGCTGTAGGTGTGCAGCAGGGTGTAGAGCAGCCCGAGTGCCGCGGTGACGAAGAACGACACCAGCGTGTAGGACAGCGGTGCCGAGTAGAACATCGCGAAGACGAACAGCAGCACCAGCGCGAACGCCGTCCAGGTGTGGCGTCCGACGGCACCCGCCAGCACGATCCCGGCCAGAACGCCGAGCACGGTGCCCAGCAGGCGGCGGTAGCCCTTGACCAGGATCTCGCCCGTGGACGCGGTGTTGAGGAACACGATCCAGCAGGTCAGCACCGCCCAGTACCAGCGGTCCCGGGACAGCAGCTCGCCGCCCACCATGGCCAGCGTCGACCCGACGGCCACCTGCACGGCGGCACGTGTGGTGGGCCGCCGCAGCCCGGTGGGCTTCTCCTCGGCGTCCTCCGCGTCGGCGTTGAGCACGGCGTCCTCCGCGTCCAGTTCCTCGCGCGAACGGGCCGTGGCCGGGGTGTCGTCCGACTCGTCCTGGGGTCCGCCGAGGGCGATCCGCAGCCCGAGGACAGCGCGGGCGGCCTCGCCGACGGCCCGGAAGACGTCCTGCACGGCGGGGGAGGCGTCGGGCAGGTTCTCCTCGTCGCGGTAGCCGAGGAGCCGGTTGCGGACGCGGGACAGCGCGGTTCCGGTGGCCTGGCCGACCGGACGCAGGACGAGCAGGCGCAGCGCCTGGAGGTCACGTCGCAGCGCGACGGTCCCCTCGTCCCGTACGGGTAGTCGGCCGCCCGAGGGGAAGGGCGCTCCCGGCAGATGCAGGGCCAGCGTGTCCGCCCGCTCGGCGCCGCGTGCGGCGAGCAGCGACAGCCCCAGCCGCTCGGCGGCGATCTCGGCGTCCGCGACGCGCCGTTGGACGAGCCGGGCCACGGCCTCGTCCGCGGTCCCGTCCGCCAGCCGGCCCTGGATCAGCAGCGCCGTCTCATGCAGACGCGCCGTGCCCTCGCGCACGCGCTCCAGCGCCCGGTCCGCCTCGTCGGGACCGGCGTCCAGCAGGTCGAGCTGCGCGGACAGCAGCTGGGCCAGCCGGGCGCGGAAGGCCCCGCGCAGCCGATCGAGCACCCCCGTCGGCGTCTCGGGGACGACGGCGAAACGCACCAGCGCGCTGCACACGAAGGCCACGGCGACCGCACCGTACAGCTCGGGCAGACCGGAGACGGTGGCGCCGACGAACAGGGACACGAAGTAGATCTGGAAGCCGATCAGGCCGAGCGCGGTGCCGCGGTCGCCGAACCTGCGGCCGTAGACGGCACAGAAGATGAGCGCGACGAAGACGAGGTCACCGGCCACGACACGGCTGTGCAGAGCCGCGGCCAGCGTCATGGACGCCAGTGCCACCGGCAGGCCCAGGGCGAGCGTGACGGCCTGCTGTCCGCGCTGCTTCTCCCGGATAGCGAAGGTGGCGACCATCGCCGCCAGGGCCCCCGCCACCAGGTGGGTCACATCGGTGCCGAGCAGGGCGAGCACGGCGACCGCGAGGGCGATCGCGCCCGCCGTGCGCAGCCCTGCGGTCAGCCGCAGCAGTCCGGGGTCCGACGCCGCGACACGGTCACGCAGTCGCGCCCGCACCGGCCGTCCCACTGCCCTCACGCCGCCGTACTCTCTCCTACTCTCTCCCCGTTCACACCACGAACCGCGGCCCGGCCGAGGCCGTCACCTCACCCGTCCGTCCCCTCGGGTCACCCATCCGTCCCCTCGGCGCCGTCCTCCCCGGTGACCTGCGCCCGCAGCTGCTCCGGCGTCAGATACGCGTGCGCGAACTCGAAGTCCTTCAGCTTGGCCGGACTGCGTGACTGGAACCCGGTGCGTACGAAATCGTCCCCGGCGACGGCGTTGAGCAGCCAGTTCGTCATGACGCGGGTCTTGGCGACGTTGGTGCGCAGCGCCGACCAGTGGTAGCCGCGGGCGACGGCGAGGGCGGGCAGGCCCTTCAGTTCGACGCCGAGGGGCTTGGAGACGGCGTCGCGGCCGCCGAGGTCGACGACCAGGCCGAGATCCTTGTGCTTGTACGGCCGCAGCGGCCGGTTGCGCAGGGCCGCGATGACGTTGTCGGCGACGACCTTGCCCTGGCGCATGGCGTGCTGGGCGGTGGGTGGGCAGACGGCGCCCTCCTCCTCCTTCGCCACGTCGGGCACCGCGGCGGCGTCGCCGAGGGCGAACACACCGTCGTGGCCCGGCAGGTTCATCTCGGCCGTGACCGCGAGCCGTCCCCGGATCGTCTCCGCGCCGAGCGTGCCGATGAGCGGGCTGGCGACGACGCCGGCGGTCCAGATCAGGGTCCGGGTGGGGACGACGCGGCCGTCGGTGAAGGTGACCTCGTCGGGACCCGCCTTCGCGATGGACACGCCCAGGGAGATCTCGATGCCCCGCTTGCGCAGGATCTCCTGGGCGTCACTGCCGAGCTTCTCGCCGAGCTCGGGCATCAGCCTCGGCGCGATGTCGATCAGGTGCCACCTGATCAGCTTCGGGTCGAGCCGCGGATAGCGCTTGACCGCGTTGTGCGTCAGCTGCTGCAGGCACGCGGCGGTCTCGGTGCCCGCGTAACCGCCGCCGACCACCACGAACTGCAGCCGTGCGGCGCGCTCGGCCGGATCGTGGCTGGCGTCGGCGAGGTCCAGCTGGGAGATGACGTGGTCGCGGAGGTAGGCGGCCTCCGCGAGCGTCTTCATGCCATACCCGTGGTCGGTGAGCCCCGGGATGTCGAAGGTGCGGGTGATGCTCCCGGGTGCCAGCACGATGTAGTCGTACGGCTCGTTGACGACCTCGTCGGTGATGGTGCGGATGACGCAGGTCTTGGCCGCGAGATCCACGCCGATGGCGCCGCCCGGGATGATCCGGGTGCGGTACTTGCGGCTGCGACGCAGGGACACGGCGATCGACTGGGGCGTCAGGACGCCGGAGGCGACCTGAGGAAGAAGTGGCAGGTAGAGCTGGTAGGAGGACGGCGTCACCAAGGTGATCTCGGCTTCGTCCGGGGAGAGTTTGCGTTCCAGTCGGCGAACGCAGCCGACTCCGGCGAAGCCTGCCCCAACCACCAGGATCCTGGGTCGTGTCACGGTGATGTTCCCTTCTGCGGCTCCAGGCGGTCTGCCTCGACGTCGTTCGCCTGCCCCTGGACCGCTGCTTCGCACGCATCGATCCCACCGCGCCGCCGGTCGTTCCGCCAGCCGGGTGCGGCAGGCAGATGAACCCGTCGACAGCCACCCTGCCCCAACCGGCGCGGGAGCACACCGGTTCGGAAGCGAAAGACATGTTCGCGTGATCTTTTGACGGGTGATTGGTATGGACCTGTCGCCCTGGTTGCGAGTAGGCGCCCTCAGCGCTCAGCGCTCAGCCGAAGACGTTGTCCGCGTCGTCCCAGTGCGCCAGCTCGTCCACCACGTGTTCCCGGGGCGTACGCGAGCGGGCCTGGTACATCGCGTCGATCTGCAGTGCGTGGTGCCGCACGATCGCGTCCCGGCGCAGCTTCATCGACGGCGTCAGCAAGCCGCTGGCCACGTCGAAGGGCTCCGGCAGCACCCGGAACACGCGGATGGATTCCGAGCGGGACACCGCGCTGTTGGCGGCGGCCACGGCACGGGCGAGCTCCTCCCGCAGCGCGTTCTCCTCCCGGGCCTCCCGGATCCGCGCGTCGCTGCGCACCGCGAGGGACTCGCGCCAGTACGCCAGGAAGTCCGGGTCCAGGGTGATCAGGGCGCCGACGCAGGGCCGGTTGTCGCCCACGACCACCGCCTGATGGATCATCGGATGCTGCCTCAGGCGCTGCTCCAGGAGCGCCGGGGAGACGCTCTTGCCGCTGCTCGTGATGATGACGTCCTTCTTGCGCCCGGTGATCGTCAGGTAGCCGTCGGAGTCCAGCCGCCCCAGGTCTCCGGTGGCCAGCCAGCCGCCGCGCAGCGCCGCCCGCGTCGAGGCGTCGTCGTTGACGTAGCCCTGGAACACCGAGGGCCCCCGCACCAGGATCTCCCCGTCGTCGGCCACCCGGATGTCCACGCCCGGCAGGGCCTGTCCGACCGTCCCCGACATCTCCCGGCCCACCGGCTGCGCTGTCACCCCGCCGGAGGTCTCGGTGAGGCCGTAGGCGTCGTTCACGTAGATGCCGATGCCCTCGTAGAACAAGGAGAGTTCACGGTTCAGGGGCGAACCGCCGGACGTCGCCCGGCACACCCTGCCGCCCAGCGCGGCCCGCAGCTTGCGGTACACCGTCCGCTCGTACAGGGCGTGTTGCAGCCGCAGATCGAAACCGGGCCCGGGGCCGCCGCCCAGCCGCTGCCGTTCCAGCGCCGCCGCGAAGTCCCGTGCCGTGTCGGCGGCCCGCTCGAACAGCGCGCCGCGGCCCGTCTGTTGGGCCGCGCGCAGGAAGTTCTTGTAGATCTTCTCGAAGATCGACGGCACAGCGCAGAACCAGGTCGGTCGGAAGGTGCGCAGCGCCGACGACAGCGCGGCCTCGTTCAGGTCGGGCTCGTGCCCCATCAGCATTCCGCCGCGGATGCACATTGCCTGCACCAGGAGGCCGTACACATGGGAGAAGGGCAGGAAGGCGAGTACCGAGCCCTGCTGCTCGCCGGGCGGGATCACTGTGTGGCCCCAGCCCGCGAGGAGTGTGTCGCAGGGGCTCGCCAGGCCGCGGTGGCTCAGCGCGCAGCCCAGGGGACGGCCCGTCGTGCCGGAGGTGTACATGACGGCTGCGGTGGAGTCCGGCAGCACGATGCGGCGCAGCGACTCGACCGTGGTGAGCGGAATGAACTCGCCCCGCTCCACGAGCTGCTGCAGCCCTCCCGCGTCCAGCTGCCAGACATGGCGCAGCTGCGGCAGCGAGCCGCACACGGAGCCGACCGTCATGATCGCCTGCTCGTCCTCGACGACGACGGCCACGCACTCGGCGTCCCGCAGGATCCACTCGACCTGGTCGCGCGACGCCGTCGGATAGATCGGGACCACCTCGGCGCCCACCGTCCAGAGCGCGTAGCTGAGCACCGTCCACTCGTAACGCGTGCGCGCCATGACGGCCACGCGGTGGCCCGGCGAGATCCCGGACGCGATCAGCCCCTTGGCCAGATCGGTCACCTCGTCGCGCAGTTCCGCGGCGGTCACCTCCTCCCAGGTGGTGGAGGAGGGATCGGGGCGGCGCGCGAGTAACGGCAGTGTGGGATCGAGGGCCGCCGTCTCGAAGACGCTGTCGGCGAGCCCGCCGGTCAGGGGCGTGACGGTCGGGGGAGCGAGGCCGAGATCGCGCATGCGCTGCTCCTGGTGCGTACCGGGTGTGACGTCACCGATGAGTTCTGTTATCGGCGCTGCCCGAATCTAGCCCAGCTGCGAGCGGACGGTGCCCGGAACTGACAATTGACCCCGTTTGGTGATCTCGGCTCAGCGGGTGGATCAGGGCGACAACCACACCGTCGCGAGCGGAGGAAGCGTGAGCCGAATGTGCCCGTCCTCCGGCTTGAGGGGGTCGGGGTTGGTGACGTCGCTGCCGCCGTAGTGCGCGGCGTCGGTGTTGAGGGTCTCCTGCCAGGCGTCGATGTGGTCCGGCACCCAGAGGCGGTAGTCGTGACGGACGACGGGGGAGAAGTTGGAGACGGCGAGCAGGACGTCGCCGTCGGCGCCGAACCGGAGGAAGGCGAAGACGTTGTCCTCGGCGGCGTCGCCGAGCACCCATTGGAAGCCGGCGGGGTCGGTGTCCCGCTCCCACAGGGCAGGCGTCGCCCGGTAGAAGGTGTTGAGGTCACGGACCAGCTCCTGCACGCCCCGATGGTCACCCGCGGACGCGTACCCGGGATCCAGCAGCCACCACTCGGGGCCGTGCGCCTGCGACCACTCCGCGCCCTGCGCGAACTCCTGGCCCATGAAGAGGAGCTGCTTGCCGGGGTGGGCCCACATGTAGGCCAGGTACGCCCGGTGGTTGGCGCGTCGCTGCCACCAGTCACCGGGCATCTTGGAGACCAGCGCCTGCTTGCCGTGCACCACCTCGTCGTGGGAGATGGGCAGGACGTAGTTCTCGCTGTAGGCGTACACCATCGAGAAGGTCATCTCGTTGTGGTGGTACTTGCGGTGCACCGGCTCCTTGGCGATGTACTGCAGCGAGTCGTGCATCCAGCCCATGTTCCACTTCAGCCCGAACCCCAGCCCGCCGCTGTCGGTCGGCCGGGTCACCCCGCCCCAGGCGGTCGACTCCTCCGCGATCGTGACGACTCCCGGGTTGCGCCGGTACACGGTCGCGTTCATCTCCTGCAGGAACGCCATCGCGTCCAGGTCCTCCCGGCCGCCGAAGACGTTCGGCGCCCACTGCCCGGAGTCCCGCGAGTAGTCGAGGTAGAGCATGGAGGCGACGGCGTCCACCCGGAGCCCGTCGATGTGGAACTCCTCGCACCAGTAGGTGGCGTTGGCGACGAGGAAGTTGCGCACCTCGGTACGTCCGTAGTCGAACTCGAACGTCCCCCAGTCCGGATGCTCGGCACGCCGCGAGTCTCCGGGCTCGTACAGCGGGTCCCCGTCGAACCGGGCCAGCGCCCAGTCGTCCTTGGGGAAATGGGCCGGCACCCAGTCCACGATCACGCCGATGCCGGCCTGGTGCAGGGCGTCCACCAGGTACTTGAAGTCGTCGGGCGTCCCGAGCCGCGCGGTCGGCGCGTAGAAACCGGTGACCTGATAGCCCCAGGACCCGGCGAAGGGGTGCTGCGCGACCGGCATGAACTCGACATGGGTGAAACCGAGGTCGCGGACGTACGCGGGCAGTTCCTCGGCGAGCCCGCGGTACGTCAGACCCGGCCGCCACGACGGGAGGTGAACCTCGTACACCGAGAAGGGGGCCTGGTGCACCGGGACGTCACCCCGGTGCGCCATCCACCTCTCGTCGCCCCACTCGTAGTGCGAGGCGTGCACGATCGACGCCGTGTCGGGCGGGACCTCCGCGCAGCGCGCCATCGGGTCGGCCTTGAGGAAGCGGTGGCCGTACCGTGAGGTGATCTCGAACTTGTACCGGGTGCCCTCGCCGATGCCCGGCAGGAACAGCTCCCACACCCCGGACGCACCGAGGGACCGCATGGGGAACGCTGTCCCGTCCCAGCAGGTGAAGTCCCCGGCGACCCGCACGCCCCGCGCGTTGGGCGCCCAGACCGTGAAGCGGGTGCCGGTCACGCCCTGGTGGGTCATCGGCTCGGCGCCGAGCGCCTTCCACAGCTCCTCGTGCCGGCCCTCGCGGATGAGGTGGAGGTCGAGCTCGCCGAGGGCGGGCACAAAGCGGTACGGGTCGTGGACCTCGCGCTCGTCGGCCCCGCTCTCCTCGTACGAGACCAGCAGCGTGTACGCGGGGATCGCGTCCAGCGGCAGTACGCAGGAGAAGAGGCCGTCGCCCTCCGAGACGAGCGAGGTGCGCTCGCCGTCGACCACGGCGCTCACCGCACGCGCGAACGGGCGCAGTGCCCGCACGGCGATCCCGCCCGGGACGGGATGCGCGCCGAGCAGCGCGTGCGGATCGTGGTGGGCGCCCGACAGCAGGCGCTCACGGTCGGCCGGGTCCAGGGGAGGCGCGGCGGCGTGCCGGCCCGGTCCGGCCGATTCGGGGCGCGAGGTCTCGTGCAGGGCCATGGGGTCAGGCTCCTCTCACGGCGAGGCGTTCGATCGCCGCCATCGGTACGGGCAACCAGTCGGGTCGGTGCCGGGCCTCGTACAGCACCTCGTACACGGCGCGGTCGGTCTCATACGCACGCAGCAAGCCGTGCTTCTTGCGCGGGTCCCACCCGGCGAGGGCGGCATAGCCCGCGCAGTAGGCCTCCCGGCAGCGGCGCGCCCACTCCGGACGCCACGGGCGGCGCTGGCGGGCGGCGTAGTCGAAGGAGCGGAGCATGCCGGCGATGTCCCGCACCGGCGAGTGGAGGCCGCGCCGCTCGGCGAGCGGGCGGGACGGCTCGCCCTCGAAGTCGATGACGAACCATTCACGGCCGGCCCGCAGCACCTGTCCCAGGTGCAGGTCGCCGTGGATGCGCTGGGCGGGCGGCCCGGGATCGCAGCTGGCGAGGGCGCCGAAGGCGGTGCGCAGGCCGGGGACGTAGGGCTGCAGCGCGGGGACGAAGTGCGCGGCGATCTCCAGGCGCTCCGTCATCGCCGTCGCCGTACGCCCGTTCTCGCCGTGGGCCCGGGAGGGGAAGGCCGAGGCCAGCGCCAGATGCACTTCCGCCGTCGCCCGCCCCAACTGACGGGCCTCCGCGGTGAAGTCGCCACCGGAGGCCAGCGCGTCCAGCGCCAGCGTCCAGCCGTCGGAGGCGTCCCGCAGGAACGGCTGCAGCACACCGAGCGTCGCCTCCCAGGGATGCGTCGTGCGGAACCAGGCCACGGGGGCCGGTACGCGACGGCAGCCCTGCTCGGCCAGCGCGCCGGACAGCTCCAGGTCGGGGTTGACGCCCGGCTGGATGCGCCGGAAGAGCTTGAGGATGTACGTGTCGCCGTACACCAGCGAGGAGTTGGACTGCTCCGCGTCCAGCAGCCGCGGCACGAGAGCCGCCGGCACCGACACGGACGGGTCCGCCTCGAAGCGCAGCGGGCCGGCCGCGCCCGGATGCCGCAGCCGCTCCAGCAGCAGCTGGGCCGACCGCGGGTCCTGCAACGCGTCGAAGACCGTCAGACCGGCCAACGGCCCTTCCTCCGCACGCCCGATGAGCGCCCGGCCGAGCCGCGGTGACAGATGCTGCCGTACGCCGAGCAGCAGCTGGTAGCAGTCACCGGCCGGGGGCGCACCACCGGGGGCGGGGACCCCCGCGTGACCGGCGTGCACCAGCAGATGCAGACAGCCCGGGAACAGCTCCGTCATGGAGAGCAGCGCCAGGTCCGTGACGGGCCGGTCCTTGCCCGCGAACCAGCGCTGCCGTGGCAGCCACTCGCGCAGCAGCCCGGCGAGCGAGGCCATGGGGCTCGCGTCGACCGTACGGCTCGGTCGGGGAGATGCGGTCTTCTGCATGGTGACCCGTCCTTTCCTCGGCACACGCTCGAAGCTCACGCTCAAAGTCGTCTGCCGATGCGGGATGCGACTCGGGAGAGCCGGAACCAGTAGAAGCCGTGGCCCCCGAGGGTCAGCAGATACGGCAGCTCACCGATGGCCGGGAAGCGGACCCCGCCGAACAGCTCGACCGGGTGGCGTCCGCTGAACTCGCGCAGGTCGAGCTCGGTGGGCTGCGCGAACCGCGCGAAGTTGTTCACGCACAGCACGAGGTCGTCCTCGTATTCGCGCAGGAAGGCGAGCACCGCCGGGTTGGAGGACTGGAGTTCCGTGTAGGAGCCGAGTCCGAAGGCCGGGTTCTGCTTGCGGATCTCGATCATGCGGCGGGTCCAGTGCAGGAGCGAGGACGGGGAGGCCATGGAGGCCTCGACGTTCGTCACCTGGTAGCCGTAGACGGGGTCCATGATCGTGGGAAGGCAGAGGCGTCCCGGGTCACAGGAGGAGAAGCCGGCGTTGCGGTCCGGGGTCCACTGCATCGGTGTGCGGACGGCGTCGCGGTCGCCGAGCCAGATGTTGTCGCCCATGCCGATCTCGTCGCCGTAGTAGAGGATCGGGCTGCCCGGCAGGGCGAGCAGCAGGGCGGTGAACAGCTCGATCGAATGACGGTCGTTGTCGAGGAGCGGGGCGAGCCGCCTGCGGATGCCGATGTTGGCGCGCATGCGGGGGTCCTTGGCGTATTCCGCCCACATGTAGTCGCGCTCTTCGTCGGTGACCATTTCGAGGGTCAGCTCGTCGTGGTTGCGCAGGAAGATGCCCCACTGGCAGCCGGAGGGGATGGCCGGGGTCTTGGCGAGGATTTCCGAGACCGGGTAGCGGGATTCCCGCCGTACGGCCATGAAGATCCTGGGCATGACGGGGAAGTGGAAGGCCATGTGGCACTCGTCGCCACCGTTTTGGAAGTCGCCGAAGTAATCGACGACGTCTTCAGGCCACTGGTTCGCTTCGGCCAGCAGCACGGTGTCCGGATACATCGCGTCGATCTCACGGCGGACACGCCTGAGGAACTCATGGGTCGCGGGAAGGTTCTCGCAGTTCGTGCCCTCCTCCGCGTACAGATAGGGCACCGCGTCCAGCCGGAATCCGTCGATTCCCAGGTCCAGCCAGAAGCGGAGGGCGGCCAGGATCTCCTCCTGCACGGCCGGACTCTCGTAGTTCAGGTCGGGTTGGTGGGAGAAGAAGCGGTGGAAGAAGTACTGGCCTCGGACCGGGTCGTACGTCCAGTTGGAGGCTTCGGTGTCGACGAAGATGATGCGGGCGTCGGCGTACTGCTTGTCGTCGTCGGCCCACATGTAGTAGTCGCCGTAGGGGCCGTCGGGGTCTTTCCTCGATTCCTGGAACCACGGGTGCTGGTCGCTGGTGTGGTTCATGACGAAGTCGATGATGACCCGCATGCCGCGCTGATGGGCGGAGTCGACGAATTCGACGAAGTCGGCGAGGTCACCGAATTCGGGCAGGACGGCAGTGTAGTCGGAGACGTCGTAGCCGCCGTCCCTGAGCGGTGATTTGAAGAAGGGCGGCAGCCACAGGCAGTCGACGCCGAGCCATTGCAGGTAGTCGAGTTTGGCGGTAAGGCCTTTGAGGTCGCCGACGCCGTCGCCGTTGCTGTCCTGGAAGGAGCGGACCAGGACCTCGTAGAAGACGGCGCGCTTGAACCAATCCGGGTCACGATCCTTGGCAGGCGTGTCCTCGAAGGTGTCCAGCACGGGCTCGTTGACGGTCATGACGCGGGGGACCCTCCGATCTGCGGTGCTGATGCCTGGACGTGGAGCACGTGCGCGGGCGCCCTGCCGGGCTCCAGACGTACGTAGTTGGTCCTGCCCCAGCGATAGGTCTCACCCGTCAGTTCGTCGTGCACGGACAGGGAGGCATCCCAGTCCAGGCCGAGTTGCGGCATGTCCAACGAGACCGTGGCCTCCTGGGTGTGGTGAGGATCAAGGTTGGCGATCACCAGAACGGTGTCCGGGCCCGTGCGTTTGCTGTACGCGATGAGCGCGTCGTTGTCGGTCCGGTGGAAGCGGAGGTTCCGTAGCCGGTGGAGGGCGGGGTGGCTTCTTCGGACCGCGTTGAGCTGGGTGATCAGGGGGGCGATGGTGCGGCCCTCGCGTGCGGCGGCTTCCCAGTCGCGGCGCCGTAGCTGGTACTTCTCCGAGTGGAGGTATTCCTCGCTGCCGTTGCGCAGGGGGGTGTTCTCGCACAGTTCGTAGCCGCTGTAGATGCCCCAGGTGGGGGAGAGGGTGGCGGCCAGTACGGCGCGCAGCTCGAAGGCGGGGCGGCCGCCGTGCTGGAGGAACTCGTGCAGGATGTCGGGGGTGTTGGCGAAGAAGTTCGGCCGCATGTAGGAGGCCGCCTCGCCGGAGAGTTCGGTGAGGTACTCGGTGAGTTCCTGCTTGGTGTTGCGCCAGGTGAAGTAGGTGTAGGACTGCTGGAAGCCGATCTGGGCGAGGGTGTGCATCATCGCCGGGCGGGTGAATGCCTCGGCCAGGAAGATCACGTCCGGGTCGGTGCGGTTGATGTCGGCGATGACCTGCTGCCAGAACACGACCGGTTTGGTGTGCGGGTTGTCCACGCGGAAGATCCGCACGCCGTGGGCCATCCAGTGCCGCAGGACGCGCAGGGTCTCGGTGATCAGGCCGTCCAGGTCGGCGTCGAAGGCGAGGGGGTAGATGTCCTGGTACTTCTTCGGCGGGTTCTCGGCGTAGGCGATGGTGCCGTCGGGGCGGTGGTGGAACCACTCGGGGTGTTTGTGCACCCAGGGGTGGTCGGGGGAGCACTGCAGGGCGAAGTCGAGGGCGATCTCCAGGCCCAGTTCGCCCGCCCGGGCCACGAAGTGGTCGAAGTCCTCGATCGTGCCCAGGTCGGGGTGGATCGCGTCGTGGCCGCCCTCGGGGGAGCCGATCGCCCAGGGCACGCCGACGTCCTCGGGGCCGGCGGAGAGGGTGTTGTTCGGGCCTTTGCGGAAGGTCGTGCCGATGGGGTGGATGGGCGGCAGGTAGACCACGTCGAAGCCCATCGCGGCGATCGCCGGCAGCCGGCGCGCGGCGGTGCGGAAGGTGCCGTGGGGCCGCTGCGGTGTGCCTTCGGAGCGGGGGAAGAACTCGTACCAGGAGCCGTACAGGGCCCTCTCGCGCTCCACCAGCAGCGGCAGCGGATCCGTCACCGTGACCAGATCCCGCAACGGATACCGCCCCAACACCGCATCCACGTTCGCCGCGAACGCCGCCTCCAGCCGTGACACGGGCGGCAGCGAGTCGTCCCGCAACGCCTCCGCGGCGGCCCGCACGGTCGCCCGCCCCGCGTCGTCGGGGACCGCGGCCGCCGCACGCTCGTACAGTTCGCCGCCCTCCTCCAGGACGAGCCCGACGTCGATGCCGGCCGGGACCTTGATCCGGGCGGTGTGGCGCCACGTGGCCACCGGATCGCTCCAGGCCTCCACCTGGAAGGTCCAGTGCCCCTCCGAGGCCGGCGTCACCTTGGCGCCCCAGCGGTCGCTTCCCGGGGTCAGCTCGTGCATCGGCGTCCACGGTCCGGGACGGCCGTCGGGATCGGTCAGCACGACATTGGCGGCCACGGCGTCATGGCCCTCGCGGAACACGGTGGCGGTGACCTCGAAGGTCTCTCCCGCGACCGCCTTCGCCGGATGCCTGCCGCACTCCACGGCCGGCTGTACGTCCCGTACCGGGATGCGGCCGATCGTCCCGGTTCTGGTCCCGGTCTTCGTCTTGGTCCTGCCCATGGTTCACCTCCGCCGTGCTCGAGGCCGGGCACCAGGCCCGGCCGGGGGTCGAAGCTGCGCCGGAACTACCTTCCGGCAAGGAAGCGCCACCGCCGTGATCTCGGTGGGCCCCGCCGGGTGGCGGTCAGGTGGGGCCGCTCGTTCTGCTCCCGGAGGTAGGCCGCCAGGGTGATGCGCAGATAGCGCTCGGCCGCGTCCGCGGCCTCGCGCGCGCAGCGCTTTCCCATCAGCACGCACAGGGTGTACCCGGCGTCCTCGAAAGTGGCGCGCACCGTGTGGTCGGCAGGGGCCGCGAGCATGGCGCGTTCCCAGGCCCGATATCGCCGCAGTTGCCGAGCGACTTCGGCTTTGGCCGGTAGCAGCATGGCGCCGTTCACCTTCCGGGCTGCTCGATGACGCGTCTCCCGACCGTCGGGCGGCACCCGTGCGCGCACACACGGGTTCCGTTACGGGCATCGAGGTCTTCACACATGGTGCACGGCCGACGACTCAGCGTCTTGTTGGAGCTTCAACCACCCCAGGTGTTTCCTCCTGTTGCACGAATGGCGTACCACCCCCACCCTGGAGTGACTCAGAAGCGATCAGTGCTCACGCTCCGTGCTCGGGGCCCGTCCCGCAGGGGCGAGGAGAGCGGGAGCTTCGCGGTGAGGAGGTAACGACGGTGAAGACCGCAGTGCCCTGCTACTACCACCTCGACGTGGAAGTCAGCCCCGAACGGGTGGGACAGGTCAGCCGAATTCTGGCCGCTCACCTCCGGTACTGGGACCTGGAGACACTTGTCGAGCCCGTCCGCCACGGCACGGAGATGCTGCTGCGGGCCATCGACGAGCACGCGAAGGACAAGAACACCTCGATCGAGATGTGGTGGAACGGCCAGCACCTCATCACCGCCATCGGCGACAACGACCGTGCCCTGCGCCCGGACCACGAACTGCGCGCCTGCCTGCAGCACCTCGCCGCGATGAGCGACGGCTGGGGCTGCTGCGCCACCGAGACCGGCAGCAAGATCATCTGGTTCTCGCAGCGCGCCCGCGCCGGCGAACGTGCCCCGCTCGTGCCGACGGCGCCCGCACCCCACCTGCGCGAGGCGCTTCAGGTGCCCCGCGAGGTGCCCGTCACCGCCGTGGCCGACGCGGCGGGCATCCGGGACGTCGTCCTGGAGGAGGCCCGGTGACCGTGCGACGACGTGGCAAAGGGGTGCCGGCCTGGAGCGGGCACCCCTACCCGCTGGGAGCCGTCTTCGACGGACAGGGCACGAACTTCGCCCTGTTCAGCGAAGTCGCCGAACGCGTCGAGCTCGTCCTCGTCGACGACAAGGACCGGCACAACGCCGTCGAGCTGACCGAGGTCGACGGCTTCGTGTGGCACGGCTATCTGCCCGGCGTCGGGCCGGGACAGCGCTACGGCTACCGGGTCCACGGCCCCTGGGACCCGGGCCTGGGCCACCGGTGCAATCCGGCGAAGCTGCTGCTCGACCCGTACAGCCGGGCGGTGGACGGCCGGGTGGACAACCACGCCTCCCTCTTCGAGCGCACCCCCGGCTCCCCGTCCCCGGCCGACAGCGCCGGGCACACCATGCTCGGCGTGGTGACCGACCCGCACTTCGACTGGGGCGACGACCGCCCGCTGGGGCGACCGTACGCCGACACCGTCATCTACGAGGCGCACGTACGGGGCCTCACCCGCACCCACCCCGACGTCCCGCCGGAGCTGCGCGGCACCTACGCCGGACTCGCGCACCCCGCGGTCGTCGAGCACCTGACGTCCCTCGGCGTGACCGCCGTCGAGCTGATGCCGGTGCACCAGTACGTCCAGGACGGCGTGCTGCTCGACCGGGGCCTGTCCAACTACTGGGGCTACAACACGATCGGCTTCTTCGCGCCGCACGACGCCTACGCCGCCCACGGCACCCGCGGTCAGCAGGTCGACGAGTTCAAGTCGATGGTGAAGGCGCTGCACGCGGCCGGCCTCGAAGTGATCCTCGACGTGGTCTACAACCACACCGCCGAGGGCAACGAGCGCGGCCCGACCCTTTCCTTCCGCGGCATCGACAACGCCTCGTACTACCGCCTGGTGGACGGCGACTGGGCGCACTACTACGACACCACCGGCACCGGCAACAGCCTGCTGATGCGGCACCCCTACGTGCTCCAGCTGATCATGGACTCGCTGCGCTACTGGGTCACCGAGATGCACGTGGACGGGTTCCGCTTCGACCTCGCGGCCACCCTCGCCCGCCAGTTCCACGAGGTGGACCGCCTCTCGGCGTTCTTCGACCTCATCCAGCAGGACCCGGTGATCAGCCGCGTGAAGCTGATCGCGGAGCCGTGGGACGTGGGCGAGGGCGGCTACCAGGTGGGCAACTTCCCGCCCCTGTGGTCGGAGTGGAACGGCAAGTACCGCGACGTCGTACGGGACTTCTGGCGCGGCGAACCCGGTTCGCTCGGCGAGTTCGCCTCCCGGCTGACCGGCTCCTCCGACCTGTACGCGCACAGCCGGCGCCGCCCGCGCGCCAGCGTCAACTTCGTGACCGCGCACGACGGGTTCACCCTGCGCGACCTCGTCTCCTACAACGACAAGCACAACGAGGCCAACGGCGAGGGCAACCGGGACGGCGAGAGCCACAACCGCTCCTGGAACTGCGGCGTCGAGGGCGAGACCCGCGACCCGGCCGTCCTGCGACTGCGCGCCCGTCAGCAGCGCAACTTCATCGCCACGCTGCTGCTCTCGCAGGGCATCCCCATGCTCGGCCACGGCGACGAACTCGGCCGCACCCAGCGCGGCAACAACAACGCCTACTGCCAGGACAACGAGGTCTCCTGGATCGACTGGCGGCTCACCGACGACCAGCGCGGCCTCGCCGACTTCACCCGCTACGTCATCGCCCTGCGCGCCGCCCACCCCGTCCTGCGCCGCCGCCGCTTCTTCCAGGGCGAGACACCGACCCACCCCGAACAGCCGCTGCCCGACCTGGTGTGGCTGCTCCCGGACGGCCGCGAGATGACCGACGAGGACTGGCAGCGCTCCGACGCCCACTCGGTCGCCGTCTTCCTCAACGGCGACGCCATCGCCGAACCCGACTGGTGCGGCCGCCCCGTGGTGGACGACTCCTTCCTGCTGCTGCTCAACAGCTACTGGGAGCCGGTGGAATTCCAACTGCCGGATGCCACGTACGGCGACCGCTGGACGACCTTGATCGACACGGCCGAACCACAGGGCCCCCCGGACGAGGCGGAACACAAGGCGGGCACACGCGTCCTGGTCGAGCGCCGCAGCCTACTGCTCCTGTCGAGGCCGTCGCGGCAGCGCCCCTGAGGGGCGCGGGGCTGTATCGACATGCGGCTCCGCCGCGGGGGCACCCCCGCAGTCGCACCTTCTACCGCTGACGGCGCGAAGTCACCGTGAACTGCGCCCCATCCGGATCCCGCAGCACAGCCTCCTCGCTCCCCTTCGACAGCACGCTGCCGCCATGCAGCTCAGCCGCCCGCGCACACCCCGCCACGTCGGTGACCGCGAAGTGAACCTGCCAGTGCGGCCGGATCGTCGGATCCGGCGCGGCCTCCAGCGCACCCGACTCGATCCGCGCCACGACATCGCCGCTGCTGCGCAGCACGACCTCCCCGGCCTCGTAGCGGACCTCGCAGCAACCGGGCCGCTCCGTCGCCCAGTCGAGGACCTCGCCGTAGAACATGGCGGCGTCGAAGGCGTCGCGGGTGTGCAGGCGGATGAAGGTGGGCGCCGCGCGCCGCCAGGTCTCCCAGTTGGAGGGGAGCTCGCCCTCCCAGACGCCGAAGGTCGCGCCGTCCCGGTCGGCCAGCAGCGCCGCACGCCCGGGCGGCAGCGAGAGCGGTCCGACGGCGGACGTGCCACCGCGCTCCTGCACGCGTGCCACGGCCTCGTCCGCGCTCGGCACGGCGAAGTACGGCGTCCAGGCGACGGCCATCTGCCACATCGTGGCGACCGCCGCGACCCCGGCGACCGGGATCCCGTCCGCCAGCGCGACCCAGAAGCGGTCGCCCAGCTTGGCGGGCCGCCAGCGCCAGCCCAGTACGGCCGAGTAGAACTCGTGGGTGGCCTCGAGATCGCGGCTGGTCAGGCTCACCCAGCAGGGTGCCCCGAACACGGAGTGTGTGGACACGACGTCGGCCGTGCTCCTGGTATTTCTCGCATCGTCGTTCATGGCAGTGGCGTCCTGGTCTCGCGCGACCGGCGGCCACCGGTCTCCTCCCAGTGTCCAGCCGGATCCGCTCCGGGGCCTGTCGAGTTACCCCCGGCGTGGCGCCGAAACGGCCGAGGACCGGCCCTGCGCTTCACTGGCAGACGACCGGCGAAGCGGCGAGGATGGAGGCGTGGCACCGGTACCGCACGAACCCGCGGACGAGACCGACCGGATCCTCGAGCTGCAGGAGGAGGTCGAGCAGCTCAAGGAGGCGGTCGTCTCGCATGCCGTGGTGGACCAGGCGATCGGCATGGTCGTCGCGCTCGGCCGCGTGTCGCCGGACCAGGGGTGGGCCGTACTGAAGGACGTGTCCCAGCACACGAACATCAAGCTCCGCCAGGTCGCGGAACTGATTCTGCGCTGGGGCCGGGACGGGGAAATGCCGCCGGAGATCAGCGTCGAGCTCGAAGAGGCCCTCGAGCGGTACGGCCCGACGCAGATTCCGGGATCGGCCGAGGACTGACTCGCCCCTTCGGGTTCAACGGGCTTCCACGAGCATTTCGTCGCGCAAGTGGGCGAAGCAGCCGCTCAGCAGCCGCGAGACGTGCATCTGCGAGATGCCGAGCTGCTGCGCGATGCGGCTCTGGGTCATCCCGCCGAAGAAGCGGAGGTAGAGGATGGTCCGCTCCCGCTCCGGCAGTCGCTCCAGGCACGGCTTGACGGCCACCCGGTCCACGACCACGTCGTACGCCGGATCGGGACCGCCGAGCGCGTCCCCCAGCGCGTAGCCGTCGGTGCCGGGCATCTCCGCCTCCAGCGACAGCGCGGAGAAGCACTCCAGGGCTTCCATCCCGGTGCGCACCTCGCTCTCGCTCAGATGCGCGTGCTCGGCGATCTCGGCAATGGTGGGCGCGCGCCCGGGGGTCTGCTGCGACAGCTCCTTCGCGGAGCTCCGCACCCGGTTACGCAGGTCCTGGACCCGGCGGGGCACGTGCAGCGTCCACATGTGGTCGCGGAAGTGCCGCTTGATCTCGCCGGTGATGGTGGGCACCGCGTATGCCTCGAAGGCGTGGCCGCGGGCCGGGTCGTAGTGGTCGACGGCCTTCACCAGTCCCAGGGCGGCCACCTGGTACAGGTCCTCGAGGGACTCGCCGCGCCCTTTGAACCGGACGGCGATCCGCTCGGCCATGGGCAACCAGGCCTGCACCAGATCGTCCCTGAGCGCCTTGCGTTCCGGCCCGTCGGGCAGTTCCACGAGCCGGTCGAACGCTTCCGCGGTGTCAGGGGCGTCGTCGTGCGGGTGCTGCTTCGTTCTGGTGGTGGCACTCATCCGTGCGCACCTCCTCAGCAGGTGCTGACTGGACAGACACCGTGGGAGGCGCGGATCCGGACCTCAGGAGGACACTCCGGAGCTCGATGGGCCGGCTCCCACGGAACGTGCCTCCTGTCCGAAGCACATATGGGTGGATTCCCTCCCGAGGGGTATCTGAAACAAAGTTCGTGAATGCGACTTCGTGTCGCCGTCGGATGACGGTGTGTTTACGGAGCGGCGGGCTCGGCACTGCAGTCCCCAGGGCGCATTACCTCTGCTATAGAGCTAATCTCGCCGACATGACGCAGGAGACCTTCCCGGAGTGGCCGACGCGCTCGTCGGGGTCCAGCGGCTGATCCGGCGCAGGCTGCGGCGGGCGATGCCCGCCCCGCAGTTGCGCGGCGCCGAGGTGGAGTTGTTGCGGCTGGTCGTGGAGCGACCCGGCATCGGGATCTCGGACGCGGCCAAGGAGCTGTACCTGGCGGGCACTTCCGTGTCGACGCTGGTGAACCAGCTGGCCCGGCAGGGCTTTCTGGCTCGCGAGACAGCCCCGGCCGACCGGCGCGCCGCCCGGCTGCTGCCCACCCCCGCGGCCGAGGCCCGGCTCGGCGAGTGGCGCAAGCGGAGCGCCGATCTCGTACGACGCCAGGTGTCGCGCCTCGACGAGGCGGACCGGGAGACGCTGCTCGCGGCGGTTCCGGCACCGCGCCGGCTGGCCGGCACACTGCACGAGGAGGCGGAGCGAGCATGACGCGGCCGTCGCCGAGGCGGTGACCTGCACCGGGCTCGCCTACTCCTTCGGTGAGACCAACGCGGTCGACAGGCTCGACCTCACCGTGCGCGAGGGCGAGGTCTTCGGGCTGCTCGGTCCCAACGGCACCGCAAAGACCACGGCCGTCCACTGCATGACCACCCTCCTGCCGGTGCCGGGCCGGCATGGTCGGCGTCTTCGGTCACGACGCCGCGAACGACCGTATGGCCGTACGGCACCTGCTGGGCTACGTCCCGCAGCAGCTGTCCGCCGACGCGGGCCTCACCGGCCGCGAGAACGTCGCCCTGTTCGCCCGCGTCTTCGACGTGCCCCGCCGCGAACGCGCCGGCCGCGTCGGCCAGGCTCTGACCGCGGTCGGCCTCACCGACGCCGCCGACCGGCTCGCCGCACCTACTCCGGCGGCATGGTCCGCCGCCTCGAACTCGCCCTACCCCCAGCCACACGCCGCCTCGGCTGACCGGGACCCCGCCGACACCATCGACCTACTGCTACGGCCGCCCGCACCCCGCGCCGGCTGGCGACTGCTGCCCGCCCGGGTCCTGGCGATGTGCGCCGTCGAGCTGCAGAAGCTGCGCCACGACCGCACCGAGCCCTACACCCGTGCGGTCCAGCCCGCCCTCTGGCTGCTGATCTTCGGTCAGACCTTCACCCGGCTCCGGACGATCCCCACCGACGGCGTCCCCTGCATCGACTATCCGGCCCCCGGCATCATCGCCCAGTCCGGCAAGGCGTTCGCGGCCGGGGTGAAGTCCCTGGTCCAAGCCGTCGTCGTGATCGTCATTGCCGCGCTGCTCGGCGTCGCGCCGACCTGGAACCCGCTGAAGCTGCTCGGCGTCGCCGCGGTCGTCGTCTTCGGATCCGCTTTCTTCTCCTGCCTGTCGATGATCATCGCCGGTATCGTCCTCAGCCGCGACCGGCTGATGGGTTTCGGCCAGGCCATCACGATGCCGCTGTTCTTCGGCTCCCACGCGCTCCACCCGCTGTCCGTGATGCCGGGCCGGCTCCAGGCGGTGAGCATGGCCAACCTGCTCAGCCACCAGGTCGACGCGCTGCGCGGCCTCCTCCTCGGCACTCCGGCACACCTCGCGCTCGGCATCGCCGCGGCCTCGTCGCTGCTGGGCCGGCCGGCTCGCTGATCTTGGTGCGGAACGTGATGTGCGGCACGTAGCCGAACTCGGCCGTCAGGCCAGAAAGCGGATTCTTCCTGCCCACGGCTTGATCGGTGATCAAGGGGGCGAATGGGCTGGCCACAGCGCATTCTGCTCATTTGACAGTGCACTCGGCGCAAAGATAGGAAGCAGCTCTCTGAGGTCGAGAGGTGGACTGTGTACGAGCCGAACGTGGTCGGGGACTGGCACGAGTACGACGAGCATGCCGGTCTGCGTGTCCGCGTCCACTGCCTGGAAGCCGCGGAGCCACCGCGCGGGCGGGACGACGCCGCCGAAGGGCTGACGTACTTCAGGGTCCGCGTCACCGTCGAGAACCGTGGCGAGAGGCACCTCGGCATCCACCTCGAGGACGGCCAGATCGACGTGCGGATCGGCCGCGACGGCGAGGCCGCGTTCATCGACTGGCGCAACTCGCAGTTCATCGAGGGCTTCGACGTCTACCCGCTGCGCCGGGCCACCGCCGTGCTGTACGCGGCCGGCCCGGAGGCGAGTCTGAGCCAGGTCGACGTGCAGATCCAGCTGCGGGTCGAGGAGGAGTGGGCGGACCGCCGGCTGTGGACCGGCGGCCTCGGCCTGCAGGAGAACTCCGTCGGAGCCCACTCCGTCACCCTGCGCGACGGCCTCGCGCTCCAGGTGAGCAACTTCCTGCGGGACCAGGCCGAAGAGGGCACCGCCTGACGCGGAGCGGCTCGGCGGGGGCGTCGTCCGGCGCGGAAGCGCCCCGCGGGCCCGGCGTCTCAGTGGGGGATGCCGTCGATGATCTCCCGTGCCCCCTGACGCAGCAGTGCGACCGCCACCGACGTACCGAGCGTGGCCGGGTCCAGTCGGCCGGCCCACTCGTGGGCGTTCAGCCGCGTCTTGCCGTCCGGGGTGAACACACAGGCCCGCAGGGACAGTTCGCCGCTGCGGTCCACGCGCGCGTACCCGGCGATCGGGCTGTTGCAGTGCCCCTGCAGGACGTGCAGGAACATGCGCTCGGCGGTGGCCTCCCGGTAGGTGTCCGGGTCGCCGAGGCCGCTGACCGCGTCGATGAGCTCGGTGTCGCCCTCCCGGCACTGCAGTGCGAGGATGCCCGCGCCGATCGGCGGCATCATCACCTCGGGGGAGAGGACCTCGCTGATCACGTCAGGGCGGCCGATGCGCTCGAGGCCGGCCACCGCGAGCAGCAGCGCGTCCGCCTCGCCTGCGGCCAGCTTCTCCAGCCGTCGGTTGGCGTTGCCGCGGAACGGCACGCACTGAAGGTGCGGGTGGGTGGCGGCCAGCTGGGCTACACGGCGCACCGAGGAGGTGCCGATCCGGGTCCCCGCCGGCAACTCGTCCAGCGTGAGTCCATCGGGATGGATGAGGGCGTCCCGGACGTCGTCCCGCTTCAGGAACGCGGCGAACGTCGTCCCCGCGGGCAGCGGCCGGTCGGCGGGGATGTCCTTGACGCAGTGCACGGCGAGATCGGCCTCGCCCGCCAGCAGGGCCGCGTCCACCTCCTTGGTGAACGCCCCCTTGCCCTCGACCTGGGACAGATCGCCCATCCACTTGTCGCCGGTCGTCTTCACGGGCACGACCTCGGTGCGCACGCCCGGGTGGAGGACCGCCAACTCGGCGCGGACACGCTCCACTTGGGCGAGCGCCATCGGCGAGTCACGGGAGACGATACGGATCAGTTCAGGGACGGACATGCGGACACGATAGACCGTCACAACCCCGCGTCCGTACGGTACCGCCCCATTTCCGCCCGGCCCTTGCCGCCCGCCCCGTCCTCGACGCCCGCGCGCACCTGCCGGATCAGCACCGCCAGCGCCCCGACCGTCAGCAGCCCCCCGACCAAGAACGTGCCGCGCACCCCGATCACGGGCAGCAGTACGCCCCCGAGCAGCGCACCGGCGGCGATGCCCACGTTGTAGGCGGCCGAGTTGGCCGCGAGGGCGGTCTCCGTGCGACCCGGCGCCACCTGGATAACCCGGCTCTGCGTCGCCATGAAGATGGTCGCGACCGAGGCGCCGAGCAGCATGATCAGCACGACGCTCACCGCCGGGACGTGCCCGGTCGCGTAGAGCCCGAGCAGAGCCACCGCCTGGGCCGCCACCGGCACGGCCAGCGTGGCTCGCGGGAAGCGGTCGAGCAGCGGCCCGGTCACGGTGACCCCGGCCAGCGCCGCCCCGCCGAACGCGAACAGCACGCCGCTCACCGCATCCTCGCCCAGTCCGCTCACCTCGTCGAGGAAGGCGACGACGTAGGTGAACCCGGCGAAGAAGCCGGTCACCGACAGGGCGGTGACGGTCAGCACGACGTAGAACCCGCGGCGGTCGGGGGTGGCCCCGTACGCGGAATGACCGTCCTGCGGGCGGGACGACGGCAGCAGGACGCCGATGGTCACGAGCGAGACGAGTGCGAGCACGCCGAGCAGCGCGAAGGGCGTCCGCCAGTCGGTGTGCCCGCCCAGCCAGGTCCCGGCCGGCACCCCGGCCACGGTGGCCAGGGAACCGCCGACGGACAGCAGCCCGATGATCCGTCCCCGTCGCTCGGGCGGAAACAGCCCGACCGCGACCGGCCCCATCACCGACCAGAACAACGCCTGCGCCAGCGCCGTCGCCACCCGCGCCGCCAGCAGCAGCCCATACGACACACCTCCCAGCGCCGACACCCAACTGGCCACGGCGAGCAACCCCAGCAGCCCCGCGAGCAGATACCGACGCGGCAGGGAACGGGTCACATGGGCGAGGGGCAATGACACGACAGCCACGGTCAGGCCGTACCCGGTCACCAGGGCGCCCACGGCCGCCAGTGAGACCCGCAGGTCGTCCGCCATGAGCGCGAGCAGGCCGACGGGCAGATTCTCGGTGGTGTTGAAGGTGAACGCCGCCAGCATCAGTGCCGCGACGACGGCGGCACGTCGCCAGGGTGCCGGACGTACGGTGCCCATCCATCCGCCTTTCCGCCAGGGGGAGTCGGGGCAAGCGTGCCGGTCCGCGGGGGGCGCCTCTACTCTTTCGATCAGGGGCGAATCTTGAGATCCCCGATCCGGCCGGGGCGAGATCCCCGGTCCGGGATGAATCGCTGCTCACGACGGGGGTTGCCATGCCGCTCGCCCTGCACCTCGGCACCGACGACCTCACGCGTTGCCGGTTCGCGATCTCGCCGCTGTGCCAGACCCACGAGGCGCTGCGCCTGCTCCGCCGGCCCACCCGGCACGGCTACCACCAGGGCTGGCTGCGCCGCATGCGCCGTACGGTCGCCGGCCTCGACCTGGCACCGCTGTGGCTGTTCATCCCACCACCCGGCGGCTACACCCCGGACTTCCTGGGCCCGCCGCCGGAGGAGCCGTATCCCGCCATCGAGGACGAGTTGGCGCGGATGCGCGCCACCGACCCGGATCTGGCCCACGCGGAGATGACCCGCTCGCTCAGCTGCACCCCCGGACTCGCCGAATCACCCCAGGGACGCGCCGCGCTCGACGACCCCGCCGCCACCGTCCGGCGCCTCGCCGACCTCACGGAACGGGCCTGGCGCGCCCTGCTTGCCCCGGACTGGCCGCGCCATCGCGCCGTTCTGGAGGCGGACATCGCGCACCGCTCGCGCAGGGCGGCGGACGGCGGACTCGACGTGCTGCTCACCGGACTGCACCCAGCCGTCGACTGGGCCGGTCACACCCTCACGCTGCGCCAGTACAGCGATGTTCCGGACGCTCAACCCCCCGATGGCAGAGGCGTGTTGCTCATGCCGAGCGTGTTCGTGTGGCCGGACGTGGTCAGCGGCTTCGCCCGGCCCTGGCAGCCGACGGTCATCTACCCCGCCCGAGGCATGGGCCGCCTGCACACCGCCCCGGCACCGCGCCCGGCGGAGGCGCTCGCCCGGCTGCTGGGCCACCAGCGCGCCGCCGTCCTCGCCGGCCTGACCGCCCCGTCCTCGACGACGGACCTGGCCCGCCGCCACGGCCTGGCCCCGTCGACCGTGTCGTCCCACCTCTCGATCCTCCGGGAGGCCGGCCTGCTGGAGTCCCGGCGCCAGGGCCACTACGTCCTGTACGGGCGAACGGCCCTGGGCGACGCCCTCGTCGACGGGGACGTCGGACCGGCGGCCGACTGATCCGGACCGTCGACAGTGCGGCAGCACGGCAGCGCGGCCGCGAGGGCGGGTTCGTCATGATCACGCCCGTTCCGGTCCGCACTGCAGCCCGCGCTCGTGAGCAGATCCTGCCGTCCGGTGTCCCGGAGTGTTCTCGTCCGCGGCCTCGTCACGGCCCGGCCGTCAGCCGGGCGCCACTTCCGAAATCAGTGCTCGGACTCGTGTCTCGATCGCGTCGCGGATGGGTCGTACAGCCTCGACGCCTTGTCCGGCGGGATCGTCGAGCTGCCAGTCGAGGTACCGCTTGCCGGGGAAGACGGGGCACGCGTCGCCGCACCCCATGGTGATCACGACGTCGGACGCCTGGACAGCCTTCGCCGTGAGGGTCTTCGGGGTCCGGTCGGAGATGTCGATGCCGACCTCGCCCATCGCTTCGACCACGGCCGGGTTCACGGTGTCGGCGGGGGCGGAGCCGGCGGAGCGGACCTCGATGCGGTCGCCCGCGAGGTGGGTGAGGAAGGCGGCTGCCATTTGGGAGCGGCCGGCGTTGTGGACGCAGACGAACAGCACCGAAGGGCGCGCGGCGGGAGTGCTCATGGCGGGTGTCTTTCTGGGGGGTGTGGTCAGGAGGAGGCGGGTTCGGGTTCGCTGCGCGGGACGCCGGTGTCGCGGTGTGCGGGGGCGCTGTTCGGGCCGTAGACCGCGGCCACGAGGCCGAGTCCGAGTGCGGCGCCGAGCAACTGGGCGGCGATGAACGGCGCGACGGAGGCGGGCGCGATCCCGGCGAAGGTGTCGGTGAAGGTCCGGCCGATGGTCACCGCGGGGTTCGCGAAGGACGTGGAGGAGGTGAACCAGTAGGCGGCCCCGATGTAGGAGGCCACCGCGGCCGGAGCGAGCGCGGCGCGGCCTGTCCGGGTGAGACCGAAGATCAGCAGGAGCAGCCCGGCCGTGGCGACGACCTCGCCCAACCACAAGT
The DNA here is from genome assembly GCF_028736035.1 of Streptomyces sp. T12. Taxonomy (NCBI): domain Bacteria; kingdom Bacillati; phylum Actinomycetota; class Actinomycetes; order Kitasatosporales; family Streptomycetaceae; genus Streptomyces; species Streptomyces sp. T12. Next base: position 11,092,451 of record NZ_CP117866.1, read on the forward strand.
GGTCGGCGGACCGGTCGTGGGTGGAGAACTTGACCAGCGGCTCGGCGAACATGGCGTCGGCCAGGACCGCCCCGCCGATCGCCCCCGCGATCTGGGCGGGTACGTAGGCTGCGACATCCCGCAGGGTGAGGCCGTCCGGGGCACGGCGGCCGGTGAGCCAGGCGGCGAGGGTGACGGCCGGGTTGAAGTGCGCGCCGGAGACCGGCCCGAGCAAGGCGATCAGTACGCCCAGGCCGAAGACGGTGGCGAGGGAGTTGGCGAGCAGTTGCACGCCCACGTCGCGCGAGAGCTCGGTGGCCTGGATGCCGGAGCCCACGACCACGGCCACCAGGAGCCCGGTGCCGATCGCCTCCGCGGCTGTACGACGGCCGAGCGGCGCGGTCACGCGCCGGATCCGGCGGGCTGCGGGGCCGCCAGGAATGCGCCGAGCCGGCCCAGGACGCCGGGCAGCGCCCAGTAGTAGACCCAGGTGCCGCGCCGCTCGCAGTCGATGAGCCCGGCCTGGCGCAGCAGCTTCAGGTGGTGGGAGATCGTCGGCTGGGACAGGTCGAAGGCGGGGGTCAGCTCGCACACGCACACCTCGCCGCCCTCCCCGCGCGAGGCGATCATCGACATCAGACGCAGCCGGACCGGGTCACCCAGGGCCTTGAAGACCTTCGCCAGCTCGGCCGCCTGGTCCTCGTCCAGTGGCGCGGCGGACAGGCCCGGGCAGCAGGCGGAGCCTTGGCCGATCACCTCAAGCTCTTGTTTCGACATGGCTCTATGTTGACGTTTTTCGATTCAAGGCGCAAGCTTGCATCAATGAACGTCAATACAAGCCGTTCCGGGCTGTGCTGCAGCCCGTCACCTGGGAGTGAGTCATGAGCGAGCAGTCCACCGCCCTGCGTGAAACGGTCCGCCGGCGGTACGCCGAGGCGGCCGTGAAGGTCACCGAAGGCGGCACCACCTGCTGCGGGCCCGAGCCGGTCGAGGTCGACGAGAACTTCGGCTCGACCCTGTACGCCGCGGACGAGCGCGACGCGCTGCCCGCCGAAGCCGTCGCCGCCTCCCTCGGCTGCGGAAACCCGACCGCCGTGGCTGAGCTGTGCGAGGGCGAGCGCGTCCTCGACCTCGGCTCCGGCGGCGGCATCGACGTCCTGCTCTCCGCACGCCGCGTCGGGCCGACGGGCAAGGCGTACGGGGTGGACATGACGGAGGAGATGCTCGCCCTCGCCCTGTCCAACGCGGCGAAGGCGGGGGCGACGAACGCGGAGTTCCTCAAGGGCACGATCGAGGCGATCCCGCTGCCCGCGAACACCATCGACGTCGTGATCTCGAACTGCGTGATCAACCTGTCGGTCGACAAGTCCGCCGTCTTCGCCGAGACCTTCCGCGTGCTCAAGCCCGGCGGCCGGATCGGCATCTCCGACGTCGTCGCCGACGACACCCTCACCGCCGAACAACGGGCCGAACGCGGCGACTACGTCGGCTGCATCGCGGGAGCCCTGACCTTCGCCGAATACCGCGGGGGCCTGGAGGCCGCCGGTTTCACCGACATCCAGATCACCCCCACCCACCCGGTCGCCGACGGCATGCACTCCGCCATCGTCCGCGCCGCCAAGCCCGCCACCGGCCCGGACACCACGGCGACGTCGGCGGCGGACGACTCCTGCTGCGGCGTCACCGCCTGCTGCACCCCGGCTGAGCGGGCGACCGACCCCTCCGTCACGGTCGGTGCGGCCAAGAGCGCGGCCGAATGCGCCTGCCAGAACTGACCTCTCACGCCCGGCGGCCAGCGCGCAGCCGACCGCTGCCGGGGATGCCTCGCTCATGTAGGTCGAGGCGTCAACCCGAAGCTTGGCAGCGGGCATCGTGGTGGGGCGGGCCGTGGTCGTCGACGTGCGGGAGTCGCTCCCCCTGGGCGGCGTACTGAACGCGCTCGGCAGTCTGGGTGCTTCCCTGCTCTACGGGCGCCTGGCCCGTCGGCGCCGGCCGGAAACGCTGATGGCCGTCGGCGCAGCCGCGTCCCCTCTCGTCGGCCTGTTCGGCACCCACAGCGCCGAGTCCGCCCCGACACCCACGGACGCGTGAGCCGGAGGGCCCCAAGCTCCAGCGGGGAACGTCCGGGCACCGGCGGACCGGTCGGCCACTCCGGCCTGAACAGGGGCACGCCCGGCACCTCGGCCGGACGGTCACCTCGCCGTCCTGGAGACACCCCCCGCTCCAGGGGCCCTCTGCCCTCCGAGCCGGCGCCGAGGTGCTGAATGCGCGTACGTCCGTTCGCTCGGCCGGGCCGAGCGCGGAGCGTGTGAATGTACGACGTTCCCCTCGCTCGTCTGTGCTTGGGCGTCCCCGCTGAGCACACTGCGTCGACATGGAGCTGTCGGAGCTTCGTCCGGGGGTGGTCGCATGACGAAACCAGACGACATGTCAGTCGCGGAGCTGCGCGCGGAGCTGAAAGCACGCGCGGAAAAGCTGGCAGACGGTGGTGGCGCGAGGGAAATGCTGTGGGATCCCGACTTGGCGGATGTCGAAGACGGCGAACTCGTGCAGACCCTCATCGCCAAGCAGAAGGTCATCTACGGCGTCGATGATCGGGCGGACATCTTTGAGCTGACCGACGCGGCCGATCGCCGGGACGCGGACAGCGTTGCTGCCCTCTTCAGGGCAGCGGAAGTGATCGACAACGGTGACGGTACCTCGAGGCTCACCACGCAGAACTTCGGTACCTCGTACGGGTTGTGTGCCGGTGAACCCTTTCGTGATCAACCCGTGGGCGCGTTCTGTTCCGGCTTCCTGGTCGGGCCGGACGTCATTGCCACGGCAGGCCACTGCATCAACGCCACGACCGTCGGAACTGTGCGGTTCGTCTTCGGATTCCGCATGCGAGGGCCGGCGCAGCCAGTGACCGCGGTACCCAACGCCGACATCTATCGAGGTGTCGCTCTGTTGGGCCACACACTGACCTCCGCAGGCGCCGACTGGTCACTGGTCAGGGTGGACCGGCCGGTCACCGGGCGGGCGATCCTTCCCGTGCGACGCGAGGGGAAAATCGGGAACACCGAGCCGGTCTACGTCATTGGCCACCCGTGCGGACTGCCGACGAAGTTCGCAGATGGCTCGGCCGTCCGCGGAAATACAGAGGCTGATTTCTTCGTCGCCAACCTCGATACGTACGGCGGTAATTCGGGGTCTCCGGTATTCAACGAGAACACCCGCATCGTCGAGGGAATCCTGGTGCGCGGCGAACGGGACTTCCAACAACTGGGCTCGTGCCGTGTCTCCTACCCCTGCCCCGACACCGGCTGCCGGGGCGAGGACTGCACGCGCGCGACGGTGTTCGCCGGACTCCTCACACCCGCGAACCCTTGGCGTCACACCGATCTGACGGCGCACGGCAAGGCTCCGTTGCCTGCGGGCTCTCTGCATGGGTATGTGATGGATCAGGGGGGTAATCCGAGTCAGCACGTGGTTTATCAGGGTGTTGACGGGCGTGCGCATGAGTTGTGGTGGTACGGGCATCAGGGTTGGTCGCACACTGATCTGACGGCGCACGGCAAGGCTCCGTTGCCTGCGGGTCCTCTGCATGGGTATGTGATGGATCAGGGGGGTAATCCGAGTCAGCACGTGGTTTATCAGGGTGTTGACGGGCGTGCGCATGAGTTGTGGTGGTACGGGCATCAGGGTTGGTCGCACACTGATCTGACGGCGCACGGCAAGGCTCCGTTGCCTGCGGGTCCTCTGCATGGGTATGTGATGGATCAGGGGGGTACCCCGAGTCAGCACGTGGTCTATCAGGGCGTTGACGGACGGGCCCACGAGCTGTGGTGGTACGGGAACCGAGGCTGGTCGCACACCGACCTCACCGCGCACACCCACGCCCCCCTTCCGGCAGGCCCTCTGCACGCCAACACGAAGGTCTGGAACGGGGTGGCCAGTCAGCACGTCTACTACCAGGGTGTCGACGGTCACGCGCACGAGCTGTGGTGGCACCCCGACCACCGGTGGAACCACACCGACCTCACCGCGCACACCCACGCCCCCCTTCCGGCAGGCCCTCTGCACAGCAACACGAAGGTCTGGAACGGGGTGGCCAGTCAGCACGTCTACTACCAGGGTGTCGACGGTCACGCGCACGAGCTGTGGTGGCACCCCGACCACCAGTGGAACCACACCGACCTCACCCTGCGCACCAACGCCCCGCTCCCCGCGGGCGCCGTGCACGGATATGCACTGGACCAACACGGCGTCGTGAGCCAACACGCCGTCTATCAGGGCGTGGACGGTCACGCGCACGAGCTGTGGTGGCACCCGGACTTCCAGTGGAACCACACCGATCTCACCGTCCACGCAGCGGCTCCGCTGCCGGCCGGGCCGCTTCAGGGGTACACGATGCCCAACCAGGCGACCGCCGGGCAGCACGTCCTGTATCGAGGGGTGGACGGACGAGCCCATGAACTGTGGTGGCAGTAGAAGCAGCGAGCGCGAGGCCCCGGAGCGATCCGGGGCCTCGCGCTCGCTCACACAGCCGGGCCCTGCACCCCGAGCCCGAGGGGACTGATCAGGCGTACGGGTCGAACGCGATACCGGACGGCTTCGCCGACGCCAGGTGGTTCGCGAAGTTGGCGTCCTTCAGGCCGAAGTTGGCGCTGCCGAAGTCGTACGCGACCAGCTTGTCGCGCACGCCCGACGGGTAGCCGTTCCAGCCGACCAGTGGCGGGTACTGCCAGGTGCCCTTGTGGTTCTCCGGCGGCTCGTCGTTCGAGCCCGCGAGGCGGAAGCAGTGCGTGCTGACGCCGTCCTTGTGGTACACGATCTTGGCGTGCGTGCCGTCGAAGCGCACGGAGGACGCGGCGCTGATCGTGAACGAGCCGTGGTTGGACGTCGAGACGTACTGCACCGCGTTGTTCTGCACCCACACGACGACATGCTCCCAGTCGTGCCGGTGCCCGCCTATGCTGCTGCCCGCCACGGCCTGGTCCTTCTCGAAGTACAGGCCGTACATGTAGGCACACCAGCCGTTGTTGCACTTGTAACGCGAGTAGCCGTTGGTGTTGTCGAGGTCCGAGGCGTCACGGCAGTCGCCGCTGAGCGAACCGGTCGGGTTGAGGCCGCCGTTGACGGTTCCGTCCGGGCCGATGGCGGGGGTGGAGTAGCAGCCGTCGGTGTCGTAGTCGTAGGCGGGCTGGTACGTCTGCTCGGCGGCCTCGGCGTTGGCGGCCAGCGCCGCGGGCGGAGCGGCGAAGGCGACGCTCGGGAAAGCGATGACGAGCGCGGCGGCACCGGCCAGACCGGTGAGCCATCGCTTGCGGTGCGTGCGGAACGTCTGTGACGACACTGCGTCTCCTCGGGGGTCGGGGCGCAGCCCAACGGCCATGGGGGGAAGGGGAATTCAGAATCCAGGGTTTTCACTTCCGTGCCAAGAGGCACGGGCGTACCGCTGGTAACGATCAGCGCAACACTTGGAGCCCGTCCGCCGAGAAGGCGCGCCTTTCCCCCAGTTGGTCGAGCTGTCAGGAAGGCCCGACCACGGCCCTGTCGGGAGCTGTCGGGGCTGAAGCCGCGTCACACACTCTCGTCCGGCAGGTCGGCCGCCGCGTCCTGCGGTGCGAGGTCGGGCCTGAGCCGCAGCCAGGACGGCTGGCGCAGCATCCCGGACCTGGTGCGGACGCTGAAGCGCACCTCGCCGACCAGCCGGGGCAGCACCCAGCGCGCGCCTGCCACGCGCGGGGCGGGGTCGAAGGGGCAGGTGTCCGTCTCGGACGCCCGCAACAGCTCGGCCAGCTGCGTCCGTTCGGTCTCGCTCCAGCCGGTGCCCACGCCGCCGACGTACCGCAGCCTTCCGGCCGCGCGCTGTCCGACCAGCACCGCGCCCGGCAGGCCCGTGAGCCGCCCCTTGCCGGGCAGCCAGCCCCCGACGATGACGTCCTCCGTGCGCATGTTGCGGATCTTGATCCAGGCGCGGGAGCGCACCCCGGGCTCGTACACCGAGTCCAGCCGCTTGCAGACGAGCCCCTCCAGACCGTGCTCACGGGTCGCTCGCAGGGCCTCGGCGCCGTGCCCGACCAGCGCGCCCGGCGTCGACCAGTACGGCCCGCTCAGGCCCAGCTCCTCCAGCCGCCCGCGCCGCCGGGTGTAGGGCAGCGTGATCAGCGAGCGGTCCGTCAGGTGCATCACGTCGAACAGCACCAGATGGACGGGGGTCTGAGCCGCCATCCGCGCGGCCCGCGTGGGCGAGTGCGCCAGGCCCATGCGGGACTGCAGCAACTGGAAGTCGGCGCGGCCCTGTTCGTCCAGGGCCAGGATCTCCCCGTCCAGTACGGCGCGTGTGGTGCCGAGCGCGCCGCCCAGCGGCTCCAGTTCGGGATAGGCGGCCGTGATGTCCTCACCGGAACGGGCGCGCAGCAGCAGGCTGCCGTCCCCTTCCAGATAGACCACCGCACGCTGGCCGTCCTGCTTGGTCTCGTACGCCCAGCGCGCGTCCTGCGCGGCGGGCGGCAGGTTGCCGGGCGTGGCGAGCATGGGAGGGATCAGCGGCAGACTCACGGGTCAGTTGTCGACGGTCCCGCCCGCCGCCACGCACCCCTGCCGTCGTTTTCCCCTGAACGGCGGGCCGGGACCTCAGCCGTCCCCGTTCGGCGGCACGGCCCGCACCAGGCCGGACTGGTAGGCCATGACCACGAGTTGGGCACGGTCGCGGGCGCCCAGCTTGGTCATGGCACGGTGGACGTGGGTACGCACGGTCAGCGGGCTGACGAAGAGCTTCTCGGCGATCTCCTCGTTGGAGTGGCCCTCGGCCACCCAGGCCATGACCTCCCGTTCGCGGGCGGTGAGGGGGGCGAGATCCTCGGGCGCTGCCGACTGCGAGCTCTCGGCGGGGGAGGCCAGGAACCGTGTGATCAGCGTGCGGGTCGCGGTGGGGGAGAGCAGGGACTCACCGGCGGCCACGGTCCGGATGCCGTCGAGCAGCACGTCCGCGGTGACGTCCTTGCCGAGGAAGCCGCTGGCCCCGGCCCGCAGCGCCTGCGCGACGTACTCGTCGATCTCGAACGTGGTGAGGATCAGCACCCGCACCGCCGCGAGGTCGGGATCCGCGCAGATCGCGGAGGTGGCGGCCAGTCCGTCGGTGCCGGGCATGCGGATGTCCATCAGGACCACATCGGGGTGGTGGGTCCGGGCGAGGTCGGTGGCCTCGGCGCCGTCGGTGGCCTCGCCGACCACCTCCATGTCCGGGCAGGAGTCGATCAGGATCCGGAAGGTGGCCCGCAGCAGGGCCTGGTCGTCGACGAGCAGTACGCGGATGGTCATGGGCGGGGGTCTTCCGGTTCCGGAGCGGTCGGGTGCGGGGGCGTGCGGTGGTGATGAACGAGAACTGTTCCCGCCTCGGACATCTGCCAGGATCCAGGGAACAGCCCGGCACGTCGTCGTGCGTCTGCCGACATTCGCCGGTACTCGGAACGCAGTACGCGCCAGGGACAAGGTCATCCCCGAGGGGGAGCGGGGCCCGTCCTCACCACACGCACGGCAGCTCCACCTCGATCACCGTCGGCCCCCCGGCCGGGCTCGACATCCGCACCGTCCCGTCGAGCGCCGCCACCCGGCGCCGCATCCCGAGCAGTCCCGAACCGCCCGACTCGTCGGCGCCGCCGCGGCCCGCGTCGGCCACCTCGACCCTGAGCCCGCGCCGCATACGGGCGATCCGGACCGAGGCCTCGGGGAGCCGCTGTGCTTGGCCGCGTTGGTCAGTGCCTCCGCCACCACGAAGTACGCGGCCGCCTCCACCGCCGCGGGCGCCCTCGGCCCGTCCCCCTCCAGCCCCGCCACGTCCACGGTGACCCGCAGCCCGCTGCCGGCGGCCAGCGCCCGCACCGCACCGACCAGGCCGCGGTCGGTCAGGATCGGCGGATGGATGCCGCGCACCACGTGCCGCAGCTCGGACAGCGCCTGCTCGGCCTGGTCCTGGGCGTCGTCCAGCAGCCCCCGCGCGGCGTCCGGATCACGCTCGTAGGCCCGTTTGGCGAGCCCGATCCGCATGGACAGCGCCACCAGCCGGGCCTGCGCGCCGTCGTGCAGGTCCCGCTCGATACGGCGCAGTTCGGCGCCGTGGGCGGCGATCGCGTCGGCCCGGGACGTGCTCAGCTGCTCGACCCGCGCGGCCAGCAGCGCCTTCGGGGACGGCCTGAGCAGCGCGGTCGACCAGCCGGCCTCCAGGTCCGCCAGGCGCACGATCCACGGCAGCACGACGGCCCGCCGGCGCAGCAGCCCGCACCGCACGCCGTCGACGACGAGCCCGACCGGCCACAGCGGCAGGGCGAGGAAGACCAGCGCGCCGTAGACGTAGTAGGCGGCCATCCAGCGCAGATCGGTGAGCGTGCCGGGATCGCGTACGGCCGTCCGCAGCCGCTCGGTCAGCGGCCCCTCGACGGCCCGGTACGCCTCGGGGATCTCCCGCCCCGTCCAAGCGGCCGTCAGCCGCCGCTTCGCCCCGGCGATCCGCCGTACGAGCAGCACCGTCTCGGGCAGCAGCCAGGCACCGACCACCGCGACGGTCCCGATGGCGGCGATCAGCAGCACCGTGATGAAGAGATACATCCCGAAGGCCATCGCGGCGGCCACCGTCAGATGGACCGTCGCGCGTCCTGCCTGTCGCACCGTCGCCCGCATGCCCGTCACGCCAGGTGACCCGAGCGCCGCGCGCGGGGGTGCGGGCAGCCGGGGTGTCGGTGCAGCCCGCTCCACCATGTTCCACCGTTTCGTTCAATCAAGTGACTTAGATTGTAGGTGTGCGAACCCGCGGCGGCTCGAGGGACTGGCTGGCGCGGGCTGTGGGCAGTCCCGGAGCGGTGGTGATCATGGCGGGCAGGACCCTGCGGGAGGAACAGGTCAACGCGACCCGGGAGCTGCTGCTGACCGCGGCCGAGCGGCTCTTCGCCGAACACGGCGTGTACGCGGTGTCCAACCGCCAGGTCAGCGAGGCCGCGGGGCAGGGCAACAACACCGCGGTCGGCTACCACTTCGGCACCAAGACCGACCTGGTCCGCGCCATCGTCCGGCGGCACGCCACGCGTATCGAGGACATCCGCGCCCGCCTGATCACCGACCTCGCGGACCCGGACGACCTGCGCGGCTGGGTGGACTGCCTGGTCCGCCCGGCGCTCGAACACCTCGCCGCACTCGGCAGCCCCACCTGGTACGCGCGCTTCTGCGCCCAGGTCGTCGCCGATCCGGCCCTGCACCGGATCATGGTCGAGGAGGCCCTCTCCTCCCCGGCCCTCCAGAAGATCATCGAGGGTCTGAACCGGTGCCTGCCCGACCTCCCCGCCGAGGTCCGCGCCGAACGCGGCGAGATGGTCCGCCACCTGATCGTCCATGTGGCCGCCGAGCGTGAGCGCGCCCTCGCCGAGAACACCCCCACCCCTCGGTCCACCTGGGACGACGCCGCCACGGGCCTCGCCGACGCCGTCGTCGGCATGTGGCTGGCACCCGTCTCACCCGGCCGCTGACCGCCGCCGCACAAGGAGTACGACCGTGAAATCGACTCTCGGCCAAGGCCGCCGCCGCGGCGCCGGACGGGGCGGGTTATGAGCGCCCGGCAGACAGCCGCGCCCCTGGACGGCGCCACCGGCGAGAAACCCGCCCTCGCGCGCGGCGCCGGCCAGCACGTCCTCGTCGTCGCCGGCGAGCCCGACCTCGCCGAACTGCTCTCGACCACCCTGGAGCTGGCCGGCTACCGGATCAGCCTCAGCGACACCGGCGCCGAGGCGCTGGCCCGCGTCGCGCAGCACCGTTTCGACCTGGTGGTCTTCGACACCGCCCTGCCGGACATGGCGAACTTCAGCCGGGAGCGCCGCCCCACCCTCCCGCACCGCCCGCCGGTCCTCCTCCTCACCGAGTACGACCACCTCCCCCGGCTCGTGCCCGAACTCGGCCTGGGGGAGCGGGACTACGTCACCAAGCCCTTCCGGGTGGCCGAAGTCCTCGCCAGGATCCAGGTGCTGCTGCGCGGCCCCCGCCCCGGCCCGCCCAGGGGCAACCCGCTGGAGTACGGCGACCTCGTGCTCGACGACACCGTGTGCCGGGCCCGGCGCGGGACACGGGCGCTCGACCTCACGCCTGCCGAGTACCGGCTGCTGCGCCATCTCCTGGTCCACGCGCACCGGGTGCTGTCCAAGGAACAGATCGGCCGCTACGTCTGGGCCGAGTACCGCGGCGACAACGCCATCGAGCAGCTCGTCTCCCGTCTGCGCCGCAAGGTGGACCGGGACGACGACCCGGCGCTGATCCACACGCGCCGTGGCTTCGGCTACTGGCTGGGCCGGGCCGACGGCGGTTCCTGACGCCCGGTCGGAGAGTCGGTCGAGCCCGCTCGTGTGATCTGGGCCACGTCAGTTTCCTGTCAGGAAACTGACCGGAAGGCGTCAGACCGCTCTGTTTGCCTGTGTTCATCGAGGCCTCGACCCCCTTCGCCCCGGCGCTCCACTCCGACCGGAGCCCCCCACGCCCGAGGAGAACCATGGCCGACACCACCCTGACCGGTCCCGCGCACGAAGCGCCGGACGCCGTCCCCGAGTTCCCGATGCCGAGGGAGTCCCGCTGCCCCTTCGACCCGCCGCCCGCGCTCAAGGAGCTGCAGCAGCAGGGGCCGTTGACCAAGGTGAGGCTGTGGGACGGCAGCGAGCCCTGGCTCGTGACCCGGTACGCCGAGCAGCGGTCCCTGCTGGGCGACGAGCGGGTCAGTGCCGACACCGACCAGCCGGGATATCCGACCAAGGCCAGCCCCGAGGCCGGTGAGGGCAAGCTCAGCTTCATCATGATGGACGACCCCGAACACGCCCGGCTGCGCCGGATGGTGACGGGCCCGTTCGCCGTGAAGAAGGTCGAGGCGCTGCGGCCCGCCGTACAGCGGATCGTGGACGACCTGATCGACGACATGCTCGCCGGGCCCGGCCCGGTGGACCTCGTGGACGTGTTCGCCCTGCCGATCCCGTCGCTGGTCATCTGCGAGCTGCTGGGCGTGCCGTACGAGGAGCACGACTTCTTCCAGGAGCACACCAAGACCATGGTCCGCACGACCGCCACGCCCGAGGAGCGGGGCGCGGCGAGCCGTGAGGTCGCGGGCTACCTGGCGGGAGTCCTGGGCAAGCGGGTCGCCGAGCCGCAGGACGACCTGCTGTCGGGCATCGCCGCCCGCATCACCGCCGGTGAACTCACCCATCAGCAGGCGACCGAGATGGCCCTGCTCCTGCTGATCGCGGGGCACGAGACCACCGCGAACATGATCGCGCTCGGCACCCTCGCCCTGCTCCAGCACCCCGACCAGCTCGCCCTGTTGCGGGAGACCGACGACCCGAAACTCGTGGCCTCGGCGGTCGAGGAACTCCTGCGCTATCTGCACATCACCCACCTGGGCCGGCGCCGGGCGGTGACCGAGGACATCGAGATCGGCGGCCAGGTGATCAAGGCCGGCGAGGGCGTGATCATGGTCAACGAGATCGGCAACCGCGACCCCGAGGTCTTCGCCGACCCCGACCGCCTCGACATCACCCGCGACGCCCGCCGCCACGTCGCCTTCGGCTTCGGCGTCCACCAGTGTCTGGGCCAGCCGCTGGCCCGCATGGAACTCCAGGTCGTCTACGGCACCCTCTACAAGCGCATCCCGACGCTGAAGCTCGCGTGCGCCCTGGAGGACGTCCGCTTCAAGACCGACGCGTTCATCTACGGCGTCCACGAACTGCCGGTCTCCTGGTGACCGCCGCCCGCTGATCGCTCCGCAGGACCCGCAAACGACCAAGAACCACGTGTGAAGAAGGAGATGGCCATGAAGGTGGAGCTGGAGGCCGACAAGTGCGTCGCGTCCGGACAGTGCGTGCTCGCCGCCATGGACGTGTTCGACCAGGACGACGACGGGATCGCGATCCTGCTCGACGAGCAGCCTGCCGCCGAACACCTCGACGGCGTACGCGAGGCCGTGGCGATCTGCCCCGCCGCCGCGATCCGGCTGGTGGACCGGTGAGGCGCATTGTCGTCGTCGGCGCCTCGGCCGCCGGGCTCGCGGCGGCCGAGACGCTCCGCCGCGAGGGTTACGACGGCACGCTCACCCTGGTGGGCGACGAACCCCTCGCCCCGTACGACCGTCCGCCCCTGTCCAAGCAGCTGCTGTCCGGCGAGTGGGAGCCGGAGCGGCTGGCCCTGCGCACCCCCGACGACCTGGCCGGGCTCGACCTCGATCTGCGCCTCGGCGTGCCGGCGGCCGGTCTGCAACTCGCCGACCGAATGGTGGAGTTGGCCGACGGCTCGGCGGTGCCGTACGACGGTCTGATCCTGGCCACCGGAGTGCGGCCGCGCCGGCTGCCCGGTGCGGGCGGGCATGTGCTGCGCACCCTGGACGACGCGGTGCGGCTGCGGGACCGGCTGACGCCGGGCAAGCGGCTGGTCGTGGTCGGCGCCGGGTTCCTCGGGGCCGAGGCCGCCGCCGTCGCCTGGCGGCTGGGCTGTGAGGTGACGCTTCTCGAGCCCGCCCCGGTGCCGCTGGCTCACGCCGTCGGCACGGAGGTCGGCGAGGTGCTGACGCGCGCCCATCTGGACCGGGGCGTGGACCTGCGCTGCGGCGTCACCGTGACCGAGGTGACCGGGGACGGCGTGCGCCTCGCCGACGGCGAACTGGTCGAGGCGGACGAGGTGTTGATCGCGATCGGCTCCGTGCCCAACACCGACTGGCTCGCCGCCGGCGGGCTCACGGTCGGCGACGGCGTGGTGTGCGACGAGTACTGCGAGGCCGCGCGGAACGTGTACGCCGCCGGAGACGTGGCCCGCTGGTACAACCCGCTCTTCGGGCTGCCCATGCGCATCGAGCACCGCACCAACGCCGCCGAGCAGGGGATGGCCGCGGCCCGCAATCTGCTGCACCCGGACGCCCGCAAGTCCTTCGCGCCGGTGCCGTACTTCTGGTCCGACCAGTACGACATGAAGATCCAGGCGTACGGCTATCTCCGCGGGCACGACGAAGTCGCCGTTGTGGAGGGGGAACTGACGGAGGGCCGGTTCGTGGCCGCCTACCGCAGGGGCGAGAAGGTGACCGGGGCGCTGGCCGTGGGGATGCCGCCGAAGGCGATCCGCCAGTGGCGGCAGGCGATCGCGACGGGCGCGGACTGGGACGGGACCGTGCCGTCCCACTCGCGGGCCGAGGCCGTGCCGGGCGGGGCACCCGCGGCCTGACATGCCGCGCGGGCCGGAGTCCGGCGGACACCTGGGGCCGCCGGGCTCCGGCGCCTTTCCGCCGCCGACGCGGATGCGTGTGACAGGGGCGGGTGCCGTGTGACCCCGCCGCCCAATTAGTTGAGTTACGCAACGAGATGGTAAAGTGGTTCCCATGGCCACACCACCGCTCCCCGAACTCCCCGACACGCCCGCGTCCCCGGAAGTGATCGAGATAGAGCGAGCGCTCACCCGCATCACCTACCTGAGCACGCGCGCCCGGCAGCACGAGCGGCTCATGGCCCTGGCCGGTGTGCCGCTGGACCGGGCCGCGGTGGCGCTGCTGCGGCAGGTCGCCGACTCGGAGTCGCTGCGCCCCGGGGAGCTGGCCGCCCGGCTCGGTGTGGAGGCCTCGCACGTCACGCGTACGGTGCAGCAGCTGCAGAAGGGCGGCTACGTCACCCGCGTCCCCGACCCCCAGGACCGCCGCGCCCAGCGCATCGAACTCACCGAGGCCGGCCGTCAGGCCATCGCCCGGGTCCGCGAGGCCGGCGCCCGCGGCATGCAGCTCGCCCTGGCCGACTGGACCCCCGCGGAGCTGCGCCAGCTGGCCTCCCTCTTCCACCGCATGGTCGACGACTTCCTCGCCCACGCCATCGACGAGGACACCGAACCGCAGACGGCGGCACCGGCCGGGTCCGCCTGACCGGACCGCTCGGGCACCGGTCACGCCGACGCCGTGCGTGAGCGGTGCCCGGAGGAGCCGGGTGCCGGGACGGCCCCCGCGGGCGGTGCCGGCTCCCGCAGCCCGCACAGCAGCAGCCGCCCCAGCGCGGGCAGGGCGATGAGCACCGCGAGCGCGTTCTGCAGCGACGTGGCGTCGGCCAGCGCGCCGACGACCGGGGCGAAGAGGCCGCCCACGCTCACGGTCAGCCCCAGCGTCACACCGCTCGCGGTGCCCACCCGCCGGGGCAGGTAGTCCTGGCCGAGCGTGACGTGCAGCGAGAACGGGACGTACAGGCCGGCCGACGTCAGCGCGACGAACAGATACACGCCCGGCCCGGGAACGAGGACCACTCCGGCCACCGCGAGTACGGTCAGCGCATACGCCTGGCGTACGACCGCGAGCCGCCCGTACCGGTCGGCGAGCCGCCCCCCGGCCACGGTGCCCAGCGCGCCGCCCAGGTAGAGCACACACAGCGCGGCCGTGCCCGCCACGGCACCGCCACCGGTCCGCTGTCGGACGTACAGCGAGACGAACGCGCTCAGCCCGACGAACACGATCGACCGGCACACGACGGCGCCGGACAGCCGCAGGAACGCCCCCCAGTCGTCGGAGCCGACCTCCTCGCCCTTGCCGACGGCGGCCCCACGGCTTCCGGCCGAGCGCACCGCCGCCGCGCACAGGGCAGCTCCCACGACGGCCGGCCCGACCAGCAGGGGAGTGGCGCCCAGACCGCCGGTGGCGACCACCGCCGCCACCAGCAGCGGGGCCAGCGCGAAACCGACGTTCCCGCCGAGGGAGAACCACCCCATCGCCGTATGACTGCCGTGCGCGGCATCGCGGGCCGCGCGGGCGGCATCCGGGTGGTAGGCGGCCACCCCGATGCCGGACACGGCCACCACCGCCAGCGTGAGCGCGTAGGAACCCATGACCCCGCTCAGCGCCACCCCGGCGCCTCCCGTCAGCGCGCTCAGCGGCAGCAGCCACGGCATCGCCCACCGGTCGGTGAGCGCCCCGAACAGCGGCTGCACCACCGACGACAGCGAGGAGGCCGCGAGCACGATGCCCGAGGCGGCCGCGTAGCTGTAGGCGCGCTCGGCGACGAAGAAGGGGACGAGGGCCGCCACGGCGCCCTGGTACACGTCGACACAGGCGTGGCCCAGGGACAGCAGGGTCATGGCTCGGTTGCGTTTCGTTGACACCATGCGATCGTCGCGGGGGAGGCCCATGGCCCGCTTTCGATAATCTGCCTTGTTGTGTCGAACATCCGCCACGACCCGACCGCGCCGACCCGCGCCCAGGCCCTGGCCGCCGGGGAACGCATCGACGCGCACCGGCACGACGACCACCAGATCGTCTACGCGGGCTCCGGCGTCCTCGCCGTCACCACCGACGCCGGCACCTGGTTCGCGCCCGGCAACCGCGCCATCTGGGTCCCCGCGGGCACCGTGCACGCGCACCGCGCCCACGGCCACCTCGACCTGCACCTGGTCGGCCTGGACGCCGACGACAACCCCCTCGGCCTGGACGCCCCCACCGTCCTCGCCGTCAGCCCCCTCCTGCGCGAGCTGATCCTCGCCTACACCCGCGACCCCGGCGACGACAGCCCCGAGCGCCGCCGCCTGCTCGCCGTCCTGCGCGACCAGCTGCGCGCCTCGCCCCAGCAGCCCCTGCGCCTGCCCACCCCCACCGACCCCCGCCTGGCCGCGGTGTGCGCGCTCGTCCACGCCGACCCCGCCGACCCGCGCACCCTCGCCGCCCTCGGCGCCGCGACCGGAGTCGGCGAGCGCACCCTCAGCCGGCTCTTCCGCCACGAGTTCGGCATGACCTTCCCGCAGTGGCGCACCCAGTCGCGCCTGTATCACGCGCTGCGGCTGCTCGCCGAGGACACGCCCGTCACGACCGTCGCCCACCGCTGCGGCTGGTCCTCCGCCAGCGCCTTCGTCGACGTCTTCCGCCGGTCCTTCGGGTACACGCCAGGCACCCACAACGGCCGCTCGCAGCAGGGCCGATGAACAGGCAGGGGCGAGTGCAGGGCCGTGACCTACCCTCCGGTAGCATCCGGCGGCAGGTCACCCTAGGAGGATCCGTGCCCCGGTCCGAACGTTCGCCCCTGCTGCTCGCCGGCCTGCTGGCCACCGCGGGCATCGCCCACTTCGCCGCCCCACGCCGGTTCGACGAGACCGTGCCGCGCGCCCTGCCGGGGACGCCCCGGACCTGGACGTACGCCAGTGGCGTCGCCGAGCTCGCGCTGGCGGCCGGTGTGGCGCTGCCGCGTACCCGCAAGGCCGCCGCGCTGGCCACGGCGGCCTTCTTCGTCGGTGTGTTCCCCGCGAACGTGAAGATGGCCGTCGACTGGCGGCACCGCCCCGCGCCGCAGCGGGCCGCCGCCATCGGCCGGCTGCCCCTGCAGATCCCCCTCGTGCTGTGGGCCCGCGGGGTCGCGAAGAGTGCGGAGGCCCAGGCATGAGCGCACAGCTGAAGGTCGGCGACAAGGTCGAGGACTTCTCGCTGCCGGACGAGACCGGCACCACCCGCAGCCTCACCGGGCTGCTCGCGGAAGGGCCGGTGGTGCTCTTCTTCTACCCCGCCGCCCTCACCCCGGGCTGCACCGCGGAGGCCTGCCACTTCCGTGATCTCGCCGCCGAGTTCGCCGCCGTCGGCGCCCGGCCCGTCGGCATCAGCGGTGACGCGGTCGAACGGCAGCAGGAGTTCGCCGACCGGCACACGCTCGGCATCCCCCTGCTGTCCGACGCGGACGGGACGGTCCGGGACCGGTTCGGGGTGACGCGCGGCTTCTCGCTGGCCCCCACCAAACGGGTCACCTTCGTCATAGGGCAGGACCGCACGGTCCTGGAGATCGTCCGCAGCGAACTGCGGATGAACACCCACGCCGACCGGGCCCTCGCCGCGCTGCGCAAGTGAGCGAGCGGAGGTGCCCGGAAGTGCCGGACGAGGTCAGGCGGCTTGGGTGAGTTCGGCGCGGCCGAACAGCAGCGCGTAGCCGGAGGGCAGCCGGCGCAGGATACGGGTGAGCAGTTCGGGGCCGGCCAGGGCGGCGACCGTGGCGAGAACGGAGCCGGTGTCCCAGCGGGTGGTGGCCAGGGTGGCGCCGGTGCGGGCGGCGAGGTCCTTGACGAAGGCCCAGCCGGTGAGGGGCTGGGGGTCGGGGATCTGTCCGGTGAGGACGCGTGCGGCTTCCAGGGGCAGGCGGGCGGCCAGTTCGACGCGTTCGTCGCCCGCCAGTTGGCGCCCGAGTCCCGCGACGACCAGGCGGACAGCCTCCTCGGCCCGTTCCCGGGTGGGGTAGGCGCCTTCGTAACGGACCTTCTCCAGCATGTGCTCGAACGTCATCACGGACGAGTGCTGGAGCGGTGCACGCCGGTCGGACATCACTGCGGTGGTTGCCTTTCTGTCGTTGAGGTTGCCGGTGCCCGGCGGGGTGTGCGGACACCGGGTGTACGGGTGGTCAGGTGGGCTGGGGTCGGCCGAACAGCAGGTCGTAGCCTGCGGGGAGCTGGAGCAGGATCTGCTTGAGCAGGTCCTCGTCGGCCGCGTCGGCGACCGTGCTGAGGACGGCGCCGACGTCCCAGGTCGCGGTCTGCTCGGTGGCCCCCTCGATCCAGACCGCCGTCGCCCGCACGAACCGCTCCGGTGACAGCGGTTCGGCGCTCTGCAGCGGGTTGAGCAGGATCAGGGCGAAGTCTTCCGGCAGACGCGCCGCCAGCTGGGCACGCACGTCGCCGACGAGGTGTGCGCCCAGCAGGGCGAGCACCACGCGGGCCGCGCGTTCTGCCTCCTGCCGGCTGTCGTACTCGCCGCGTTCTGTCACGCGGTCGAGGAATGCTTCCCATCGCAAGGTCATGTCGGCCGCCACCCTTCTTGAGCCCGGCGGGGTGGGGAGGACGGGGAGCCCCGGTTCAGGGTGCCCCCGGTTCAGGGTGTCCCCGGTTCACAGAGCCCCATTTCAGGGTGCCCGTCCTCCGCCGCTGATCGTCCCGGGTCGCCCGGCTCAGCCGGAGATCTCCTTGCGGGAGGATTCCCCGCCGATGGCGATCTTGCGGGGCTTGGCCCGCTCGGCGATCGGGATCCGCAGGGTGAGCACCCCGGCGTCGTAGTCGGCCTTGATGTGCTCGGTGTCCAACGTGTCGGCCAGCACGAGCTGCCGTGAGAAGACGCCCAGCGGCCGCTCCGACAGCTCCATCTGTACGTCGTCGGCCTTCGCCACGGGCCGGCGCTCGGCCCTGACGGTCAGCATGTTGCGCTCGACGTCGATGTCGATCGCCTCCGTGCTGACGCCGGGAAGGTCGAAGGCCACCACGTACTCGTCACCCTCGCGGTAGGCGTCCATCGCCATCGTGGACGGCTGCGTCCAGGTGCCCGGGCCCATCAGCTGCTGGGTCAGTCGGTCGAGCTCGCGGAAGGGGTCGGTGCGCATCAACATCGCGAAACACCTCCAGAAGGTCGGGCAGTAGCTGCCAATGCGCCTCGTTGAAACCGTTGTAACATGTCATCCAATGGATGACAAACATGATGTCGTCGAAAGGATGACAACCCCGAGGGAGGTGCCCATGGCAGCAGCTGACCAGCCGGCCTCTGCCCACGCCGGCAGCCAGAGCCCGGCCTCGTTTCTCGCCGCCGCCGCGGCCCTGGAAGCCATCGGCGACGCCCTGCGCGCCGCCCAGCACGAGGCCCCCGGGCTCACCGATGCCGAGAACGCCGACCCGGAGCAGGCGCTGGCCTCCCTCCTGCTGCTGCGGCAGATTCGCGAACAACTCGCCGGATGGGAGACCGGCCTGATCGAAACCGCCCGTCACGCCGGGGCCAGCTGGGCCGACCTCGCCCACCCCCTCGGCGTCGCCAGCCGCCAGGCGGCCGAACGCCGCTACCTGCGCAACCGGCCCGGCCCCGCCGGAACCACCGGCGAACAACGCGTCCAGGCCACCCGCGAACGCCGCGCCGCCGACCGCAACATCGCCACCTGGGCCCGCCGCAACGCCGCCGACCTGCGCCGCCTCGCCGGTCGGATCACCGCCCTCACCGACCTCCCGGCCGCCGCCCGCCACCCGCTCAGCCAACTTCACGCGGCCCTCGCCCAGGACGACCCCGCCGCCCTCATCCACCCCCTTGACGCCACTCGCCCCCACCTGGCAACCGCCCACCCCGACCTCGCGGCCGAACTCGACACCCTCACCAAAGCCACGTAGCCACGTCGGGCTCGCCATCAGGCACCGGCAGATGGGGCAGCGCGGTTGATGCGGTGCGGCTCAGGACTCATCCTGGACGACATGGAGCACGTCTCCGCTGCGGCGATCATCGATGCCCACGGTGTCGTCACCGGGTGGAGCGAGGGTGCCCAGCGGCTGACGGGCCTGACGGGCCAGGAAACACTGGGACGGCCGGTGCGGGAGCTGCTCGCCGAGCAGCCGCCGCCCGAAGCCGTGGCCGCGCTGGCCGGCACCGCCGTGGTACGTCACCGGGACGGCTCACCCGTCGCCCTGAACGTGACGGCATGCGTCCTGCTCGGCGACGACGGGGGGCCGGGCGGATACGTGATCACCACCGTGCCGACCGACCGCACCGAGCCCACGCTCGCGGAGCAGGCCTTCCAGCAGGCATCCATGTCCATGTCCGTCTTCGACGCCGACCAGCGCTACCTGCGGCTCAACGAAGCGGCCTGCAAGGTCATGGGCGTACCCGAGGAGGTCCTGCTCGGCCGCCACTTCCCGGAGACCGTGGAGGACGGGACACACAGCCGGGGCTTTCTGTGGCATCTGCGCCAGGTCGCCGAGACGGGCAGGCCGCTGCGCTACGAGAGCTTCACCGGCGCCCCGGCCCTGAACCGTGAGCACTCCTGGACCACCGACATGTGGCCGGTACGCGACTCCTCGGGCCGGCTGGTCGGCACCGCGCTGGCCGCGTTCGACAGCACCGAGCAGTACTGGGCCCGGCAGCGGCTGGCCCTGCTGAACGAGGCGGCGGCCGCCATCGGCACCACCCTGGACCTGGTGCGCACGGCGGAGGAACTGGTCGGGGTCATGGTGCCCCGGTTCGCCGACTTCGCCAGCGTGGACCTGTTCGACTGGGTCCTGGGGGCGGAGGAGGCGCCGCCGCTGTCCGGCACCGAGATCGCGCTGCGCCGCGTCGCCCACGGCTCCGGCACCGAGGGCACCCCGGAAGCGGCCGTGCACCTGGGCGAGGTGGACTTCTACCCGCCGTTCTCGCCGCCCGCACGGGCGATCCTTCAGGGCAGCGTGGTCCTCAGCCAGGCAGGTGAGCCGGCGTTCATGCGCTGGGTGGCGGAACGCAACGCGCGCGCTCCGGCCGGCCGGCGCCACCGCGTCGGCGCCCACTCCGTGATGGCGGCGCCGCTGCGGGCGCGCGGCACCACGCTCGGCGTCGTGGTGGCCGTGCGCATCAGGCAACCGGACGACTACGTCGCCGACGACGCCGTCTTCGCCGAGGAACTCGCCAGCCGGGCCGCCGTCTGCATCGACAACGCCCGCCGCTTCGACCGCGAGCGCACCACCGCGCTGGCCCTGCAGCACAACCTGCTTCCCCGGGGACTGTCCGGGCAGGCGGCCGTGGAGGTGGCCCACCGCTATCGGCCGTCCGGATCGCAGGCCGGCCTCGGCGGCGACTGGTTCGACGTGATCCCGCTGTCCGGTGGCCGCGTCGCCCTCGTCGTCGGCGACGTCGTCGGACACGGCATCCCGTCGTCGGCCACCATGGGCCGCCTGTGCACGGCCGTACGCACCCTCGCCGACGTGGACCTGCCACCCGACGAACTGCTCACCCACCTGGACGACCTGGTCACCCATCTGGCCGGGGACGACAGCGACGAGGTCGCCGAACTGGGCGCCACCTGCCTCTACTCCGTCTACGACCCCGTCTCCCGCCGCCTCACCCTGGCCGCCGCCGGCCATCCGCCACCGGCCCTCGTCCTGCCCGACGGCACCACACAGGTCGTCGAAATGAGCGCCGGGCCCCCGCTCGGTGTCGGCGGGCTGCCCTTCGAGGCGATGGAGGTGGAGCTGCCCGAAGGCTCCCTGGTCGCCCTGTACACGGACGGCCTCATCGAGGACCGCGACCGCGACATCGACCACGCCACCGCCGAACTGTGCCGCGCGCTGACCGCGCCCGCCGACACCCTCGACGCCCTGTGCGACACCGTGCTGAAGGCCGTTCTGCCGGAGGACCCCAGCGACGACGTGGCCCTGCTGCTGGCCCGCACCCGGGCCCTGGGCGCGGACCGCATCGCCACCTGGGACGTACTGCCCGACCCGGAGCACGTGGCGGCCACCCGGCAGGCCGCCACGGAGCAACTGACCGCCTGGGGACTGGACGAGGCCGCCTTCGTCACCGAACTCGTCGTCAGCGAACTCGTCACCAACGCCATCCGGTACGGCGCACCCCCGATCCAGCTCCGCCTGATCCGCGACCGCACCCTCATCTGCGAGGTCTCCGACGGCAGCTCCACCTCCCCGCATCTGCGCCGGGCCCACGCCTACGACGAGGGCGGCCGCGGGCTGCTGCTGGTCGCCCAGCTCACCCAGCGCTGGGGGAGCCGGCAGACCGGCAGCGGCAAGACGATCTGGGCCGAACAGCCGCTGCCGCCGGGGTGATCACCCCAGCGCCGTGATCACTGGAACGGGCAGCCCGGGTTCGGTGCGTCCTGGGAGAACGGCGCGCCGTGCGGCAGCACATAGAGCACGTCGAGGACGACCGCCGTGTCCCCCAGGTTGCGGCCTATGTGGACGTTGCCGGGTCCGGCCGGCTCCTGGATGAAACTGCCCTGCGGGTAGACGCCGTCGGAGGCGCAGCTGGAGTTGTAGTGGCTGAGCGTGCCCTGCTGCGTGAACGCGTAGAGGGGCCCGTCGTGGTAGTGCCAGCCGGTGGCCTGACCGGGCGGAATGGTGACCTCCCGAAGGATGTAGTCGGTGTCGCCGACGGTCTTCTGACTGATCGTCCGGGCGGTGACACCGGGCCCGGGCGGAGTTGCCTGGGCGGGCCCGGCGACGAGGACGGTGGCGGCGGCCACGGCGCCGGTCACGGCGGTACGGAGCGCGGTGCGCATGCGAGGAGCCTCCTGCGGCGAGAGCGGGTGTCGCCGTGAACATAGAGGCAGGGAAAGGTAGTTGAGGGCGGAACCGAATCATTCGCTGGATTTTCCGTCGACGCCGTCCCCGGCGACCTGGCCGAGCGTGCGACCGGTCCGTACCGAACGGGCCCGGTACGGGTCGGGCGTGCCGTGCCCGTGTGCCCGCCCCTTGCGGGCCTTCACCAGCAGCCATGCCTCCCGGTCACCGTCCCGCCCGTCGCGGATCCGGGTGAGCGCGTACTCGCCGTGCAGCTTCGACCCGCTCAGCCGGAACGTGGCATGACCCCGCTCGAGCGACTCGCCGAAGTCGACGGGCCGCCCCTTGCGGTCATGGCTCATCGGCTCGTACGTGCCGTTGTCCCAGACGATCACCGTGCCGCCGCCGTACTCGCCCTTCGGGATCACGCCCTCGAACTCCTCGTACTCCAGCGGATGGTCCTCGGTGGGCATGGCGAGCCGCTTGTCGTGGGGATCGTCGGAGGGCCCCTTCGGCACCGACCAGGACTTCAGTACGTCGTCCACCTGGAGCCGGAAGTCGAAGTGCAGGGTGCGGGCGTCATGGATCTGCACCACGAACCGCGGCTCCTCACCGGAGGCCTCCGCACGCCCCTGCGGCTCCCCGGTCCGCCCGAAGTCACGCTTGCCGTGGTAGTCCCGCAGCCGGTCCTTCTCGCCCATGAGCGCCTCCTTCCCGAGCGCCCCGAGTACCCTGCGACGCGCCGCCGACGCCCGCTCGCAACTCTGTCCGCGACGCCCGCTCAGAACTCTTCGTGTACCTCGGGGTCCCCACCGCGGCGCCGTTGGGCGCGGTCCGCGATCGCCGTCATGTGGTCGGCACTCAGTTCGAAACCGAAGACATCGAGGTTCGTGCGCTGTCGCCCGGGATCGGCCGACTTCGGGATCGGGACGGCGCCCAGCTGGACGTGCCAGCGCAGGACGACCTGGCCGGGTGTCGCCCCGAGGGCGTCGGCGATGCCGGTCACGACGGGATCCTCCAGGAGACTGGTTCCGGGGGCCAGGGGGCTCCAGCTCTCGGTCACGATGCCCTTGCCGGTGTGGAAGGCGCGCAGCTCCGCCTGCGGGAAGAAGGGGTGCAGCTCGATCTGGTTGACGCAGGGCAGGACCCCGGTCTCCTTCTCCAGCCGTTCGAGGTGCTCGGCGGTGAAGTTGGAGACGCCGATCGACCGGACGAGGCCGTCCTCCTGCAGCTTGATCATGGCCTTCCAGGAGTCGACGTACTTGTCGACGCGGGGGAGCGGCCAGTGGATGAGGTAGAGGTCCACGTAGTCCAGGCCGAGGCGGGCGCGGGACTCCTCGAAGGAGGCGAGGGTCTCCTCGTAGCCGTGGTGGCGGCCGGGGAGCTTCGTCGTCACGACGATCTCCTCGCGGGGCACGCCGCTGCCCGCGACGCCACGGCCGACGCCGGTCTCGTTGCGGTAGTTCGTCGCCGTGTCCACGAGGCGGTACCCCAGTTCCAGCGCGTCGTGAACCGCCTGCTCGGCCTGCGCGTCGTCCATCGGCCAGGTGCCGAGGCCGAGGGCGGGGAGGGTCGTACCGTCGTTGAGCGTGTGGGTCGGGATGCTGATCACTACCGGACCTTCCCTTGACTGTGTCGTGCATCCAGCGTCACGGATAGGGTGAGGATTGATCAACCGGACGGGTGGGGCATGAGGGCGGCGGACGGCATGGGCGGCACCGAGGACAAGCACCCGACGGGATCGGGGCGTCCCACGTCACGGGACGTCGCCCGGCTCGCCGGGGTGTCGCACACGGCTGTCTCCTTCGTCTTCAACGGCCGCGCCGAGGGCAACCTCTCGCCCGCCACCCAGGAGCGCATCCGCCGGGCCGCCGTCGAGCTCGGCTACCGCCCCGACCCCGTCGCGCGCGGCCTGCGCCGCCGCCGTACGGCCGTGATCGGCCTCGTCACCGACGAGATCGCCTCCTCGCCGTTCGCCGGCCGGCTGCTGCGCGGTGCCATGGAGACCGCCTGGGCCAGCGAGCACCTCGTCCTGACCATCGACTCCGGCGGCGACCCGGCCAAGGAGGACGCGGCCGTCGCCGAACTCCTCGACCGACGCGTGGACGGCATCATCTACGCGGCCATGTCGCTGCGCCGCGTCCGCGTCCCCGAGGGCCTGCACCGCACCCACTCCGTCCTCGCCAACTGCCTGCCGGAGGACGACTCCCTGCCCGCCGTCATCCCCGCCGAGCGCGCGGGAGGCCGTACGGCGGCCCGGTTGCTGCTGGACGAGGGGCACCACAGGGTCGCCATGGTGGGCGGCCAGGAGGACATCGCCTCCGTCGACCGCCTGCGCGGGTTCCGCGACGCACTGCGCGCCGAAGGGATCACGGTCCCCAAGGAGTGGGTGGTGCGCACCGGGGGCGAGATCAGCGGAGGGTACGAGGGCGCGATGCGCGTCCTCGACGGCGTCCCCGCCGACCGGCGCCCCACCGGCCTGTTCTGCTACAACGACCGGGTCGCGGCGGGCGTCCTGCACGCCGCGACCCGGCTCGGCATCACCGTCCCCGCCGACCTGTCGGTGGTCGGCTACGACGACCAGGAGCACATGGCCGAGTTCCTCACCCCGCCCCTCACCACGGTCGCGCTGCCCCACCGGGCGATGGGTGAGGTCGCCGCCCGGCTGTTGCTCGATGCCATCGGTACGGGGCGGACGCCGCCCGCGACGGTGCGGCGTCTGGCCTGCCCGGTGATCAGTCGTGTGTCGGTGGGGCCGGCTCCCAGCCGGTGACCGTGGCCCCGGAGCCGGTGACGAGGAGCTCGGGCACGTCGTCGGGTCGCCGGTAGATCCGTTCGGTGACCGTGGCCCGGTCGCCGACGAACAGCTCGAACAGCGAGCCGTCGACGAGGATCCGCACCTCGCCGGCCGGCGCCCGCACCACGATCGGCGCCGATCCGTCGGGCCGTGTGCGCGGCCAGTCCCCGCGGTCGAGCGTCACCGTGCCCTCGGCCGGGTCCAGCACGACCGTCAGCTCCGCGCCCGAGGCGGACCGCAGCAGACTCACCGTGGTGCGGCCGGATGCGGTGACGGTCAGGTCGTACGCCTCCGGGAGCGGAGTACGGCGTCCTGCTGCCGTGACGAACGGTTCGGCCGCACGCAGGAGTTCGAGCTCCGGTGCCGGTACGACACGCAGGGCGCCGTCGGGATGGACGTCCACGACCCGCGGCGCGGTCAGCACCCCGGCCCAGCCCGCGCGGTCGACCTCGCCCTGCTCGCGGGCCTCCCACGACCAGCCCCACATCAACGCCCGGCCCGGCTCCTGGAGCACGGCCGGTGCGTAGAAGTCACGCCCGTGGTCGAGCCGCCCGCCGGTGCGGGCCTCGAAGCGCAACTCGCCATCGCCGTACGGCTGGAGACGGCCCGTCAGATAGCCGGTGGAGCACGGGTCGCCGTCCCACAGCGACACCACCAGCACCCACTCCCCGCCCGCCGTCGCGTACAGCTGCGGGCACTCCCAGCCGACCGCCTTGTCGCCGAACGCGTCCATCGCGACCGGGTCGTTGCCGTCGAGAAACACCCCGGCGAACCGCCAGTCGGCCAGGTCGTCACAGTCGTACAGCAGCACCGACGCGGTCCCGTCGGCATGCCCCGCGCCGACCAGTGCCCACCGGCGGCCACCGCTCCTGAAGACGAACGGGTCGCGGAACATCACCACGTCCAGGCCGGCGGGCGGGCCGGTCACGACGGGCGTGGGCAGGGGCCTGAAGTCGGTCAGCGTCTCGTCCTCCGGCACCAGCGCCCGCGCCAGGCAGATCGAGCCGAGACCGGCGTGATGCCGGTCGACGCCCGTGTACACGGCCGTCGGCACCCCGTCGTCGTCGACCACGCAGCCCGACCAGCAGCCCGCCTCGTCCGGGCCGCCGGGCGTCGGGGCGAGCGCGATCGGATGGTGCTCCCAGTGCACGAGGTCGTGGCTGGAGACATGCCCCCAGTGGACGTTCGTGTGCACCGGGGCGTCGGGGTTGTGCTGGTAGAAGAGGTGGTACCGGTCCCGCCAACGGAAGGGGCCGTTCGGGTCGTTGATCCAGTTGGCGGGGGGACGGACCCTGAAGCGCGGGGCGCCGGGGTCCGTGGACTGAGCGGTGAGGCTCAACGGTTGACTCCTGCGGACGTGATGCCCTCACGAAGAGGGCGCTGACCGACGACGAACACGGCGACGGCGGGGATCATGGAGAGAACGACACCGGCGAGCACCACCGAGATGGAGCCGGTGCCCAGGTTGCCCTGGAGGGAGACGAGGCCGAGCGGCAGTGTGTAGTTCTGGCCGGAGGTCTCGAGGATCAGTGGGCGGAAGAACTCGTTCCAGTGGTAGTTGAAGGCCAGCACCCCCACGATCGCCAGACCGGGCGCGGCCAGCGGCGCGTACACCGACCGGAAGATCCGCCAGGGCCCGCAGCCGTCCAGCATCGCCGCCTCGCCCAGGTCCTTCGGCATGCCCAGGAAGTACTGGCGCATCAGGAAGGTCCCGAAGGCGGTCGGGAAGGCCGGGATGATCAGGCCCAGCAGCGTGTCGGTCAGGCCCATCGACTTCAGCACCAGGAACACCGGCACGATGGTGACCTGCAACGGCACCATCATCGTCGCCAGGACCAGCCCGAACAGCGGCTTCTTGAACCGGAATTCGAGGCGCGCGAAGGCGTACCCCGCCAGCCCGGCCGTGATCATCTGGCCCACCGCGATCAGCGCGGTCACCAGCGTCGAGTTCAGGGCGAGCAGCCAGACGTCGATCTGGTCGAAGACCCCGCGGTACGCCTCCGTCGACGGGTTCGTCGGGATGATGCTCGGCGGCAGATCGAAGGCCTCGGCGGGGGTGCGCAGTGAGGTGGAGACGGTCCAGATGACCGGGCCCAGGGTCAGCAGCGCGCACACGGCCAGCGCGGCGATCCGGGCCCATGGCGCGAGGGAGTGCCGGGTGCGGCTCACGGACAGGGTTGCTTGGCTCAAGGGACTCACCCGGCTCACTGGTAGTGGACGAAACGCCGGCTGAGCCGGAACTGGAGGGCGGTCACCGCCATGATCAGCACGAACAGCAGCACGCCCACGGCCGAGGCCTCGCCGAAGCGCAGCTGCTCGAAGGCGCTCTCGTAGATGACCATCACCACGGTCCGGGTGGCGTCACCGGGGCCGCCGTTGGTGAGGACGTACGGCTGCTCGAAGACCTGCAGCGCGTTGATGATGCCGA
This sequence comes from Streptomyces sp. T12, assembly GCF_028736035.1. Classification (NCBI taxonomy): domain Bacteria; kingdom Bacillati; phylum Actinomycetota; class Actinomycetes; order Kitasatosporales; family Streptomycetaceae; genus Streptomyces; species Streptomyces sp. T12. The sequence goes on from NZ_CP117866.1 coordinate 11,119,651, forward strand.
CCACCGAGGCGACCAGCAGCGTGGGCGACAGCAGGGGGAGCGTAATGCTGAGGTGCTTGCGCAGGCCGGTCGCGCCGTCGAGGGAGGCGGCCTCGTGGACCTCCTTGGGGATGTTGTTCAGACCCCCGACGAACAGCAGGAACGAGAACCCGAACTGCTGCCACACATAGACCAGGATCACCGTCGCCATCGCCGCGTTCTCGGACGTCAGCCACGGCACCGGCGCGACCCCGACCAGCCCGAGCAGCCAGTTCACGACCCCGAAGTCCTGGTTGAACAGGTACTTCATCACCACCGAGATCGACGCGGCGGACAGCACCAGCGGGAAGAAGAACGCCGACCGGAACACCGAGCGCAGCCACACCGGCATCCGCCCGTTCACCGCCAGCGCCAGCACCAGGGCGATCAGCAGTTGCAGCGCGACCGCGAACACCATGAACACCAGCGTGTTGCCGAAGGACACCAGCACCGTCGAATCGGTGAAGACCTCACGGTAGTTGGCGGCCCCGGCGAAGCGCGGATCGTCGATCACGTTCCAGTGGAAGAGGCTCAGCACCACCGAGCCGACGATCGGCACGACCGTGAAGACGACGATGCCGACGATCGTGGGCGCCAGGAACAGCGTGGCCAGCAGCCGGGTGCCACGGTCGCGGGTGGAGGGCCCGGGCGCGGGGGCCGGTTGTGCGGCCGGCTGCTTGGGCCGTACGGCAGGTATCTGGGTGTTCGTCATACGTCACGCTCCATGGCCTTCTCCAGGTCGCTCTGCATCCGGCGCAACGCGGGGGCCACCGAGCGCCGCGAGGCCAGGGCGGTACCGGTGTGCTTGAGCAGCACCTGCTCGACCTCGGCGACCTGCGGCGGCGCGGGGATCGGCCCGGTGTCGGGGAACTTGTCGAGGGTGTCGTAGAAGACCTGCCAGTGGTTCGGGCCGGTCTCGCGGTAGCGCTCGGCGGTCAGCATCGAGCGGCGCGCCGGGGTGGTCTGGTTGGTCTCGAACAGCCGCATCAGGGTGTCGCGGCGGGCGGCGTACTTGATGAACTCCCAGGCCTCCTCCTGCCGCTTGGAGGTGCGCAGCAGCGCGTAGCCGGCGGCGCCGTACTGCATGCGCTGGGTGCGCCAGCGCGGGAAGTACTGCACGTCGAAGGAGTCCGCCTTCATCCCGGCCAGATGCAGACCGCCCGCCCAGAAGCCGCCCGCGGGAGTGACACCGACCCGGCCGGTGGAGAACACACCGATGAGGTTCTGGCCGTTGCCGCCCTCGGGCCGGCTGCACAGGCCCTCCTGGACGAGGGAGGCGAGATAGTCGTACGCCTCCTCCACGCGCGCGTCGGTGGCCTGCGGCGTCGTCCACCGGAAACCGCCCCCGCGCCCCTGCCGCTGGGCGGCCGGATAGAAGGAGTCCCACAGCCAGGCCCCGCCGGGCGCCTTGGACTCGGCGAGCAGGTTGGTGTCGTTGGCGAAGAGCCAGGGCACCACGCCGCCCCACAGCCGGTTGGTCCAGAAGTACGGCGTGAACTGGGAGCCGCTGGACTTCTTCATGTCCCGCAGCAGGCCGGTGAAGTCGTCGCGGGTCCAGTCGGCCGCCGGGAAGTCCGCTCCCGCCCGCTTCAGCACCTGGTTGTTGAGGTACATGTCGGCCGCGTTGAACTCGACCGGCAGCTGGTAGAGGCTCCCCTCGTACATCATCGACTCCACCAGCGACGGATGGACGTCGGCGAAGTACTCGCGCAGCTCCTCGGCGTCCCGCTTCACCCAGTCGTCCAGCGGGACGCCGAGGCGCTGCGCGAACAGCTGGACGCCCTCGGTGGCGACATATACGAGGTCCGGAGCGGTGCCCGCAGCGATCTGGGTGAGGATCTTCGCGAAGAAGTCCGACCAGTCGACGGCCTGCACGGCGTTGATGCGGAGCTTGATGTCGGGGTGGACCTGCTTGAAGCCCTCGGTGAGCGTGCGGATGGCCTCCGGTCCGTAGGCGGGGCCGAGCGTGGCGACGACGAGCGAGCCGTCGTCCCGGCCGGGTATGTCGGCTCCGGTGAGCCGGTCCCAGCTCGCGGCGGTACCGGCCAGCGCGGCGGCTCCCGCGCCGTAGGCGCCGTACCGCAGCAGCGTGCGGCGAGTGAGGTGCGCGTCGGTCATCTAACGGGCCTAACTCGTGTTAGTCGAGTAGTGATGCCCCAGATGATGTGAAGGGTGTTACGTCCCTGTCAATAGTCGTGAAGCACTTGACCTTTAACGAGTTAGGTCGCAAAGTCCTGCTCCACGAGCCACAGTCCTGACGACGGCGTCGGGGAAGGAGCCGCACCATGCGTGGCGCATTTGGTATGCCCGAAATATCCAGGAGGTCACTCTTCATCGCCTCGGCCGTGGGCGCGGCCGGCGCAGTGCTGCCGGCCGGTCCGAGACCCGCCGTGGCGGCGTCCGCGACGGCCGCCGCCTGCACCGGCAGCTACCGCGCCGAGTACCACTTCACGGTCCCCGACCAGTGGATGAACGACCCGCAGCGGCCGGTGTGGATCGACGGTGAGTACCACTACTACTACCTCTACAACCCCGACTACTCGACCGGCGGCACGACCGCCGGCACGACCTGGCGCCTGGCGACCAGCACCGACCTGGTCTCCTTCACCGACCGCGGGATCGCCGTGCCGAAGGACACCACACCCAACGGCGACGTCTGGTCCGGCTCGGCGGTGGTCGACACCGACAACACGGCGGGCTTCGGCGCGGGCGCGGTGATCGTCCTCGCCACCATGGCGCCCGGCGACGTCACCCAGGCGCAGTACCTGTACTACTCGACCGACGGCGGCCGTACGTTCACCAACCACGGCACCGCCCCGGTCCTGCCCAACCCCGGCGTCCGGGACTTCCGCGACCCCAAGGTCATCCGCGACGAGGAGCGCGGGCGCTGGGTGATGGCCCTCGCCGAGAACGACAAGGTGGGCTTCTACCACTCCTCCGACCTCAAGTCGTGGACGTACGTCGGAGGCTTCATCAAGGGCGGCATCGGCGTCCTGGAGTGCCCGGACCTGTTCCGCATCCGGGCGGCGGACGGCACCTGGAAGTGGGTGCTGGGCGTGAGCGCCAACGGGAAGGGATCCGGGCTGCCGAGCACGTACGCCTACTGGACGGGATCCTTCGACGGCACCACCTTCACGCCCGACCTGAGCGACCCGCAGTGGCTCGACCACGGCTGGGACTGGTACGCCGCCGTCACCTTCGAGAAGCGGGACGCCGGCGGCACTCTCGACCCGGCGGCACGGTACGCGATCGGCTGGATGAACCACTGGGACTACGCCAACACCACACCCACCATCGAGTGCGACGGCTTCAACGGCACCGACTCGATCGTCCGCGAGGTCACCCTGAAGCGGGCCACGGACGGCACGTACTACCTGGCCTCCCAGCCGGTCGCCGGCCTCGACGGCCACGTGTCCCGCACGGTCGACCTCGGCGACCTGGAGGTGAACGGGAGTCTGCTGCTCGATTACACCGGCACCGCCTACGAGCTGACCACCGAGATCAGCTGGGACCGACTGACGGGTGCCGGGCTCCAGTTACGGCGCTCCTCGGACGGCGGACGTCACATCGACGCCGGGATCTACGGCACCTACGCGTTCGTCAACCGCGGGTACACCGTGAGCCCCGACTCCTCCGGACGGTGGCAGGAGAGCCGGAGCCCCTTCGCCCCGTCCGCGGGCACGGTGCGACTGCGCATCCTGATCGACCGTACGTCCATCGAGATGTTCGTGGACGACGGCCGGTACGTGCACTCCACCGAGGTCTTCCCGGACCCGGCCGACACCGGGCTCGCCCTGTTCACCATCGACGGCACGGCGGTGTTCCGGAACACGGTGATACGGGAGTTCGCCGTGGGTGAGTAGGGTCGACGGCATGCAGGACCTGCGCGTGGTGCTCATCGGGGGAACGTCCCACACCGGCAAGTCGACCGTGGCCCGGGCCGTCGCGCAGCGGCTCGGGTTCGACTGCCGCTCGACGGACCTGCTGGCCCGTCATCCGGGGCGGCCCTGGCGGACGCCGGAGTGGGTGCCGCCGCCGCATGTCGCCGAGCACTACGCCACCCTCGACGTCGACGCGTTGATCCGCTCCGTGCTCGACCACTACGCGCGCCTGTGGCCGCGCATCGAGGAACTGATCACGGACCACGCGACCGGGCACGGACCGGGCCTGGTCCTGGAGGGCTCCGCGCTCTGGCCCGCACGCGTGGCCCGGCTGACCGTGCCGCACGCACGGGCCGTATGGCTCACGGCGGACGACACGGCCCTGCGCGAGCGGATGCGGGCGTCGGCCCGCTACGACGAACTGGCCGACCAGGAGCGGTACTTGGTGGACAAGTTCCTCGACCGCACCGAGCGCTACCAGGAGCTGATGGCGCAAGCCGTCGACCGGCACGGCCTGGTGCGGATCGACACGGGAGGGTGCTCGGCGGCCGAGGTGGCGGAGCGGGTCCTGGCGGCCGTCGACGCGCGAGCGGCGTAGGCGAAGGGCTGGGTGAAGGACTGGGAGAAGGGCCCTGTCGCCGGGTCCGCGAAACACTGTCACGATCTTCGGGGGCCGGCTCGGACCGGAGCCGGTGTGGACGGACGACCGACGGAGCGGGCATGACGACGGACAGGGCCACAGCGGACGGGATGGAGCAGGTCACGGGGATCGAGGTGAAACCGGTCGCCGGACACATCGGGGCGGAGATCACGGGCGTCGATCTGGCCGGAGAGCTCGACGACGCCGCGGTCGCCGCGATCCGGGCGGCGGTGCTGCGCTGGAAGGTGGTGTTCTTCCGCGGGCAGCGGCTGGACCACGCCGGGCATGTGGCGTTCGCGCGCCGGTTCGGCGAACCGGTCGTCCTGCGCAAGCGGGGGAGTGCCTCGCCGGCGGACTTCCCCGAGGTCGAGACGACCGCCGACCGACTGGAGCTGGGCGGGAAGTTCGGCATGGAGCACGACGAGTGGCTGCAACGCCGCCGCCACACCCTGCTGCGCGGCTGGCACTGCGACCACGGCGCCCGCATCGACCCGCCCGCCGCGACGATCCTGCGCGCCGAGACCGTACCGCCGTACGGCGGCGACACGACCTGGTCGAACCTCGCTGCCGCGTACGCCGGACTCTCCGGCCCGGTCAGGGAGTTCGTGGCCGGTCTGCGCGTCGAGCACCGCCTCGGTGTCGGCTACCAGCCGCGGCCCGGCGACGACGCCTACGTCCGCCATCTGCTGGACCATCAGGTGGCCTCGCTGCATCCGCTGGTGCGCGTCCACCCGGAGACGGGGGAACGGGTGCTGTACGTCAACGGCTACTACGTCGAGCAGATCGCCGACGTCTCGCGGGCCGAGAGCCGGGCGATCCTCGACATGCTGCTGGAGCAGGCGGTACGGCCCGAGTACACGGTCCGCTTCCGCTGGGAACCCGGCAGCGTGGCCTTCTGGGACAACCGGGCCACCATCCACCTCGCCCCGAGCGACAACGCCCACCTCGACTTCCCCCGCACCATGCACCGGGTGATGCTCGCCGGTGACGTGCCGGTCGGGGTGGACGGCAAACCTTCGGAGCCGATCACCGGGACCGAACCGAGGCGCTGGTAGTCGCCGCCGGTGAGTTCACCGCCCTCAGCGGGCGAGCAGGTCCCGTAGTGCTTCGGCGATGTCGGCGGGCGCCTCCTCGGCCATGAAGTGGCCGCAGGTGACGGTGGTGTGCCGCAGGTCGGGCGCCCAGGCCCGCCACAGCGCGGCGGCGTCGAAGCCGAGGGCCGCCCCCCAGTCCTGCTGGAGCACACTGACCGGCATCCGCAGCCGGTTTCCGGCAGCCCGGTCGGCGCGGTCGTGCTCGATGTCGACGCCGGCGGAGGCCCGGTAGTCGGCGACGATCGAGGGCACGGCCGCTCGGCAGGCAGCCAGGTAGGCGGCGCGGACCTCGGCCGGTACGGCCCCCGGATCGGTCGTCCAGAGGTCGAGGAAATGGCCGAAGAAGGCGTCCGGGGCGGCGCTGATCATGCGCTCGGGCAGGCCGGGCGGCTGGGCCATCAGATAGAGGTGGAAGCCGACGGCGGCGGTGACGCCGTGCATCACCTCCCACATGTCCAGGGTCGGCAGCACGTCGAGGCACGCCAGGTGGGTGACCGTGTCGGGGTGGTCGAGCGCGGCACGGAAGGCCACCAGGGCGCCACGGTCGTGCCCGGCCAACGCGAAGCGCTCGTACCCGAGTCCGCGGGCCAGGGCCACGATGTCCGCGGCCATGGTGCGCTTGGCGTAGCCGGTGCCGTCGGTCTCCGCGGGCTTGTCGCTGGCGCCGTAACCGCGCAGGTCGGGGCAGATCACGGTGTGGTCGGCGGCGAGGTCGGCGGCCACATGGCGCCACATGAGGTGGGTCTGCGGGAAGCCGTGCAGCAGGACGACGGGCGTACCGGAGCCGCCGACGGCCGTGTGCAGGGACACCCCGTCGGCGACGGGGACGCGGTGGTGATCGAAGCCGGCGATGCCTGGTGTCATGGCTGCGCTCCTTTCGATGCGATGGGGGAGGATTCCCCTCGGGAAGATCGGGTTCCTCGATCCTCCCGGCGGCGGATGAGCAGGCAATGAGCAGCGGCGTTGCGGCGACATGGGGTGGTGGACGGCGATGGAAGGCATGGGACCTGCCTTCGGCGTACTCGGGCCCGTGGCCGCCTGGGACGGGGAAGGGAACGCGATCGCCCTGAAAGGTCCGAGACACCGCTCGGTCCTGGCCCGGCTGATCGTCGCCCGCGGCCGCGTCGTGCCGGTCTCCCGCCTGGTCGGGGACCTCTGGCCGGACGACCCGCCCGCCGACGCCGTGGGCGCCGTACGCACCTTCGTCGCCGCGCTGCGCCGCGCCCTCGAACCCGACCGCCCGCCCCGCAGCCCGGCCCGGCTGCTCGTCACCGACGGCCCGGGCTACGCCCTGCGCGCGGCGACGGACACGGTGGACGCCTGGCGCTTCGAGCGGACGGTCGCCGCCGCGACGCTGCCGACCGAGGACACGACCGTACGGCTGGAGGAGGCGCTCGGCTGGTGGCGCGGTCCGGCCTACACGGAGTTCGCCGACCAGCCGTGGGCCCGGGCCGAGAGCCGCCGCCTGGCCGAGCTGCGCCTGCACGCCGTGGAGCTGCGCGCCGAGGCCTTGCTGGCACTCGGCCTCGCCGACCGGGCGGCCGCGGATCTTCGGGCGCACTCGGCCGAGCACCCCCGGCGGGAGAACGCCTGGCGCCTGCTGGCCCTGGCGCTGTACCGCACGGGCCGGCAGGCCGACGCGCTCGACGTGCTGCGCCGGGCCCGCGCGCTGCTGGCCGAGCAGTTGGGCATCGACCCGGGCCCCGGCCTGCGCTCCTTGGAGGCGGACATCCTGCACCAGGCCGACCACCTCGGCCAGACGCTCGACCACCCCGCCGGCCGGGTCTGGGAGCGGGTCACCGCCGCCTACCACCGCACCGTCGCCCCCGACGCCCGGGCCCGCCTGGTGTCCACGGCCGGCCTGCTGCGCAACCTCGCCGTCACCGGAGGCAGCGGACTGCCGGCCGCCCGCGAGCACCGGGTGGCGGCGATCGCGGCCGCCGAGGAACTGGGCGACCCCGAACTGACCGCCCGGGTGATCGGCGCCTACGACGTGCCCGCGATCTGGACCCGCCTCGACGACCCGGAACAGACTGCACGCGTGGTCGCGGCCGCCGAGCGCACCCTCACCGCCCTGCCGGCCGAAGGCCATCAGCCGGCCAAGGCCCGTCTGCTGGCCACCATCGCCGTGGAGTCGCGTGGCACCCCGCTCTCCCGTGGCCCGCAAGCCGCCCGCCAGGCCGAGGAGATCGCCCGACGGCTGGACGATCCGGCGCTGCTGGCGTTCGCCCTCAACGCCGCCTTCATGCAGTGCTTCGAACGCACCGGGCTGGCGCCGCGCCGGGACGGGATCGGTGCGGAACTGGTCGCACGCTCCGCCCGGCACGGCCTGGCCACGTTCGAGATCCTCGGCCACCTCGTCCGGCTGCAGGCCCGCAGCGCGCTGGGGGACTTCACCGCGGCCGACGGCCACGCGGCCGCCGCGGACGCGCTGGCCGTCCGTCACGAGGCGCCGCTGGTGGGCGTGTTCACCGGGTGGTACGCCGCACTGCGGCTCGACGTCACCGGCCGGGCACCGGCGGCGGAGGTGGAGGCGGCCTACCAGGGCGCGGCCACCCTGCTGGACGGCGCGGGCATGCCGGGCCTCTCCCACGGCCTGCTGCCGCTCGCGCTGCTGTGCCTGCGCGTGCGCCACGACCTGCCCCTCCGCTTCGACGCACACACGGACTGGGGCCCCTACGCCCCTTGGGCGCACCCCCTGCTCCTCCTCGACCAGGGCCACCGCCCCGACGCCGCCGACGCCCTCCGTGCGACGCCCGACCCACCCCGCGACCTCCTCCAGGAGGCCCTGTGGTGCCTCACCGCCCGAGCGGCGCTGACCCTCGGCGACCGGCACGCCATGGCACGCGCCCACACCGCCCTCACCCCGGCGGCGCACGAACTGGCCGGCGCCGCCAGCGGCCTGCTCACGCTGGGCCCGGTCTCGGCACACCTGGCCGACCTGGCCGACGCCCTTGGTCGCACGCGTGAACGGTTTGACGAAACTCGTCGTCGTACAGGTGAATGATCGACAACGCTCCAGCCCGGTACCGGATTCCGGCACGGTACGGCACGGCACGGCATGGCGCGTCCGCGGGCGCTGACCCCGTGCGATGAGGAAGGAAACGCATGTCGACTCCCGGGCGCCCGACCGCCGTCACGCTCCTCGACATACTGCTGCGCGCCGCCGAGGAGACCCCCGGCCAGGTCGTCGTCCATGTCCGTGGAGACGGCAGCGAACGCACCGTCACCTTCGCCGAGCTCCACGACGAGGCACTGCGCGTGGCCGGGGGCCTGCGCGCGGCAGGACTTGATCCCGGCACCCCCGTTCCCCTCGTCGCGGATCTCGGCGAGGACTTCCAGCCGATGTTCTGGGGAGCGCTGGCGGCGGGGCTCGTGCCCGTGCCGCTCGCCCCGGAGGCCCGCCGGGTGGGACCGGTGTGGGAGTTCCTCGGCAGGCCTGCCGTCGTGGTGGACGCCGCCACCGAAGCCCTGCTCGCCGAGATCCCGGGCCCCGTGCGCGCCCTGCGGCTGGATGCGCTGCGCGAGGCCCGCCCGCCCCGCTCGCTGCCCCGCCGCGCCCCGCAGGACCTCGCCTTCCTGCAGTTCTCCTCCGGCAGCACCGGCACCCCGAAAGGCGTCGAACTCACCCACGAGGCCGTGCTCGCCAACCTCCGGCAGATCCGCGACGCCATGGCGATCACGTCGGACGACGTGGTGGCGACCTGGATGCCGTACTTCCACGACATGGGCCTGATAGGCACCCACCTCGTCCCCATGGCGGCACGCCTGAAGCAGGTGCGACTGGAACCGCTGACCTTCGCCAAGCGCCCCACCCGCTGGCTGGAGGCGGTGGCGCGGCACCGGGCGACCCTGCTGTCGGCGGCGAACTTCGCGCTGTCGCTGGCGACGCGGCGGGTGCCGGACACCGCCTGGACCGGCCTGGACCTGACCTCCGTACGACTGATGCTCGTGGGCGCCGAGCCGATCGCACCGCGCGTGTGGCGGGAGTTCACCGCCCGGGCGGGTGCGGCGGGGTTGGACGCCAGGGCGATGCTGCCCGTGTACGGACTGGCCGAGGCCACACTCGCCGTGACCGTGCCGCCGCTCGGGGAGATCGCCGAGCCCCTGCGACTGGACCGGAAGGCGCTCAGCCGTGGCCGGGCCGTTCCCGTGGAACCCGGCCCGGACGCCGTCGAGTTGATGGACCTGGGCCGCCCCGTCCCGGACTGCGCGATCCGTGTCACCGACGATTCCGGCACACCGCTCGGCGACCGGCGCGTCGGTCACATCGAGGTAGGCGGTCCTCACGTCGCCCGCGGCTACCACCGCGCCCCTGAGGCGAGCGCGGCCGCGTTCCGCGGTGGTTGGCTGCGCACCGGCGACCTCGGCTTCCTGAGCGAGGGCCGGCTCTGCGTCACCGGCCGGCACAAGGACGTCGTCTTCGTCGGCGGCCGCACCTTCCACGCACCCGACCTCGAAGAGACCGTCGCCGCCACCCCGGGACTGCCCGGCGCAACGGTGGCGGCGATCGGCTCCACCGATCCCGACACCGGGGGCGATCGGGTGGTGGTGTTCGTGCAGTGGGCGCGGCCCGCCCTGGCCACGGCCCTTGCGGTGCTCGACGCGGCGACGGCCCGGGTCCGTGAGGCGCTGGGCCACGACGACGTACGGGTGTTGCCCCTGCCTCCCGGCGCGTTTCCCCGGACGACGAGCGGCAAGCTGCGGCGCGCTCTGATGCGTGTGCGGTTCGAGGCCGGTGCCTATACGGCGGTCGAGGAGCGGTTGTCGGCCGCGCGGGCCGAGGGCGCGCGCTCGCCCGCCCGGCAGGAAGAGCGCGGTCCGCAGGGGCCTGTGCCGCGTTCGCGGCGTGACGTCGAGGACGTGGTCCGGGGGATCTGGGCACGGACGCTGGACCTCGCGCCGGCGGACATCGACCGGGACGTCCGGTTCTTCGCCCTCGGGGGCTCCTCGCTGAAGGCGATGGCGGTGCTCGCGGGGATCGAGGACCGCTTCTCCGTCACGGTGGAGCCGCGTGCGTTGCGCGACCATGACACCGTGGCCGCGCTGGCCGGGCATGTGCTCGCCCTGCTCGCCGCCCCTGACAGGGGAATCGCCGGGGATCCGGCTCGCGGCCCCGGGGCGAGCACGGACGCCGGGCGCGTGCCGGGGCCGGCCGCCGAGAGCGCGGGGACCCGGGGGCCCGTGGCGGTTCTCGGCATGGCCTGCAGGTTCCCCGGTGCCGAAACGCCGGAGGCCTTCTGGGAGCTGCTCGTATCCGGCCGTGACACGGTGACAGCCGTACCCGAGTACCGGTGGCAGGGCTTGGCGGGGTGGCACGGCAGGGACAGCGCATCGGGCGACCCCGGCCTCTTCGGATCCTTCCTCCCCGAACCCGCCGACTTCGACGCCGCCTGCTTCGGCCTGGACGACGACGAGGCCCGCGCGACCGACCCACAGGCCCGGATCTTCCTGGAGCTGGCCCACGAAGCCCTGGAGCGCTCCGGTTACGCGGGGCCGCGACGGACCGGCCGCCGGATCGGCGTGTTCGCCGCCGTCGGTGACAGCGGATACCGCGAGATCCTGGCCGCCGCCACGGACGGCGACCTCGCCGCCCACCCCGGCGCTCTCACCGGCAACCTGCCCAACCTGATCGCCGCCCGCCTCTCCCAGGCACTCGACCTCGACGGCCCCGCCCTCGCGGTGGACACCGCCTGCTCCTCCGCGCTCGTGGCGCTCCACTTGGCGCGGCGCAGCCTCCTCAGCGGCGAGTGCGATGTCGCCGTGGTCGGCGGCGTCCAGCTCGCCCTCACCCCGACCGGCCACCGACTCCTCGCACGCGCAGGCGCGCTGTCCCCCACGGGCGGCAGCCGCCCCTTCGCTGCCGCCGCCGACGGAATCGTGCCCGGAGAGGGCGGAGCGGCCCTCGTCCTCGCCCGCCTGGACGACGCGCTGCACGCCGGTGACCCGGTACTCGCCCTGGTCCGCGGCACGGCCGTCAACAACGACGGCCGGTCCCTCAGCCTGCTCGCCCCCAACCCGCGCACCCAGCGGGAGGTCATCACCCAGGCATACGGCGAGTGCGGCATCGACCCCGAAGCGGTGTCGTACGTCGAGGCGCACGGAACCGGCACCCCGGTCGGCGACCCCGTCGAGGCGCAGTCACTCGGGCACGCCTTCCCGCCCCGCGCGGACGGGCTCCCGCGCCTGCTCGGCTCGGCCAAGGCGAACATCGGACACCTGCTCAACGCCGCCGGCATGCCCGGCTTGGTCAAGACGGTCCTGGCACTCCAGCACCGCCAGGTCCCGCCCGCCCCGAACGCCACTCCGCCCGCGCCGTACCTGCAACGCGTCGCCCCCGGCTTCGAACCCGTCACCGAGCAGCGGGAATGGCGGGCCCCCGGGCCCCTGACCGCGGGCGTCAACGCCTTCGGCTTCGGCGGCACCAACGCGCACGCCGTCCTGGAGGAGGCCCCCGGACGGACGGCGCCGGCTCATCCCCTCGCGGGTGGCCCGCACCTGCTCACGCTGTCGGCCCGCAGCGCCGACGCCCTGCGGGCAGCCGCCGCCGACCTGGCCGCGTATGTGCGGGCACACCCGGATCTGCACGAGGCCGACATCTGCGCCACGGTCAACACCGCGCGCGACGACGGTCCTCATCGCCTCGCCGTGGTCGCCGACCGTGACCTCGCGGACCGACTCGAGGCCGCCCGCACGGCGGACTTCACGGTCGCCCGGTCCTCCCGGCCGCGCACGGTGTTCCTGCTGCCGGGCCAGGGAGCACAGCGGCCCGGCCAAGGGCGCGCCCTGTACCGGTCGGCCCCGGTGTTCCGGGAGGTCCTGGACGAGGCGTCCTCGCTGACGGGACCCGTCCTCGGGCGCTCGCTGGCCGAGTGGTGCCTCGATCCACACGCGGATCCCGAGGAGTTGGCCAGGACGGAGGTGGCCCAGCCGCTGCTGGTCGCGTTCGGTGTGGGACTGGCCCGGCAGCTGGAGGCGTGGGGTCTGTCCGCGGACGCGGTCGCCGGACACAGCGTGGGCGAGATCGCGGCCGCGTGTGCTGCCGGTGCGCTGAGCCTCGCCGAGGCGGTCGGGTTCGCCGCGGAGCGCGGCCGCCTGGTGGGCGAACTCGCCCTCCCCGGAGCCATGGCCGCCGTCAGGGGCGACGAGGACACGGTCACCGGGCTCGTCCGCGCATCGGGCGGCTCGCTGAGCGTGGCCGCCGTCAACGGGCCCGAGCAGGTGGTGATTTCGGGCGCCGAGGAAGCCGTCGAGCGAGCCCTCGCCGAGCTGACGGGACGTGGCGTGGCCACGCGCAGGCTCCGTGTCTCCCATGCCTTCCACTCGCTGCTGCTGGAGCCGGTCCTCGATCCGCTGCGGGAGGCCGCGAAGGCGCTGACGGTCAAACCGGCGGCCGTACCGATGCTGAGCACGGTCACCGGCGAGTGGCGGCCCGGCCTCACACCCGCCTACTGGCAGGGGCATGCCGTCGAGCCGGTGCGGTTCGGGGCGGCTGTGGCCAGGCTGCTGGAGGAGGGCTACGACACCTTCGTCGAGCTCGGCCCGGGGAACACCCTGGGCGGGGCGGTCCGCGCGGTCGCCGGTGCGCATGGCGCCTCGGATGTGGGGGTGTTGACGACCGGGGTCGCCTCGACCGTGGGCCGTGACGAGGACACATGCGGGGCGCGGGCGCTGTTGGAGGCGGCGGGACGACTGTGGATGCGGGGTACGGCACTGGACCGGGCGGCTCTGGGCGCGGCAGCGCTGGGCGAGCAGGCTCGGGGCGGCGAGCGTCCGAGGGTGCCCGTACCGACGTATCCGTTCCGGCGCGCCCGCTATTGGCCGCGCAAGCCCGGTGCCGCGCCCGCGGTGCGGCGCCTCGACTGGCGGCACGCACCGCTCACGCCTGCGGCGGGGCCGCGCGTGGTGCGGCTGGTCGGCGCCGACCAATCCCTCGGTCGGGCGTTGGCAGAGCGGCTCTCCGGCCGTGGGGTGACGGTACTGGGGGAGGGCGGCGCCCATGGGCCGGGCGCGGCCCCCGCGGACACCGTGGTGTGGCTGGGAGGCCTGGAGGGTGCTGGAGACGGAAGCCGCCAGGCCATGGACGCCCGCCCGAGCGACTCCGTTTCCGCACTGCGCCGCGTCCTCGGCCTGCTCGCCGCCGACTGCACCCGCCTGCTGGTGGTCACCGAGGACGCGTACGTCACCGGCATCTCGACGGAACGGGCACGCCCGACGCAGGCACTGCTGCACGGTTTCGCCCTGGCCCTCCCCGAAGAGCACCCAGGTCTCGCCGCACGCGGCGTGGACCTGTCCTCCCTCGACATGCTGGACACCCAGGTCGACGCCCTGGAACGGGAGCTGTACTCGGCCCACGCGCCGGGCGCGGATCACACGGACTACGCGGACCATACGAGCCATGCGGACCGCGCCGACCGTTCGCACGGCGCGGTCGCATGGCGTGCCGGCCGCAGACTCAGCCGTACGCCATCCCGCGCACCGGCCGACGCGACGGACGTCCCCACGGCGCCCACGGCCCTGCCGCCGGACGGCACCTACCTGATCACCGGGGGAGCCGGCGGGCTGGGTTCCGCACTCGCGCGGGACCTGGCGGGACGCGGCGCATGCGAACTGATCCTGACCGGACGCTCCGAGACCGCTCCCGATGCCCTGCTCACCGATCTGCGCGCCCACGGCGCCCGTGCCAGGTACCACGCGGCCGACGTGTCCGACGAAGCCGCCGTCCACGCCCTGTTCGCCGAACTGCCCCCGCTGGACGGGGTGTTCCACGCCGCCGGTACGGTCCGGCCCGGCACCCTCCGCTCCAAGACCGACGCGGAGATCGAGCAGGTGCTCGCCGCGAAGGTGCGCGGCACGGTACTGCTCGCCGAGGCGCTGCGCCGGCACGGCCAGGAACCGGCCGTATGCGTCGCCTTCTCCTCCGTCTCCTCGGTGCTGCCCGGCCTGGCGGGAGCGCTCGGCGACTACGCGGCGGCCAACGCCTTCCTGGACGCCTTCGCCGCCGCCGAGCGCGCGGCGGGCCGACCCTGGCAGTCGATCGGGTTCGGGCCCATCGCCGATACGGGACTGGCCGCCGGGTCACCTGCTCAAGATCAGCGGCTACGTGCCCGCGGGCTCGGCTCCATGACCTCGCGGACGGCGGTCGCGGCGCTGCGGACGGCCGTGGCCACCGATGCCGCACACCTGCTGGTGACGTCCTCGTCGACCTCCGCACCGACACGGATCGCCGTCGTTCCGGACCGCCCGGACACCCCGCACACAAGCGCGCCCCGCACGGCCCACACTCTGCCGGGCAGCGGCAGCGGCAGCGGCAGCGGCAGCGGCGACGGCGGTGCCGTGACCGACCCGGATCGCATCACCGGCCTGATACGCCGGCTGCTGGCCGAGTCACTGCACCGCGCCCCCGAGGACATCGGCGACGACGAGCAGTTCCTCGGCCTCGGGCTCGACTCGCTGACCGCCGTCGACCTGGCGCGTCGCCTGGAGACGGAACTCGGGCTGCCGCTGCCCGCCACGCTGCTCTTCGAGTACCGCACGGTCGGCGAACTGACCGCCTACCTCAGTGGACAGAGGCCGACCGACCTCCAAGCCCCCGCCGCCGTGACCCGCGGCAGGGGCCAGGAGGAGACTTCGCCCCTTCTCACCCCGCGCCCCCTCACCCCGCTCCAACGCGCCTTTCTCACCACCGAGGCGCTGTACGAGGGCGTCACCGCCTACGGCTACATACGCCAGACCATCCGCGGCCCCCTCGACCCCGACCTCCTCGGCCGCGCGCTGGCCCACCTCGCCGCCCGCCACCCCATGCTGCGTCTGCGCATCACCACGGACGGCACACCGCCACGTCAGTACACGGCGCCGGCCGGCCCCACCGACCGCGCTCCCCGCTGGTACGAGGCGCACGGGCCGGACGACACCGCGCTGCCGCTGCCGGCCCTCGAACAGCGGCTGTACAACCGCCCGTTCGACCTGACCACCGAGGATCCGGTGCGCGCGATCCTGGTCCGAGACCGCCGGGACGCACACCTCGCCCACCTCCTGCTGGTCGTCCACCACAGCGCCGCGGACGGCTTCAGCCTCAAGATCCTGTGCGAGGAGCTCTGGTCGCTCTACACCGCGCTCGCCGAGGACCGCAGTCCCCTCGAACTCCCTCCCCCGGAGGCCGAGTTCAGCGACTACGCCGCCCTCGTCACCGCGGACCGCCAGGCACCGGACTTCATTCGTGACCAGCAGTACTGGCGTGAGCGCATCGCCGAGCACGCCACGGCGGCCACGGCTGCGGCACTGCCGTACGACGGCGACCCGGACGCGCCCCCCGCCCCGCCGCTCACCCACCACCAGACAGGCATCGACGCCTCGCTGACGGCGGCGCTGCGCGAAGTGGCCGCCCGGCACCAAGTCACCCTCTTCCACCTGCTGCTCGCGGTGTACGGCCGCTGCCTGGCCCGCTGGAGCGGACAGCGGGACGTCGCCGTGAACGTGGCGCGTGCCCGCCGTGAGGCGCCCCTGCCCGGCATCGACCGCCTCGTGGGGCCGCTCGCCGACACCCTGCCGGTGTTCGCCACTGTCGACCCGGCCGAGCCCGTGACCGTACTCGCCGGGCGGCTCCAGCGGATCTGGCAGGAGGCGGAGTCCCACGCCACCCTCGGCAGCCCCGACATCGCCGCGCTGCTGCCCGCCACCGGCCCCGCCCCGCGTACGGTCGCCCCGGCCGGGTTCAGCTTCGCCCGCTTCCCCGTGAGCCACGGCCGCGACTGGCCGGTCGCCGTGACCCCGACCGCGGCGGCCACCGCCTCCGCCGCGACCCGGCTCGGGCTGCTGTGCTGGGAATCGGACGCGACCCTCCGCTTCTCCTGGAACCACCCCGCCCACCTCTTCCGCCCCGAGACCGTCGAGCGGCTCGCCGCGGAGTACGTGGAGGAACTGCATGCCGCGGCCGGGCAGTCCGCCCATGCCGACCATGCCGACCATGCCGATGGGCAGGAGAGCCGCGCGGGGATCGTCGACCGCCTGTGTGCCCGGTTCCACGCGACACCGCGAACCGTCGCGGTGGACACCGGCCGTACCACGCTCACCTACGCCGAACTCGACGCCGCCTCCGGCGCTCTCGCGGCCCGGCTGCGAGCGAACGGCGTACGCCCCGGCGACCTGGTCGGCCTGCTCACCGAAGCGGGCGCGGACACCGTCCTCGGCGTGGTGGGCATCCTTCGAGCGGGCGCCGGCTGGGTGCCCCTGGACGCGACCCATCCCGTGGCCCGGCTGCGGGACCAGGTGAAACGCACCGGGGTCGGCGTAGTGGTCTGCCACGCGGCGACGCGCGAAGCCGTCGCGGCGCTGGACGGCATCACGCCGGTCGCAGCCGATGACACGCCCCCGGCCACCCCGTCCCCGGCCGCCTCGTCCCCGGTCGAGCCACCACCCGCCGACCCGGACGCCATCGCCTACGTGATCTTCACTTCGGGTTCCACGGGCCGCCCCAAGGCGGTCCCGATCACCCACCGGTCCATGCTCAACTACCTCGACTGGTCACTGACCACCTTCGGTTACCGCCCCGGGGATCACCTGGTACAGGCGGCGTCCGTCTGTTTCGACGCCTCCGTACGCCAGTTGCTGGCACCGCTGCTGGCGGGCGCCACGATCCACACCCTCACCAGGGACCTCCTGCGCGACCCCGAAGCGCTCCTGGACCGGATCGTCAACGACCGGATCACGGTGTGGAGTTCGGTGCCGACATTGTGGGAGCGGCTGCTGACCGCCGCCGAGACCCGGGCGCGACAGGACGGAACACCCCCGGACCTGTCGGCGCTGCGCTGGGTCCACGTCGGCGGCGAGGCGCTGCCCGCCGCACACGTACGCCGCTGGTTCGACCTGCTCGACGCCTGTGGGGGACCGGAGCACAGGGTCTCCAACCTGTACGGGCCCACCGAGGCCACCATCAACGCCACCTGCCACATCATCGACACCCGACCGGCCGACGACGTACGTCAGCTGCCCATCGGCCGACCGGTCGCCGGAACCGAACTGGCCGTCGTCACCGAGGACGGACGTCCCTGCACGGCCGACGAGCCCGGCGAACTGCTCATCGCCGGAACCGGGCTGACTCCCGGCTACCTCGGCGAGCCGCTGCTCACCGCGGAGGCCTTCGTCGAACGCGGCGGCCGCCGCTGGTACCGCAGCGGCGACCGGGTCCGCCGCACCGCGGACGGCGTACTGGAGTTCCTCGGCCGCCTCGACGGCCAGGTCAAGGTCCGCGGCCATCGCGTGGAGCTCGGCGAGGTCGAGGCCGCGCTGCTCACCCACCCGGACGTCGCCCGTGCCGCCGTGCTGCTCGTCGACGGACGTCTGGTGGCGTACGTCGAACCCCGGCCCGGCTCGGACGAGCCCGACGCACGCGAGGTGCGGGCCTTCCTGTCCCGGGTTCTGCCGCCGTACATGCTGCCCGGACACATCCGCCCGGTCCCGGCGATGCCCCTGACCGGCACGGGCAAGATCGACCGCAACTCGCTGGCCTGCGACCTCAAGGGAACGCCCAGCGCGGATGCCTCCGGCGAGGTCGGTGATCACAGCGGGAGCGACCGTGTCCCTGAGCCACCGCAGACCGGGCCCGGAACCCCGCCCGCCACCCCGACCGAGCGCACCCTGGCACACATCTGGTCGACGCTGCTGGACGTACCGGACGTCACCCGCGAGGACGACTTCTTCGAACTCGGCGGCGACTCCATCATGGTGCTCGAACTCTTCGCCCGCCTGCGCAAGGAGCTGCCGGCCGTCCCACGGCCGACCACCGTCTACACCCACCGCACGCTGAGCGCACTCGCGTCGGCCCTCGACACCGCCGCAACCGCCGCGGCCACCGGCTCCTCACCCGATCCGACCCCGGAAGCCGCCACCGCACAACCAACGGGCCCCTACCCCCTCACCCCCTCCCAGCGGGGGTTCCTGCTCGCCGAGACCATCAACCCGGGGGCGGGCTCCGGCTGGCTGGCCCGGTTCCGGCTGAGCGGGCCGCTGCGCCCCGACGTCTTCCAGCGCGCCGTGGACGTTCTGGTGACCCGTCATCCGATGCTGCGCACCGTCTTCCCGGCAGGTGCCCGCCCGCCCGTGCAGCAAGAGCTGCCGGACTCGTTGCGCCTGCCCGTGGAGACGGAGACCCTCGCGCACCCCGACCTGCTGGAGCAGCGGATCGCCGAGGAGGCACGACGCCGACTCGAGCCCTGGGCCTGGCCGTTGCTGCGTCTGCGGCTGCTCACCGTCGCTCCCGGCGAGCACGTGCTCCTCGTCCACGCGCACCACCTCATCGGCGACGGCTACAGCGCCGCCCTCCTCGCCAGGGAACTGCTCACCGCGTACGACCGCCTCGACCGAGGCCGGCCGCACGGCCTGCCGCCGCTCGACAGCACCTTCCGCGACCACGTCGCCCAGTCCGCCGTACGCCCGCACCCGCACGGATCCGAGGCCGCGGAATACCGCGCACGCCTCCGCGCGCCCTACACGCCCCCCGTGCTGCGCCGGCCGACCGCCGCCGACGCCGACGGGCAACCGGCGTTCCACACCACGGGGTTCACCCTGGACGCCGCCACGACACAGGGCTTGCGCCGGCTCGCCCGAGCCGCACACCGCACCCTGTACGCCCCGCTGCTCACCGCGTACTACCGCGCCCTCGCGGAACTCACCGGCCGGCGCGACCTGCTGCTCGGGCTCGCCGTCACCGGGCGCGAGGAGTCCGCCGTGGACGCACACCGGGTGTTCGGCCCGTTCGCGCAAGCGGTGGCGCTGCGCCCGGCCATGCCCGAGGCGCACGGTGGGGACCAACTACCCCCATTTGGCAATGACTTGAGGCGCGTCGCCGCCGAGGTCGACTTGGCCCGCGCCGAAGGCCCCAGCGAGGTGCGCACGGCGGCGGGACTGCCCCGTCACGCCCAGTTCTTCTTCACGTTCCTCGACTTCACCTCCCTGGGCTCCGAGGATGGCGGCAGCCTGACACTGCACGCGGACGAGTCCGACACCGCCCTCGCCCCTCCGCCGCTGGGCACCGACGTCTTCCTGGCCGTGCGGCCGCTGGCGAACGGTGAGGGGTTGCGCATCACCGCACGGGCTTCGGCGGCGGCCCTCACGGCCGGCCAGATCGCCGGGTTCACCGAGGAGATGCGACGACAACTGCAGGACGCGCTGAGCGAAGCCACTTCCCACCCCGCCCTCGACCCCACCCCCGTCCGCAGCGGCCGCCGACGGCGACCCCACCTCGATGCCGCGCTCGTCGGATACCTGCCCGCCCCCGACCATCTCGCCGCCCTCGCCGGACTGCCGTACGACAGCCCCGGCCCCGGCCGCGAGGAGATCCGGGCGCTGCTCTTCCCGGACGGTCGCGCCAGGCTGCTGGAGGAGACCACGACCCCGTTGGGGAACTCCGGTTTCGTCGCGCTCCCGCTCTTCGCCGATGAACTGGCCCCGGCCGCCGATCTGGGCGCGCGCACGGCCCGCGCCGTGGAGCAGGCCGCCGCACTCGGCGCCCGCTGTGTCTCGCTCGCGGGCATGATCCCGTCCCTCACCGGCTACGGCTACGACGTCCTGCGGGAGACCACGACGAGCGCGGCGATCACCACCGGACACGCCTCGACGACCGTCGCCGTGGCCAAGACCGTCCACTCCGCACTCGCGGCGACCGGCCGCCGCCTCGACGCCCTCTCCCTCGCCGTCGTCGGATGCGGCTCGATCGGCACCTCGTCCCTACGACTGCTGCTGGCGACGGCACCCTGCCCGCCGGCCCGGCTGCTGCTGTGCGACCTGCCGGGCAGCGCCGCGCGACTCGAACGGCTGGCAGCGGACCTGTCGGCCGAGCAGCCTGCGATGTCGGTCCAGGTTGTCGAATCGGGGCGGACGCTGCCCGCGGTGGTCTACGAGGCCGAGGTGATCGTCACCGCAGTCAGCGGCCCGACGGCCCTTCTGGAGGTCGACCGGCTACGGCCCGGCACGATCGTGGTCGACGACTCCTTCCCGCACTGCTTCGACACCGCGAGCGCTCTGGACCGTATGAGCCGGGACCAGGACGTCCTGGTCGTCGGAGGCGGGCTGCTGGCCCTCGGCTCCACGCAGACGCAGCTGAACGAGGACCTGCCGGCCGTGGCGGGCGCGGGCTTCGCCATGCGGCACGGGATTCCGGGCACCCTGGCCTCGTGCCGACTGGAGTCACTGCTCCACGCGCACCTCAGGGAATCCGGCCGAGCCGCGAGCGACCTCCCCTTGATCCACGGCCTCGTCGACCTGCCCCGCGCCCTCGCCCACTGGGACGCGGCCGAGGCCGCCGGAGTGCGGCCTGCCCCGCTGCATCTGCTCGACCGCGTCATCGCCGAAGGCAGTGGGGTGCCCCTCAGGCCTTCGCACGCCATCCCAGCGCCGGACCCAGCCGGGCGGCGACATCGGTGAGGATCTGCACATAGTCCTCGTGCTCGAAGGTGAACGGCAGCGCGAACGCCACCTCGTCCACCTCGCGGAACGCGGCGTGGGCATGGAGGCGTTCGGCGATCTCCTCCGAGGTGCCGACGAGGTCCGGCGCGAACATCAGCCGGGCCGGACCTTGCGGTGACAGAGTCCGAGGGGTGCGCTTGGCGACGTACTCCTCGTATTTCGCGCGCTGCTCGGGCGTCGCGGAGTCGGTGGGGATGACGACGAGACCCTGCGAGACGCGGGCGTGCTCGCCGTCGGGGTGGTGGGCGCGGAACGCGCGTATGTGAGCGAGCTGGATCTCCGCGAAGTCCGGCGACTCCTCCGCTCCCTCCGCCCCCGCGGGCCCTTCCGCCTTGACGACGCTGCTGGTCAGGAAGTTCATCCCGTGCTCGCCGGCCCACTGTGCCGAACGCAGGCTGCCGCCGCCGTACCACATACGGCTGCCCAGGCCGGGGGAGTGCGGCTGCACACGGTCCGCGAACACTTCGAATCCCTCGATGCCGCTGAAGTCCGTGGCCGGCTTGCCCCGCACGAAGTCCAGCAGCCGCCGCACCCGCTCGTAGCCGAAGTCCTCGACGTCCGCCGTGTCGGGATAGAGGGCCTCCTTGATGCGGTCGTAGTGCATCGGCGGACCCACGCTGACGCCCGGGTTCAGGCGGCCGCCCGACAGGAGGTCGACCGTCGCCAGGTCCTCCGCCAGCCGCAGCGGGTTCTCCCAGCCGAGCGGGATGACCGCAGTGCCGAGTTCGATACGGCGGGTGCGCTGCGAGGCCGCCGCCAGGACCGCGACGGGGGAGGAGATGCCGTACTGCAGATGACGGTGGCGGATCCACGCGCTGTCGAAGCCGAGCCGTTCGCCCAGCTCGATGATCTCGAGCGTGGACTCGTGGCCCCGGCGTGGATCCGCCTCGTCGAACAGGCCGATGGTGAGGAAACCCAGCTTGCTGAGCGGTCGTGAGGTCGGCGGCACGGGCCCCTCCATCGTTCACTGATCGAGTAGTACGGCAGTGCCAACGGGCCCGCGGCCGATGATGTTCCCGCGCTTCCCAGGTCAGACCAGGGAAATGGTGACCTCGTCCTCCACCGGCGGGTCGACCTCCTGGGCGCGGTTGCCGGTCGCGGCGTAGCAGCGCAGCCGGACGGTCTGCGGGGTGACGTCCAGGCGCAGGAAGCACTTGAAGAACGGCGGGCTGTAGGTCGCCGAGCCCGGCGAGAACAACTGGGTGTAGATCTTGCGCACGGGGAGCCGGAACCGCTTGGCCCGGTCGGCTCGGCGTCCCGTGCCCAGCAGGCCCGCGACCAGGCGCGTGCGCCAGGTGACGCGGGCGTCCGGGGCCGGTGCGCGACCCGGCTGGATCTCCAGCCGCTCGGCGATGACGGCCGCGGCCTGAGTCTCGGTGAGGGTGAAGAAGCGGCGCATGCGCAGCCGTCGTCCGTACAGCCGGCTGTAGAAGGCCAGGGAGTCGCCGCGCAGCGGATAGCAGCGGAACTCCTTCTCGGTCACGTTCGCGATGTCGATCCGCGGAATGGTGTGCGTGGCGTGCATGAACGCACCGCCGCCGCCCGCGACCACGTACTGGATGGTGCGGCCGTCCACCTGCACCGGGTAGCGCTGGTAGTTGTGGATGTCGCCGCCTATCGCCGCGACATAGCGGTGTGCCGGGTCGCGGACGATCTCGTCGACGGTGCCGCCCCCTTCGATCACGCCGGGGTGGTGTTCACCGTCCACGTACAGCGGCTGGCCAGTGATGAGGATCTTCGGCCGAGGGTCCTTGGACACCTCGCGCAACCACGCGCCCTGTTCGGCGTCGATGGTGCCCAACAGGCCCGTGTCGATGCCGATGATCCGCACCGGCCCGGCGTCGATCGCCCAGTACGGCCCTGGCTGGACGGCTTGTTGTGCGGCCCCCGACCTCAACTTCCGTGCCTCGGAGAGGTGTTGGCCGTCCTCCCGGCGCGGCCGGTGCCACAGCAGCGACCGCAGCCATGCCCCACTGAGCGGACGCGGCGCGGCCTCGGGTTCCAGGGGCGGGGCGTCGTCGCAGAAGACGCGCATGAACGCGCCGAGGTCCTCGTACCAGTCGTGGTTGCCCGGTATCGCGTACATGGGCGCCTGGTAGTCCTGGTACGGCCGGAAGAACTTGGTGCCGTAGTCGTCGGCGCTGCCCACCGGATAGATCACATCACTCGCGACGACCGCGAACTGCGTGTCCTGACCCACCTTCAAAAGGCCCGGTACGACGGCGTACTGGGAGTCGTCGCCCTCGCCGGTGTCACCGATGACGAGGAAGGAGAATCTGTCCGGGTCGTCGCGCCGGATCACCTTGTCCGCGGGTGCCCCGGCGGCCGCCCGCTGCGCCACCCAGCGGCTGCGGGTACGCCCTGTGGGGTCCCCGAACCAGGACGCCAGTACGCCGTTGCGGGCGGCCCACAGCGTCTTGGGGTTGAGCCAGGAGATTTTCTCGACCTTGTGCGGCATCAGCCGCTTGTACTCACCGAGTTCGGCGGCGCCCCAGCCGGCGCCTTCGGCGGTATCGCGTGAGGAGTCAGACACCGGTGCACCGTAACAATGATCTAGAGGACGCCGAGCAGGGGGAGGAGGCGCCCGCGTGTCGCCGCACCTCCCACCGCCCTCCGAGTCACCACTTGTGGGCGTAAAACTCCCGGCTCAGGCGGGGTTGCGGGCCGTCGGCAGCGGCAGCGGCAGCGGCAGGGGCAGAGGAAGCGGGATCGGGAGCGAACGCGGCGTCGGCGCCGGGCTGTTGCTCGGCGGCGCTGCTCGCACCGATCCGCCGGGCCGTGCCGGACCGGTCCCGCCGGCCGTCGCCGTCGCCGAGGACCAGGAGCGGGTCGAACATCACCACCACTCCGGCCAGCAGGAGGAAGATGATCGGCCCCAGGAGCATCGGCAGCAGCAGCGAGGTGGGCGAGTCACCGGCCCACGACTCACTGGTCGTGTCGTGCAGATGGACACTGACGGCGGCCATACCCGTGTAGTGCATCCCGGAGACGGCCACACCCATGATCAGGCTGGCCCCGAGACTGGTCAGGAAACCCTGGATGGTGACGGCCGCCCACAGTGCGGCGGTCGCGGCGACGATCGCGATCAGAACGGAGAGCCCCACGGCGAACGCGTCGTACTGAATGCTGCCGTCGAGGCGCAGCGCGGCCATGCCTAAGTAGTGCATGGCGGCCACGCCGAGCCCGGTGATGACGCCCGCACCGGTCAGCGCCCCCCTGCCCGCGCCCAGATAGCCCACGATGAACACGCCGATGCCGACGACGACGATCGCCACGGTGAGGCTGAGGACCGTCAGGCCCGTGTCGTAACGGATCCGGGTCTCCTCGACATCGAAGCCGATCATGGCGATGAAGTGCATCGTCCAGATGCCGCAGCCGATCGACGCGGCGCCGAGCGCCAGCCAACCCGGTTTCCACGACTGTTCGTTGAGCAGGGACCGGACAATGCACCGAAGTCCCAACGCCCCTCCCAGGCAGGCCATCAGATAGGCCGCCACCGGGGTCACCGCTCCGTAGCGGAACCCGTCAACCGTGCCTTGCATGCGCCAACTCCCCCCAGAGTCATGGCTCGTTGTGAGAAGCAAGGTGTACGGGTCAAGGGAGCGCAAAGCAAGCCTTTACCGCCGGTAGCCGTTGAACTCTGCATCACCGTGAGTCGACTTCGGTCACATAGGGGCGAGATCCGGCCAGGCGAGAGCCAGGAGCCAGGGAACGATTGCTGCTGCCATGGAGCCGAGCCCCAAGTGGTGCCGGGTCTCGGGATGTGGCACAGATGGTGGATGTGAGGAGTGGTCCAGGAGCCGAAGGACGGGACATGCGGGAACTGGCGATCATCGAGGCACCGTCCGTCCTGGGGCTGCGGCCGTCCGGCGTTCAGGAGCTGCCGGAGGCTCTGCTCGACGCCGGTCTGCCGGTCGGGCTCGATGCGGTACGGGTGGGCCGGGTCGAACCATCGGCGTACGACCCGACGAGGGACGCCGACACCGGGATCCTCAACCCCCACGGCATCGCGGAGTACTCCATCCGGCTGGCCGACGCCGTCGGCGGCGTCCTCGACGCCGGGCGTTTTCCCGTCGTCCTCGGCGGAGACTGCAGCATCCTGCTCGGCAACCTCCTCGCCCTGCGCCGCCGTGGACGCCACGGACTGCTGTTCCTCGACGGCCACACCGACTTCTACCAGCCCTCGGCGGAGCCGACGGGTGAGGCGGCCTCGATGGAACTCGCCCTGGCCACGGGCCGCGGCCCTCGGCTGCTCACCGACCTCGAAGGTCGCGGACCACTGCTGCGGGACGAGGACGTCGTCGTCTTCGGCTTCCGCGACGCCGCCGAGTCGGCCGAGGCCGGGATGCAGCCGCTGCCACCCCGCCTGCACGCGATCGACCTCGACGCCGTGCGCGCGACCGGCGCCACGACGGCAGCGCGCCAGGCGATCCACCGACTCACCGACAGCACCAGCACCAGCACCAGCACTGGCGTCGGGTTCTGGGTGCATCTCGACGTCGACGTCCTGGACGACGCGATCATGCCGGCCGTCGACTACCGCCAACCGGGCGGGCTGACCTGGGAGGAACTGGAGGGCGTACTGCATACGGCGCTGAGTGACCCGGGAGCCGTAGGGCTCGACGTCACCATCTTCAACCCTCGCCTCGACCCGGACGGCGCGATCGCCGCCCGTCTCGCCGAGTGCCTGCGCCAGGGGTTCGGGGCAAGGCCCGATCACGTGCGTGACTGACCCACCCTGACGGGCGACCAGAACCCAGGAACACGCCGTTCGTCCAAGCTTCGTCGATCTTTGTCCATGGGCGGATGCGCCGCCGGAGGCGAGGGTGGGGCGATGAGTGAATTCAAGGTCGGGGAGACCAAGTCCCCCTTACCCGGGCGTACAACCGAACGGCGACGCACCCCCATCGGACTGATCGCGCTGGCACTGGGCGGGTTCGGCATCGGGCTGACCGAGTTCCTGATCGCCGGGCTGCTGCCGCAGGTGGCGTCGAGTTTCGCGGTGTCCGAGGCGGCAGCGGGCCGGCTGATCTCCGGGTACGCGCTGAGTGTCGCGATCGGCGCGATCGCGCTGACCGCGGCGACGGCACGACTGCCCCGCAAGCCCGTCCTGGTCGGCCTGGTGGCGCTGTTCGTCATCGGCAACCTGCTGTCCGCCGTCGCACCGAGCTATCCGGTGATGCTGCTCGGCCGGATCGTCGCGGCGTTGTGCCACGGCTCGTTCTTCGGCATCGGCTCGCTGGTCGCTCGCAGTCTGGTCGCGCCGGAGAAGAAGTCCCGCGCGGTGGCCGTCATGTTCGCCGGCCTGACGGTCGCGAACGTGCTGGGCGTGCCGTTCGGCGCGTGGGTGGGTGAGCGCTGGGGCTGGAGGGCGGCCTTCTGGACGGTCACCGCGATCGGCGTACTGGCGCTGGCCGCAATCGCCGCCCTCGTCCCCGGCCGGGCCGGCCAAACACCGCCGCCGACAGCGGCGACGAGCAGCTCACGCCCCGCACCGCCCAGTGGCCTGCGGGCCCAGTTCCGTGCGTTCCGGTCCTGGCAGGTCTGGCTGACGCTGACGGCCACCGCGTTGAGCTACGGCGGCATGTTCGGTGCGTTCAGCTACCTCGCCTACACGTTCACCGAGGTCGGCGGATTCTCGCCGGCGGACGTCTCCTGGTTGCTGATGGTGTACGGCGTCGGCCTGGTCGTCGGGAACCTGATCGGCGGGCGAGCAGCCGACCGCGACCGTGACCGCGCCCTGGTCCTCGCCCTGCTCGGACTCACCATCACCCTGGCCGTGTTCGGTCTGCTGGCCGACAGCGCCGTCGCGTCGGTGATCCTCGTGTTCCTGATGGGACTCTTCGGCTTCGCCGGCGTGCCCGGCATGATCACTCGCGTCACCGATTACGCCCACGGGGCGGCGCTGGCCGCCAGCGCCAACGTGTCCGCGTCCAACCTCGGCAACGCCCTCGGCGCCTGGCTCGGGGGCGTGGCCATCACCGCGGGCCTCGGCTACACGGCGCCGCTGTACGTCGGTGCGGGAATCGTCCTGGCCTCCGTCGCCGTGATGGCCGTAGCCGCACACCTGGCCAGATCACCGGCACACCAGTAACCGTCCCGGCGCCGTCGAGGAGCCGTCGATCACCGCCCGGAACCGAGCACGCCCGGGGGCCGTACGAGAGTCCGTACTGGTGGCGTGCCGGGCCGGGCGGGGGCGGGGCGCGGGGTTACCGTCGGCGGCATGGACGGCGATCGCCGAGGGTGGCGCGAGTGTTGGCTCAGCGGGGCGGTGTTCGCCGTGTGCATGGCCGGCACCACACTGCCGACCCCCCTCTACCCCCTCTACCAGGAGAAGTTCGGGTTCTCCGAGCTGACGGTGACCGTCGTGTACGCCGTGTACGCCTTCGGGGTCATCGGCGTGCTGCTGCTGGTGGGCAACGCCTCGGACGCGGTGGGACGACGTGCGGTCCTGCTCTGCGGCCTGGGGTTCGCGGCCGCGAGTGCCGTCTGCTTCCTGTGCGCCACCGGGCTGGGCTGGCTCTACGCGGGGCGGCTGCTGTCGGGTCTGTCCGCAGGCCTGTTCACCGGGGCCGCCACGGCTTACGTGATGGAGTTGGCTCCACACGGCGGCGCATCGAGGGCCACGTTCGTGGCCACGGCGGCCAACATGGGCGGACTGGGCTGCGGTCCGTTGCTCGCCGGGGTGCTCGCCCAGTACGCCTCCTGGCCGCTGTACCTGCCGTTCGTCGTGCACCTCGCACTGGTGTCCGGCTCGGCCGCCGTCCTGCTGCGACTTCCGGAGACGGTACGGGAGCGGTCGCCACTGAGCACCGTACGGCCGCAGCGCCCCGGACTGCCCGCGCAGGTGCGTGCGGTGTTCGGGCCCGCGGCGATCGCCTCGTTCGTGGGGTTCGCGCTGTTCGGGGTGTTCACGTCGGTCAGCCCGGCGTTCCTCGCGGAGTCCCTCGACGTGGACAACCACGCCGTGAGCGGGCTGGTCGTGGCGCTGGCCTTCTTCGCCTCGACCGCCGGGCAACTCGCCGTCGGCAGAGTCGGGGTGGGGCGATCGCTGCCGCTGGGCTGCGCCGGCCTCCTCGCCGGGCTCGCGCTGCTCGCGGGAGCGCTGCGGTGGGACCTCATGGCGCTGGTGGTGGCGAGCGCGCTCGTCGGCGGGGGCGGGCAGGGGCTGGCGTTTCGTGGGGCGCTGGCCGCGGTGGCCGAGGCATCTCCGGCGGACCGGCGCGCGGCGGTGATCTCGACGCTGTTCGTGGTGGCCTACGCGGGCATCTCGGTGCCGGTCATCGGCGTGGGGGTGCTGACGGGCCCGATCGGTCTGGAGGGTGCGGGCCTGGTGTTCATCGCCTGCATGGCCGTCCTCGTCTCGACCGCGGCCGTCTATCTGGTACGGCGGCCGGTACCGGCGAGGGCGTGAGCATGCCACCTGAGGGTGGGTGAGCGAGGCCGGCAAAAGCAAAGGCAAGGAGGTTATGCACTCCTTGCCACTCTCAAGGTACAGCGCACCGGGGGGCTTGCGGCAAGGCCCGGGTCGTGCCGCAGAATCGTCGCTCGAAGCCGGGACCTGCGGAAACATCGTCGAATGGGGGTTCTCTTGATCGACGGGATAGACGGGATAGACGGGAACGACGGGATCGACGTGATCGTGGTCGGCGGTGGCCCGACCGGCTTGATGCTGGCCGGTGAGCTGAGGCTGCACGGCGTGCGCGTGCTCGTGCTGGAGAAGGAGGCGGAACCGGCCTCGTTCGTCCGCGCGCTCGGCCTGCACGTGCGCAGCATCGAGGTGATGGACCAGCGCGGGCTGCTGGAGCGGTTCCTCGCGCACGGCAAGCAGTTCAAGGTCGGCGGCTTCTTCGCCGCCATCGACATGCCCTGGCCCGACCGGATGGACACCGCGCACGGCTACGTCCTCGGCATCCCGCAGACCACCACCGATCGCCTGCTGGCCGAGCGCGCCGTCGAGCTCGGCGCCGAGGTCCGGCGCGGCTGCGAGCTGGTCGGGCTGAGCCAGGACGAGGACGGGGTGACCGCCGAACTGGCCGACGGCACGCGGCTGCGCTCGCGCTGTCTCGTCGGCTGCGACGGCGGCCGCAGCACGGTGCGCAAGCTGCTCGGCGTCGGCTTCCCCGGTGAACCCACCAGGGTCGAGACGCTGCTGGGCGCGATGGAGGTGGACGTGCCGCCGGAGACCGTGTCCGCCGTGGTGGCCGAAGTCCGCAAGACCCAGAAGCGGTTCGGCCTCGGACCTATGGGAGACGGGGTGTACCGCGTCGTCGTGCCCGCCGAGGGGGTGAGCGAGGACCGCTCGGTCGCGCCGACCCTCGCGGAGTTCAGGAAACAGCTCCGGGCGGTCGCCGGCACCGACTTCGGCGTGCACTCCCCGCGCTGGCTCTCCCGCTTCGGCGACGCCACCCGGCAGGCCGAGCGCTACCGGGTCGGCCGGGTGCTGCTGGCCGGCGACGCGGCGCACATCCACCCGCCGACCGGCGGACAGGGGCTCAACATCGGCATCCAGGACGCGTTCAACCTCGGCTGGAAACTGGCCGCCGAGGTGGGCGGCTGGGCACCGGAGGGACTGCTGGACAGCTACCACACCGAACGGCACCCGGTGGCCGCCGACGTCCTGGACAACACCCGCGCCCAGATGGAGCTGCTGTCCACCGAGCCGGGGCCGCAGGCACTGCGCCGGCTGCTGGCGCAGCTGATGGACTTCGAGGACGTGAACCGGTACCTGATCGAGAAGATCACCGCGATCGGGGTCCGCTACGACTTCGGCGACGGCCATGAACTGCTCGGCCGGCGCTTGCGGGACATCACGCTGAAGCGCGGCCGCCTCTACGAGCTGATGCACGGCGGCCGCGGACTGCTGCTCGACCAGACCGGCCGGCTCTCGGTGGCGGGCTGGGCGGACCGGGTCGACCACGTCGTCGACGTCAGCGAGGAACTGGACCTGCCCGCGGTACTCCTGCGGCCGGACGGCCACGTGGCGTGGGTCGGGGAAGACCAGCAGGACCTGATCAGCCGGCTGCCCAAGTGGTTCGGCGCTCCCGTCAGCTGAGCGCGCAGTGGTGGCACCGCAGGGACGGCGGCGCCCCAGAGGACGCTTGCCGCCGCATCGTCAGACGCCGTATTCGTCGGGGAGGCGCAGCGCGGGGCCGCCGACCTGCAGGCCCAGTGGGGTCGCGCGTCCCTTCGGCTCCTCCCACGGCTCCTGGCGGCCGAGTGCGGTGAGGTCGAGGTAGGGGATGCCGTAGTGGAACTCTTCGATGCCACGGCCGAACGCCGAGTAGGTGTGGAAGACCTCGTCCCCGACACGCAGGAACGCGCTGACGCCCGGATAGTCGCCCCGCATGCTCTGCGACCACGGCCGCCCCGCCTCGGCGAGCTCGGCCTCGCTGCAGTGGTTGACCTGGACCGGCGCGACCCGGTCGTCGACGGTGGCGTGGAAGTCGTAGTTGAAGTCAGTGCCGGCCGAGGAGTACCAGGGGAAGGCCCACCCCATCCGCTCGCGGAACGCGGCGAGCTTCGCGTACGGCGCCCGTGTCACGGCGACCAGCGTCGTGTTGCGTACGTGCAACTGCCGCAGCGTGGCCGGGATCTGGTCGGCCGCGGTCGAGCAGGCTCACCTGCCCGTCGGGGCCTTCGAAGGCGTACGGCTTGTCGACGCGGACCATCGGCAGCCGCCGCCGCTCGGCGTTGACCTGGTCGCGTGCCCGGGTCAGCTCCTTCTCCCTGGCCAACAGCTCCTTGCGCGCGGCAAGCCACTCCTCGCGGGACACCACGTCGGGCAGGTTCGCCTTCGTCGCCATCTCGGATCTCCCAGCTGCTCTCGTTCTGCGATCGGACGCGCGACCCTCAGTCCAGCAGGTTGCCGGTGGCGGGCCGACGACGCCACGGCGCCCATGCTGCGCACCGCCCCCCGAAGGCACCTTGTTGCAGCAAGCCGCCACCTCGGCGCCACCACGCTCACCAGCGCCTGTCCGCTGCTGGCATGATCAACGCATGACCAGTGAACGGGGGCGGCCGGGCCGCATGAAATATGTACTGTTCGATGTCGACGGCACGTTGATCGACGCGGTGAGCAACCAGCGCCGGGTCTGGGCGGCCTGGGCGGAGCGGTACGGGCTGGATGCGGAGGAGGTCTACCAGGTGGCTCTGCGGACGCGGCCGATGGAGACGTTCGCCCAAGTCGCTGCGGACCACGATCCGCACGAGTGCCTGGCCACGCTGCACGAGCTGGAGGACGACGACGTCCGGTCCGGCGTCTATGCGGCTTTCGACGGCGCCTCGGAGCTGCTGCACGGCCTGCCACCGGGGTCCTGGGCGCTCGTGACGTCGAACTACGAGCACCGGGTGCGCGGCCGCTTCCTGCGGACGGGCCTGCCGGTGCCGGACGTGATCGTGGACGCGGCCGCAGTCGAGGAGGGCAAGCCCTCACCCGTGCCCTATGCGAAGGCCGCTGCGCAACTGGCTGCCGAGCCGGGAGACTGCCTGGTCATCGAGGACGCCCCCTCCGGTGTGCAGTCCGGGCTGCGCGCGGGGATGACGGTGTGGGGCGTGAACGCCGCGCTCGCGGTGGATGGCGTGCATCGCCACTTCGTCAGCCTCCGCGAGGCAGTCCCTCACATCCTGGCCTTCGTGTCCGGGCCTTGCGGGGATGCCGCAGCCTGAGCCCGGGCGGGCGACGCGATGGCACGGACGAGGCACGTTGGAGACTGCCTCTGGAGGGCCGCCACTTGAGTGGTGGAGCGGCTCAGAACGTCCGCTTCAGCAGATCGAGCAGCGCCGCCCAGTGCCGTTCGTCCGCCTCAGCGTTGTACGCGGAGGTGTCGGCCTGCGTGAACCCGTGCCCCGCACCCGGGTAGACCTCGCAGCGGTGGCGGACCCCCGCCTCGGTGAGCGCGGTCTCGAGGCGCTCGATCTGCTCGACCGGCAGGGACGGGTCCTGGTCCGCATGGCCGAAGTACAGCTCGGCGGTGATGTGCCCGGCCACCAGGTGCGGGCTGTCCGGCGTCTGGGTCGCCAGCCGTCCGCCGTGGAATCCGGCCGCCGCGGCAACCCGGTCCGGGAAGGTGCCGGCCGTGAGCAGGGACAGTCGCGCGCCCATGCAGTAGCCGGTCAGCGCCACCGGGCAGTCGGCCGCCACGGGGCAGTCGGCCAGCCAGCGCAGATAGGCGCCGGCGTCCCGCATCGCGCGTTCGGGCGTCAGCTCCTGCATGATCGGCATGATGGTCGCGAAGATCTCCGGCCGGGCCCCGGGATCGATGAACTCCGGCAACTCGACCACCGGCGCGCGCCCGTGACGGTAGAACACGTTGGGCACCAGCACCGTGTACCCGGCCTCGGCGAGGCGGTCGGCCATCTCCCTGAGCCGGGGCCGCAGACCGAAGGCGTCCATGTAGAGCAGGACCGCCGGACGGGGTTCCCCGTCAGCGGGATGGGCCAGATAGGCGTCGACGGTGCCGTCTTCGGTGGGGATGTCGACGGTGGTTCCCTGTACGGCGGTCATGGCTGGGACGTGCCTCTCTGCGTGGGGGCGTAGGCGAGGGCCGGCCCGTGGGAGGGGCCGGGTCGAGGTCATCGTGGCACGCAAGCCTCAGGGCGCCGCGACCACCCCCCGCCCGGCCCATCTCACTCGAACCGGGACGTGTCGCCCGCTCCCTTCCGCACGATCTCGGCCTCGCCGCCCGAGAAGTCGATCACGGTCGTCGGCTCGGTGCCACAGTCCCCGGAGTCGACCACCGCGTCCAGCACATGGTCCAGCCGGTCCTTGATCTCCCAGCCCTGGGTCATCGGCTCGTCCTCGTCGGGCAGCAGCAGCGTGCTGGACAGCAGCGGCTCCCCGAGTTCGGCGAGCAGCGCCTGGGTGACGACGTGGGCGGGGATGCGCACGCCGACCGTCTTCTTCTTCGGATGCTGGAGCATGCGCGGCACCTCCTTCGTCGCGGGCAGGATGAAGGTGTAGCTGCCGGGCGTCGATGCCTTGATCGCGCGGAAGACGTCCTTGTCGACCAGCACGAACTGGCCGAGCTGCGCGAAGTCCTGGCAGACGAGGGTGAAATGGTGCCGGTCGTCCAGTCGGCGAATGGTCCGGATCCGGTCGATGCCGTCACGGCTGCCCAGTCGGCAGCCCAGCGCATAACAGGAGTCCGTCGGATACGCGATGAGCGCACCGGAGCGGACGCTGTCGGCGACCTGGGTGATGGTGCGCGGCTGGGGGTTGTCGGGGTGCACGTCGAAGTACTTCGCCATTCGCCGAGCCTATGCCCTCGATGCCCGGCAGCCGCGCAGGCCGGGGCAGTCGGGCTTCGGGGAGCGTGTCCGAGAGCACGAGGCACCGGTCTCGTCGTGCCCCCCACGACCGCCGCTCTCAGCCTGCTGTACGCACCGAATCGCGGATCACGAGCTGCGTGCTCAACACGACGTGGTTGTCGGAGGCGAAACCCACCTCTCGGTCCAGGGCGAGCCGTACGGCGGTGCGGCCCAGCTCCTCGTACGGGACACGGACCGTGGTGAGCGCCGGGGTCAGGTCGGCGGCGAACGGGACGTCGTCGAAGCCGACCAGGGAGACGTCGCGCGGCACGCGCAGACCGGCCTCGCGCAGGGCGGCCAGGGCCCCCAGTCCGACCACGTCGGACCCGGCGAAGACCGCCGTGAACTCGACTCCCGTGCGCAGCGCTTCCCGTGTGCGCAGGTAGCCCGACTTCCGGGTGTAGTCCCCGGTGGTGTCCAACTCCGCGAGGTACGGCGCGCCATGGGCGCGCAGGGCGTCCTGATACCCGAGGTGGCGCTCCTCCGCGCTGCTGAAGCCGGGAGCGCCGCCGAGGAAGAGGACGCGCCGGTGGCCGGCCGTCAGCAGGTGCGCGGTGGCCTGGAAGGCGCCGCCTCGGTTGTCGTAGTCCACGACCGTGGCCGGCACGCCCTCCGGCAGCGGCGGCCGGCCGCACAGCACCAGCCGGGATCCCGCGGAGTCCAGCGCCTTGGCGTAGCCCGCCATACGGCGGTGGTAGGCGTCGTCCGTCACGGTGCCGCCGACGAGGACGACCGCCGCCGCGTGCTGTTCCCGCATGAGCTGGACGAGGTCGTCCTCCCGCTTGGTGTCACCCTTGGTGGAGCAGACCAGGCTGAGGCGGCCTCGGCGGCCGGCCTCCTCTTCCACTCCCGCAGCCACGTGGGCGAGGGAGGGGCCGGTGATGTCGTTCATGACGAGGGCGATGGGGCCGGCGACACGTCCGGAGAGCGCCTTGGCGTGGACGTTCACGACGTAGTGGAGGGAGTCGACGGCGGCCATGACCCGCTGCCTGGTTTCCGCGGACACGGGGTAGTTGCCCGCCAGTGTCCGGGAAACGGTTGCTACGGAGACACCGGCCTTCGCGGCGACGTCGCGGATCGTGCTCGGCCTGTCGGTCGGCCTTCCCCTGCGCTTCGCCTTCTTTGCTCCCGGGGTGGTGGGCAGCCCCTTTTCCTCGTCCGTCACGGCTCCGACGTTACTGCACCGGCTTGGTCGTGTTGAGCCTGCCGATCAGAGAGGTACTCTCCAGTAGCTTGGTAAACGTTTTCTCTCCTCTGAGCCGGTGGCGCTGTGCCTGCCGCCGAGGGTCAGCTTGGCTTCAGGACGACCGCCTGGCCGCCCGCCGGGGCCATGGCCACGCTCAGCGTGGTCTCCGAGGTGACGGTCTGAGTACTGACCACGACCGGGGTCCGGTACGGGCTGGTGCCCGGGGTGCCGTCGGCGTAGACGGTCGCCGTGTAGGTTCCGCTGCCCAGGAAGGACAGGGGGATCGACAGGGTCCGGGACGTCTCGTTGGTCATGGCCCCGAGGTACCACGTGTCGCCGCCCCGGCGGGCGACCGCCACGTACTCGCCGATCGAACCGGCCAGGGTCCGGCTCTCGTCCCACGTCGTGGGGATGGCGTTGAACCAGGGCAGTCCCGGCCAGTTCGCGGGGTTGGAGTACTTGGACGGCTTGTCGTACCAGAAGAGGAAGTTGAGGGGCTGGTAGTACACCGCGGCCATCGCCATCTGGTGGGCGTTGGTCGTCTTGTCGCGTGACTGGTCGTAGCAGATGGTGTAGTCCATCGGTCCGCCGATGTTGCGGGCGAAGGGCAGCGTCACGTTGTGCGTGGCGGTCGGGAACTGCTCGTTGCCCCGGACGCCTTCCAGGCTGATGTAGTTCGGGTACGTGCGCTCGTAGCCGAACGGACGGACGTCGTCGTGCATGTCGATCAGCAGCTGGTACTTGGCGGCCGCCTTGGCCCAGTCCGTGATCTGGTCGGTCATCGGCTGGGTGCCGTCGTTGATGAAGCCGAGCTTGATGCCCGAGACGCCCCAGCTCTTGTAGAGGCCGAAGAGCGAGTCCGCGTCGGTCAGCGCGAGCCGGTTGACGTAGAGGAAGACGCCGATGCCCTTGCTCGTGGCGTACGAGATGACGGACGGCAGGTCGATGGCGGCGATCGGCTTGGTCGCGTCGGGGGTGCTGAACTCGGGGCCGTACCAGCCGGCGTCGTACTCGATGTACTCCAGACCCCGGGCCACGGCGAAGTCGACGCCCGCGAGGCCCGCGGCGGTGCTGAGCTCGCAGCGGAAGACCTTGCCCGGCTTGATCCAAGAGGTGTCGGTCAGGGCGCTGGGCGGGGCCAGGTTGAGGATCAGTTCGGCGTTGTCGACGAGTTCGGCGTGGGTGGACCCGATCACCAGCGCGCGCCACGGCGTGGCGAACGGGGTGGTGACCGTGCTGGTCGTCTCGGCCGGGCCGGTGCCGCGGGCGGTGTGCTCCATCAGGAAGGCGGACAGGGCGCCCGGCTGCCCGTCGACCGAACTGAGCATCAGACGCGGGAAGTTCAGCCGCGAGGACTCGCAGACGCAGGCGATGAGACCGTCGGAGAGGGTGGCGGTCAGCGGCAGGTCGGTCAGCGGGCCGTTGTCCGTGGTGGAGGTCCCGGTGACCGGTATGGAGCCCGGCGCCACCGGGAGGTAGGCGTTCTCATCACGGGCGCTGTAGACGGTGGTGTCGTCGGGGAAGACGAAGGTCGTCAGCTCGTCGGAGATGGTGGCGGTGCCCTTGTCGAGCAGGACGTAGCGCAGTGCGACACCGGTCCTGTAGGCGCGGATCTGGACGCTGAAGCGGATCCCCGAGGCGGTGTCCCGCAGGTTCCAGCGCTGTTCCTGGTAAAGGTCGGTGACGGTGGCGTTGCGCCCGTACACCGGCGTCCAGGTGGTGCGGGTGGTCCAGTGCTGGTTCCGGGTCACCGTCACGTCGCTGCCGAGGACGGTCCCGTCGCTCAGCCCGAGGCCCAGCACGGATGTGTCGATCACCGTCTTGCCATTGTGCCGGGCGGACCACCGCAGCGCTCCGTCCACCACCGACATCGTGATGGTGTTGCCGCCCATCCGCGCGGTCGCGTCGGTCGCGTCGGCCGCGTCCTCCGCGACGACCGCGTCGTCCGCCGCGTAGGCCGGCCGCGCGGCGCCGATCCCCGCCGCGGCCAGACCGGCGGTGACAGCCGTGCCCTTGAGCATCCCCCGGCGCGACAGTGCCACCGGGCTGCCGACTCTGTCCGGCGTGGGCTCTTCCCGGTCCTCTGAACTTCTCATCGTGCTGGGGGCCTCTCCATTGAGGGCCGCGCCGGTGCGCGGCTCGATCCGAGCGGAGGACACATGCGGTAAACGTTTTCTGCTGGGGAATGTTGTACGCGCCGATGCAGGGTGGGTCAAGACCCGCCGACCCGGAGAAGAGGCCTCGAAGCGTGCCGCGCAGTTGGCCCAGGCTGCGACAACGTGAGGTGGGGGATGGCCGCCGCGATCCTGGGAACCCGTCCCCGACGCCCACGTCGGCGTACCGCCGAGCACGGGTGAGGTAACGTCCCGAACGGTATGTCGTGAAGGAAGCGCAGGACGAGGTGAAGGCCGACGTGGCTGGCAGAGAGGACGGGGTCCGCCAGACGGGGGTGCGGGGCGCCGACGCCTCGGCATGGGCGCAGGAGTTGCTGGACCACCTGCGGCCGACCGGGCAGGACGTCCCACGGGTCGTCGCCTGGCTCGCGGACGCCGTGCAGGGCACCGCCTCACTGCAGGACGACACCGGAACGCTCCTCGGCGGCACACGGGCGACCCTGGACGAGCACCTCGTCGCGGCCGTCACCGCCGGCCGGATCGCCTCCGCCGCCTGGGAGGGCCAGGGCCGGCACCTGCGCCTGGTCAGGGTGGCGTACCCGAACCGGTCGTCGGCCGGCGTCCTCGCGGTGTCGCGCGAGACGCCCTTCGACCGGCGCACCTCCGACATCGTCACGCACACCGTCCAGGTGATCGAACTCCTGCTCAAGGCGGGCGAGATGACCGCCGCCGGACGCCGGCTCGAGCGGGCCACGTCCGATCTGCGGCTGGCGATCCTGCAGTTGCTGATGGTGGAGGACACCGTCTCCGCACGCCGGGTGGCCGCGGGACTGTGGCCCGGACTGCTCGACACCGACACCGCCTGCGTCTACGTCGTCGAGGGCACCGCGCAGGACCGGTACCGGCTGGCCGGGGAGTGCATCGACGCGACGGGCGAACGGGCGCTGGTCGTGCTCTGCCCGGCGGTGGACGAGCACGTGATCGTCGTGACGCCCGGCGAGGCCGAGGCCCAGGAACTGCGTTCCCTGATCGGCCCACGTCCGGGCACCTTCATCGGCGGCAGCGCCCGGCAGGGCCTGGCCCGCACCGCCACCGCGTACGGGCAGGCCGTGAGCGCCCTCGCCGTCGCCCACTTCCGCCCGGACAAGGCCGCGGTCTACGCCGAACGCACCCACCCCGAGCGCCTGACCGACCCGGCGGCACTGCGCGGCTGGACGGCCCGTCTGCTGAACCCGCTCGACACCCTGCCGCACCACACCCGCGCCGAACTGCTCGCCACCACCCGGCTGGGCCTGGAGTTCACCGCCGTGAACGCCGCCAAGGTCCTGGGCGTCAGCCGCAACACCGTCCGCGCCCGCATGGAACGCGTGGAAGCCCTGCTGCGCACGGACTTCGCCGACCTGACCGCCCGTGCCGTGGTCCACCTGGCGCTCAACAGCCAGGTGAGCCTGGCGGGCGCACCGGCCGACACCGGCTCCTCGGAAGCGCCCCACACCTCGCTGTACGACCTGCTGTCCGGGCCCGCCATGCGCACCTGGGCGCAGGAACTCCTCGCACGCCTGGACCAGGACACCCGGGACCTGCGCCGCACCCTGCGCACCTGGATCGCCGAAGGCGGCAACGCCGAACGCGCCGCGCAGACCCTCGGCGTCCACGCCCAGACCGTCCGCGAGCACGTCCGCAGCGCGGAACCCGTCCTCGAGCGGCAACTCCTCGCCGGCGGCAGCGACCTGTACGAGGTCGTCCTGGCCCATCTCGCCGTGGGCGACCTGGATCAGCCCGCCCTGCACGGGGCGAAACCGGGCCTTCCGGACTCACCTGTGCACAGGTGAGTCCCACGGGCGCAGCAGCGGGCATCGACGCGATACCCAATCATCACGCGTAGACGTAGGTTCTACTCGCCGCGGGGGCACGACCGGAACGGGGGACCGGTCGCGTCCCCGCTTCCGGCCGTTCAGGCCCGCAACCGCACCGGTATCTCCTGCCAGCCGAACGCGATGAACGACGGCACCTGGCGCAACTCGTCCTCACCGACGGCAAGTCGCAGGTCCGGGAAGCGGTCGAAGAGCGCGGGCAACGCCGT
This sequence comes from Streptomyces sp. T12, assembly GCF_028736035.1. NCBI lineage: Bacteria > Bacillati > Actinomycetota > Actinomycetes > Kitasatosporales > Streptomycetaceae > Streptomyces > Streptomyces sp. T12. Next base: position 11,158,438 of record NZ_CP117866.1, read on the forward strand.
CAGGGCCTCCACGCGAGCGAGCGGGGCGCCGACGCACCGGTGCACCCCGATCCCGAACGCCAGATGGTCGTCGGCGCCGCGCGCCGCGTCGAAGCTGTTCGCGTCCGGCCCGTAGTGCACGGGATCCAGCCCCGCCGCGGCGTACGTCGTGATGATCGCGTCCCCGGCCGCGATGGTCACGTCCCCGACCTTGATGTCGCTGACGGCGAACCGCAGGGGGAGTGACGCGATCGACGGGTGCACCCGCAGCGTCTCGTCGATCACCGCGTCCCAGCCGATCTCGCCGGACCGTACGGCGGCCAGCTGCTCGGGGTGGGTCAGCAGGGCGACGACCGCGTTGCCGATGAGATTGACGGTCGTCTCGAAACCGGCGCCGATCACCAGCAGCAGCGTGTACAGCAACTCCTCGTTGCTGAGCCGGTCGCCGTCCTCGTCGCGCACCCGGATCAGCTCGGTCGTCAGATCGTCCCCGGGCTGCTCGCTGCGGTGGGCGATCAGCGCCCCCAGCACCGTACCGATCTGCTGCTGCACGAACGCGGCGTGCTCCGGACTGGGGTCGGAGGTGTCCATGATGGCCGCGATGAGCTTTGCGGTGTCCTCCCGCAACTCCTCGGGCACACCGAACAGTTCGCAGATCATCCGCATGGGGAGGGGATGGGCGAGTCCGGCCTTCAGATCGACCACCGCGCCGCCCTCGCCGAGCGCAACGGGCGCGTCGAGCGCGTCGAGCAACTCCGTGGTGATCGCCTCCACCCGCGGCCGCATCATCTCCGTACGCCGCTGTGTGAAGCTCGGCGCGACCAGCTTGCGCAGTCGCGTGTGGTCGGCGCCGTACGTGGAGAGCATGTTGACCACGCCGACCCAGCCCAGGATCCAGCCCCAGGAGGGGTGTTCGGCTATCTCGGGCCACAGCCTCCAGTGCTGTCGCGGGTCCTTGCTGACCTGCGGGTCGAGAATGAGCTCCTTGAGGGTGTCGTAGCCCGTGGGTGCCCATGCGGGGATGCCGCCAGGCAGCTCTACGGGCACGATCGGGCCGAGGGCGCGCAGCCGGGCGCTCTCGCCGGGGATGTCGGCACCGAACGGGTCGATGGCGATGCGGTCGATGCGGTCGGACACGGTCACGACGGAACTCCTGGCTGGTCGGGGGAGCGAGGGCTGAACCGGACGGGCAGGGAGGTCAGGGAGCGGTGGAAGGGGCCGGGCCGCCAGGTCAGGCGCTCGCGGGGCAGGGCCGGCTCCAGGTCGGGAAGCCACTGGGTGAGCCGTTCGATCGCCTCGGTGGCGATGAGCAGCGTGTGCTGTCGGACCGGGCAGGCGTGCGGGCCCGCCGACCAGGACAGGTGCGAGGCGTCCTTGGGGTGGCGGCCGCTGGTGATCTCCCGCTCCGCGAAGTGCGCGAGCGCCCCGTAGGAGACGACCACCGGCACCGCGGCCCTGATCCACGTGCCGTGGAAGGACACCGGGCTGCGGGCGTAGTGGATGCCGTAGTTGGCCAGGGGTGTCTCGTGATGCAGCACCTCCACCACGGCGTCCATGACCGGGCGGGCCCCGCTGGTGAGCGTGGAGTAGTAGAGCGGGTTGCCGAGGATGCGGGACAGCGCGTTCGACACCAGGTTGGCCGTCGGCTCGTGCCCGGCGCCGAGCGTGAGGAACACCTGCCAGGTGACCTCCTCGGGCGTCAGCCCCGCCGGGTGGTCCAGCAGCCGGCTCGGCAGGTCGTCGCCGCGCCGCTCGGCCTTGGCCGCGATCAGCTCCAGCACGTAGCCGCCGAACTCCGCCTCGCCCTCGGCCGCTTCGGCGCCGCCCTCCATCATCTTGCCCAGCGCCCCGTCGAGCCTCTCGCTCTGGCTGTCCGGCAGCCCGAAGAGGTTGTTGAAGACCAGCGCCATCAGCGGCCGCGCGAACTCGCCCACCAGATCGGCCTCGCCCTTCGGCCCGAACCGGCCCACCAGCACCCGCACCGCCCGGTGCACCCGCGCCCGCAGGTCGTGCGGCTCGATGAGGTCGAAGGTGTCGATCAGCGAGGTGCGGTACCGGGCATGGGCGGCGCCGTCGGCGAACAGCGTGTTGGGCCGCCAGCGCATCATGCCCAGGATCGGCGAGTCGTCGGCGACCGTGGACTCCCACGGCCGCGGGTCGTGCGAGAACGTGTCCGTGTCGTGCAGCAGATCCAGTGCCGCCCGCCGGTCGGTGACGACGTACGCCGGCACGCCCGGCGCCAACTCCGCCCAGCCGAGCGGGCCCTGGGCGCGCAGCGCCTCGTAGTAGCGGTACGGATCCAGCGCGAAGCCGTCCTCCCACAGGCGCACGGGTGCCGCGCGGGAGAAGGCCTGCCGGTCGGGGGAGTGGGTGGTCACCGGTCCTCCGGAGCGTGACGGTCGATCAGGTGCTGGACCAGCGCGAGCAGCGCGTCGACGGACGAATCCGCATCCCGCGCGTCACACGTCAACATCGGCGTGTCCGCGTCCAGGTCCAGGGCGGCGCGCAGCTGTTCCTCGGTGTAGTGGCGCGGCGCGTCCGGAAAGGCGTTGAAGGCGACGGCGTACGGCAGCCCGGACTCCTCCACCAGCCCCAGCACGTCGAACGACGCGTCGATCCGACGGCTGTCGACCAGGACCAGGGCGCCCAGCGCGCCGTAGGCGATGTCGTCCCACAGCGCCCGGAACCGCTCCTGCCCGGGCGTGCCGAACAGATACAGCACGACCCCGCCCGGCAGGCTGATCCGGCCGAAGTCGACGGCGACGGTGGTGGTCGACTTGTCCCGCACCCCGGCGAGATCGTCCACCTGCGCGGACGCCTCGCTGAGCGGCTCCTCGGTGTGCAGGGGACGGATCTCGGAGACGGAGTCGATCAGGGTCGTCTTGCCCACGCCGAAGGGACCGGCGACCAGGATCTTGACCAGGTCGAGGGCGGTGTCGGGCAGGTGGATGCTGCCGTCCGCGTCAGGGGTCGCACCAACTGCCTTGGTGGTGCGGCTAGTTGTGCTTGAGGGCGCGAAGGCCATCGGCCACTCTCTTCAGCAGGTCGGGGTCGAAGCGTCCGGCGGGCGGGATCGGCGCACGGGCCAGCACCAGGTCGCGGTCGATGAGTTCGGCCGCCAGGACACGCACCGCGGACACCGGCAACCGCAGCAGCGCAGCGGCCTCCACCACCGTCAGCGAACCGTCGTCCAGGGCGTCCAGCAGGGCGAGTTGGGCGGCGGGCAGACCGGCGGGGGCGGGCGTTCCGGCGCCGGTGAGCACCGACAGCCGCTCCAGGTGGGGCCGGCTGGGCCGGGCCACGCCGCCGGTCGACAGATACGCGGGAACCAGGGGGCGGCCGCCTCGGCGGCCGGTCATGCCGGAGCGCCGCCGTCGGCACCTCGGGGCGCGGCGGCCATCGCCTTCTCGCCCAGCCGGGCCACCTGCGAGTGCACCCGGTGCGCGAGCAGATCCAGACGCACCTCCTCGTCCCCGTACGCGGCCACGCACGTGCCGTGGTCCGTCGGCACGATCAGCACGTAACCGTGGTCCGACTCGATGACGACCTGCCGCACCTCGGCCCGCTCCCGGTCGGCGAACGCGGCCGCCGCGGTACGGCAGGCTCCCTGCACGGTGCTGGTGATCGCGGCCACCCGCTCGGCCGAGGGCCGCGTGAGCGCGTCCGTGTACCCGGTCACCATTCCGTCCCGCGTGAGCAGCACGGCGGCCACCACATGCGGCACCTGCAGGATCGGTTCGAGCACCCACGCCGTGTCTCCCGCATCGCGGCTGGTCATCGAGCCGTTCCCCCTTCATGGTCGGTCTGATCGGTGTCGTTCGCCGCGGCTTCGGCGCGCTGTGGCGCCGCGTGCGCGGCTTCCGGTACGGCGGTGGAGGCGCCGCCGGTGCTCTCGTCGGCCGCGGACCGCGCGGCGGCGGTACCGGCCTGCAGCGCACCCAGCGCGGCGGCGGCCCGCTCCGGGCGGCGCACCGCGGGCCGCGGCGCGGGCACGTCACTCGCCGCGGCGGCCGGCGTCGTACGGCGTCGGCGCTGCGGCAGACCACCGGAGTCCCGCGGAGCGTGATGCCCGGATACGGCGCCGGAGGTGTCGTCGTCGTGCTCGGCCCCGTATCCGTGCGAGGTGCTGGACGCCTCACCTCGGGAGACGGCGGACGTCTCGCCTGAGGGGCCGTCGGACGTCTTGTCCGGGGAGCCGCCGGATGCCTCGTCCCGTGAGTCGACGGCGTCCTCGTCCCGGGCGGCCGGGCGGGTGGAGCGCGGCGCGCTCGCCGCGGGCGGTCGCTCGTCGGGGTCGATACGGCTGAGCAGATGGCTGTCGACCCGCAGTACCGCCCGCACCCCGCCGTACGGCGACGGCGACGACACATCCACGCTCAGGTCGAACTGCCGGGTCAGCTGCCCGATCGCGGCGAGCCCCATGCGCGGCGGATCGCCGAGCTCGGTGAGGAGAATCGGCTCGGAACCCGCCACCAACCGCTGCGCGCGGGCGCGTTCGTCCTGGGTCATGCCCAGACCCGCGTCGTCGACCGTGACGCAGGCGCCGTGATGCACGTGCTCCAGGTTGACCACGACATCCGTGTCGGGTGCGGAGTGCCGCAGGGCGTTGTCGAGGAGTTCGGCGACGATGATCGCGACCGGCTCGACGGCGTGCGACACGAGCCCGGTCCCCGCCGCCAGGTGATTGTGGACCCGGACCCGGTGGTAGCCCGCGAGCCGGGCCTGACCGCCGGTCACCGCGTCCACCAGATGCGACTCCTCGCGGGCCAGCCCGACCCAGGCCCCGCACACCACGGCGGCGACCTGCGCCCGCCGCAGCGACTGCTCGTTCTCGTGGTCGAGCTGGAACAGGGTCTGCGTCAACTCCGGGTCGTCGTACTTCTGTTGGAGCCCGCGCAACGAGTCCTGCAGCCGGTACAGTCCCGCCTGGATCTCGCGCGTCGCCCCGCGCATACCGGCCTGTGCGGCCGCGTCGATCCGGGTGTGCTGCGCGGCCAGCTCGGTGTGCAGCCCGGCGAGCACATGCTCCAGCGCGAGGCCCAGTGGTGCCCTCGCCGTCTGCGGATGCAGCGGACCCGGCACGGCGAGGTGGGGATGCGCCAGCTGCCGGGCGGCGGCCGGGACGCGCTGCGTCGCAAGATGCTCGACCTCGGCCGTGAACGCCTCCAGCGCTCCTTCGAGTTGGCGGCGCAACGCGTCGATCTCGGCACGCTGCCTGGCCTGTTGCCGCTGTGCGCGCAGCAGCCCGCCGCCCAGGGCGAGTGCGGACAGCATGCCGACGGCGAGGCCGCCGGTCGCCAGGTCCGGTATTTCGATCATCGAGTCGGTTCCCAGGAGGTCGGTTCGGGGGCAGTGGGCAGGGCTGGTTCCGAGGCCTTGCGGCGAGGCGCTCGGAGCACAGTACACACCGTCATCGACCGATCTCGCACGGTCGACGGACACTTCGCTTCGAAAGTGCCGGGGCTCTGCTCACTTCTGCGTCGACTGTCTGAATTGCCGTACAACATGGGGGAGTTGGGGTGGATGCCCGCCTCCAGAGGTGTCGCGTGTGTGCCCGTTCGGGCGGCGGGTACTCGGCGAGGCCAGGAACGGCAACGCCGGAGGAGGCCAGAATGACCAGCGGCGTGGAAACCGGCCGTGTGACCGGTACGCAGGACAAGGACTACAACCTGATCTGGTACGTGGAGGCGTGTCTGAGCAACGCGCTGCGGCTGGAGACCTACATCGAGGACGCGGAGCGCGGCAAGGACGCCGAGGTGGCCGACCTGTTCCGCAAGGCCCAGGCGGACAGTCGCAAGGGTGCTGAACTGGGCAAGACGCTTCTGAGCAGGCGGCTGAACGGCGGCTGATCTGAACGGCGGCTGATCTGAACGGCGGTGGATCTGAACGGCGGCTGACCAAGCCCGCCCGTAGGGCCAAGCCCTCCCGCAGGGCCCGGACACTGACGGAGCGAAGGTGTCCGGGCTTTCGTCTGCGCAGGGCGAGGTGGTGGACGCGTGGAGGTCCGTCACTTCTTCAACTACCTGTTGGACACATAGGGTTTACTTTCGTTCGGCCCGTCGCACCGAACGGGCTTGCTAAGGTGCTACTCGTCGGTAGCAAGTCGTATGGGGGGCGCGAGGGGTAGGCGGACCGCGCCACAGCTCCTCGGCGGGTCGTCGAGACGGAAGGTCTGGCAAGGGGGCCGGGCCGACCGAGGCGTCTGCGCGTTGTCATCACGCGCCCCTCGAACTCCAGTTCCTCGCCCACTGATCCAGACAGGTGTGACTCGCCACATGGTTCGTTCCCTGGTCGATCTGCTGACCACGCACGCCTCGCACCATCCCGACCGAACCGCCTACCGCTACCTCGTCACCGGTGACTGCGACGGCGAGATCCAGGAGATCTCGTACGGCCGTCTCGCCGAACGGGCCCGGGCCGTCGCGGCCTGGCTGCAGGAGCGTGGACTGACCGGCAGTCGCGCCATGCTGCTCTACCCGCCCGGCCCGGAGTTCATCTGCGGCTATCTCGGCTGCCTCGCGGCCGGTGTCGTCGCCGTACCGGGTGTCCCGCCGCAAGGCCGCGCGCAGAACCACCGTGCCCTGACCCGGATGAAGCGGCTCATCGCCGACGCCGACGCCAAGGTGATCCTGGGCGGCCGCGAGGTGATCACGGCCCTGTCCGGCATGGTGGAGCACCTGCCCGACCTGGCCGACATCACCCTCGTCGTCACCGAGGACATCCCCGACGAGGCGGCCGCCTCCTGGCGCGAGCCGGACCTCACCGCCGACTCGGTGGCCTTCCTCCAGTACACCTCCGGCTCCACCTCCGCCCCGCGCGGCGTGATGGTCACCCACGGAAACCTGCTGGACAACGAGCGGGTCATCACCGAGCGCATGGGCCACACGCCGGACGTCATCGCGCAGTACGGCCACGAGATGTTCGTCAGCTGGCTGCCCGTGTACCACGACATGGGTCTCATAGGCCCCGTCCTCAACACGGTCTACCTGGGCGTGACCGCCACCCTCTTCTCCCCGCTGCACTTCCTCCAGCAGCCCCGACGCTGGCTGACCGCGATCGACCGCTACCGCCCGCACACGAGCGGCGGCCCCAACTTCGCCTACGAGCTCTGCCTCAAGCACGCCGGTCCCGAACTCCTCGACGGCCTCGACCTCAGCAGCTGGAAGGTCGCCTTCAACGGCGCCGAACCGGTCCGCGCCGCCACCCTGCGACGCTTCACCGACACCTTCGCCCCGGCCGGCTTCCGCCGCGAGGCCCTCTACCCCTGCTACGGCCTGGCCGAGGCCACCCTGATGGTCACCGGCAGCACGGTCACCACCCCGCCCACCCTGCTCCGGGCCTCCGAAACGGGCCCGCACGCCGGCCAGGCCGACGCTGCGGCCGTCAGCTCCGGACGCCCCGGCCCCGACGTCACCGTCGCCATCGCCGACCCCGAACGGCACGAGGAACTGCCCGAGGGCGAGGTCGGCGAGATCTGGGTGCGCGGCGCGAGCGTCGCCAAGGGCTACTGGCGCAACGCCCTCGCCACCCGCGAGACCTTCCGCGCCACCCTGACCGGCCACGAAGGCCGCTTCCTGCGCACCGGCGACCTCGGATTCCTGCGCGACGGCGAGCTGTTCGTCACCGGCCGCCTCAAGGACCTCATCGTCATCGACGGACGCAACCACTACCCGCAGGACCTGGAGCTGACCGCCGAGATGGCCCACCCGGCCCTGCGGCCCGGCTGCACCGCCGCGTTTTCTGTCGACGGGGGAGACGCGGGAAGCGGGTCAGACGTGAGCTCGTTCAACGGGTCGGAGGTGAGCTCGTTCGGCGAACAGCCCGTCATCGTCGCCGAGATCGCCCCTGACGCGGCGGGCGAGGCGGAGAAGATCATCGACGTCGTGCGCAGTGCGATCGGCGACGCCCACGGTCTGGCGGTGCGTGACGTCGTCCTGGTCCGGCCCGGCACCATCCCCAAGACGTCCAGCGGCAAGATCCAGCGCCATGCCTCCCGGGCGGCCTACCTGGACGGCGTCCTCGCCGTGATCGACGCGCCCGCCCTGAGCTGACACCGCCCGGTTCACCGTCGTACGGCGATCTCCCTTGCCCGAATCCATGAGGACACCTGTCTACATGCCTGCGCACGAGTCCCCGAAGCAGTCCCCCGAGCCGTCCCTCACGACATCACAGGATGTGCGGGCCTGGCTGGAGTCGGCGGTCGCCGAGGCGGCCGGGCTCGACCCGACGGCCGTCGACCCGGACCGGCCGATCGCCGAACTGGGGCTTGGCTCACGGCAGTTGGTGACACTGGCCGCGGAGCTGTCCGCGCTCACCGGCCTATCCTTGGACCCGTCCCTGGTCTTCAACCACCCGACCATCGCGGCGCTCGCCGAGGCGGTGTTCGCCGAGACAGTCTTCGATGACGCGTCCGCTCGTACCCCGGTGGCGGTTCCGGCCCCGGACGGCAGGCCCGCCCGAGTCGACGACGACATCGCGATCATCTCCATGGCCTGCCGCTTCCCGGGCGGTGCCGACGACCCCGAGGCGCTGTGGCGGCTGCTGGCGGCCGGCGAGGACGCCGTCACCGAGGTGCCGGCGGGCCGTTGGGACACGCAAGGGCTGCACGACCCCGACCCGGAGGCCACCGGCAAGGCGTACTCCCTGCATGGCGGCTACCTCTCCGGCATCGACCGCTTCGACGCGAGCTTCTTCGGGATCTCGCCGCGCGAGGCGGCGGCCATGGACCCCCAGCAACGGTTGCTCCTGCAGACCGGCTGGGAGGCGATCGAACGGGCCGGGATCGTCCCGGACACGCTGAACGGCAGCTCCACGGGCGTCTACATCGGCCTGTACGACAGCGGATACCTGGCCTCGGCCGCCCTGGACCAGCTCGACGGGCACGTCGGCACCGGCTCGGCGGCCAGCGTGGCGTCCGGCCGTATCGCCTACACCCTCGGACTCCAGGGGCCGGCTGTCACCGTCGACACCGCCTGCTCGTCGTCCCTTGTCGCCCTGCACCTTGCGGCGCGGGCGCTGGCGGGCGGTGAGTGCGACCTCGCCCTTGCGGGCGGCGCGACGCTGCTGGTGACCCCGCGCGGGCACGTCGAGTTCAGCAGGCTGCGCGGGCTGTCGCCGTCGGGGCGGTGCAGTCCGTTCTCGGCGGATGCCGACGGCGTGGTGTGGGCCGAGGGCTGCGGTGTGGTGCTGCTGAAGCGGCTGGCGGACGCACGCCGCGACGGCGACCGGATCCTTGCCGTGATCAAGGGCTCGGCGATCAACCAGGACGGCCGCAGCCAGGGCCTCAGCGCCCCCAACGGCCCTGCCCAGGAAGGGGTGTTGCGCGCCGCCCTCGCCGCCGCCGGGCTCCAGCCGCACGACCTGGACCACATCGAGGCGCACGGCACCGGCACCCCGCTGGGCGACCCCATCGAGGGCCGCGCCCTGGCCGCCGTCTTCGGACCCGACCGTCCCGCCGACCGCCCCCTCGGCGTCGGCTCCCTCAAATCCAACCTCGGCCACACCCAGGCCGCCGCGGGCATCGCCGGCGTCATCAAGACCGTACTGGCCCTCCGTCACGAACGGATACCGGCGTCCCTGCACGCCGAGACGCCGACCGAGCGCATCGACTGGGCGCACAGCGGTCTGCGTGTACTCGCCGAGGCCCAGGCCTGGCCGCGGGACCCAGAGCGGGTGCGGCGTGCCGGGGTGAGCGCGTTCGGGATCAGCGGCACGAACGCCCATGTGGTGCTGGAGGAAGCGCCCGACGAGCAGACGCAGCCGCCCCGCGACCTCCCCGGCGCGACCCTGTTCCCGCTCTCCGCCCGCGCCCTCCCCGCCCTCCGTGCGCAGGCCGGCCGCCTCCTCGAAACCCTCGACCAGCAGCCCGGGTTGCCGCTTGTCGCCGTGGCGGCGACCCTGGCCCACCACCGCACCCACTTCGAGCACCGAGCCGTCGCCCGGGCGAGCGACCGCGCCGAACTGCTCACCGCCCTGCGCGCACTCACCGAGCCCCAGCCCGCCGCCCGCGCCGCCGACCAACCCGATGCCCACTCCTACGCCCACCCTGACAGCGACACCGACACCGACACCGACACCGACACCGACACCGACACCGACACCGACACCGATATCGACCTGATCATCGGTCCCCAACAGTCCGCTCCAGCAGGCAAGTTGGCGTTCGTCTTCCCCGGGCAAGGAGCCCAGTGGGCGGGCATGGCGCGCGATCTCCTCGACCGTGACCCGGTGTTCGCCGACGAACTCGACCGCTGCGACGCCGCCCTGCGCCCGTTCACCGACTGGTCCGTGACGTCAGTCCTGCGCGGCGACCCGGGCGCCCCGACCCTGGACCGCGTCGACGTCGTCCAGCCGGCGCTCTTCGCCGTGATGGTGTCGCTCGCCGCGGTGTGGCGCGCTCGCGGCATACGGCCGGACGCGGTCGTCGGACACAGCCAGGGCGAGGTCGCCGCGGCCTGCGTCGCCGGGGCGCTCAGCCTCAACGACGCGGCAGCGGTGGTCGCCCTGCGCAGCCAGGCCCTGACCGAGCTGTCCGGTACCGGCACCATGGCCGTCGTCGCCCTGCCGCACCCCGAGGTCGAGGCCCGACTGGCCCGCCTCGGCGACCGGATCGGTGTCGCCGCCGTTAACAGCGGCCGCTCGACCGTGATCGCCGGTGCCGTGGACGCGGTGGAAGACCTGCTCGCCGAACTCGACCGGCAGCAGGTCTTCGCCCGTCGCCTCGACGTCGACTACGCCTCCCACAGCGCCCAGGTCGAGCCGGTCCGCACCACGATCCTCGACGAACTCGACGGCGTCACCACCTACCCCACGTCCGTCGCCTGGTACTCCACGGTCACGGCCGAGCCCGTCACCGAGGAACTCGAAGCCGACTACTGGTACACCAACCTGCGCGAACCCGTCCGCTTCGCGCCCACCGTCGAGCGCATGGCCGCCGACGGCTACCGCCACTTCGTAGAACTCGGCCCGCACCCCTCCCTGCTCACCGCCCTGCACACCATCGACGAGGACCTGGTCGCGATCGGATCCCTCCGGCGCGACGAGGACGGCCCCGCCTGCCTGGACCGTGCCGCAGCCGAACTCCACGTCCACGGACGGGAGATCGACTGGCACCGCATGGTCCCGCAGTCAGCTCCCGCGGACCTGCCGACGTACGCCTGGGACGCACAGCGCCACTGGATCGAGCCCGCCGCCTCCACCACCGCCCCCGGCCTCTTCGACCGTGCCGCCCACCCGTTGCTCGGCATCCAGCTCCAGTCGGCGGACGAGGCCTGCTGGACCTTCCGCAACGAGTGGTCCCCGGCCACCGCCGACTGGCTGCCCGACCACACCGTCTTCGGCCGGACCGTGGTCTCGGGCACCACCCTGATGGAACTCTGCCGTGCCGCGCTCGCCGTGGCCCGCCCGGACACCCCGGCCGACGTCACCGACCTGCTCCTCCTGGCACCCCTCACCCTGACCGGCACCGGCACGGTCGAGGTGTCCGTAGAGGTGGCGACCATCGGGACCGTCCCCGAGATCACGGTCCACAGCCGCCCACGCGGCCAGGAGCCCACGGACTGGACCCTGCACGCCACCGCGTCCGCCGCCGAGTCGAGCACCCCGGCGGCCGATGAGCCTCCGACGTGGCCCGAGACGGCCGAACCGGCCTGGGGCGAGGACACCTACGAGCGCCTGAGCGGACTCGGCCTCGGCTACGGCCCGGCCTTCCAAGGCGTACGACAGGCCGCCGCGACCGGCGACGGAACCGTGCTGGCCCGCCTCTCCCTGCCACCCGTGGCCCGCGACGCGGCCGACCCCTACCCGGTGCACCCGGCGCTCCTGGACGCCGCCCTCCAGGTGGCCGCCGCCCTCGCGATCGGCGATCGGCAGGTCCTGCTGCCGGTCGCGGTGGCCCGCTGTGTCCTGCCGCCCGGCGGCGCGACGGACCTGACCGCGTCCGTACGCCGGACCGGCGGTTCCGGCGCGGACCTCACCCTGGACGTCAGCCTGTGGGACGCCGACGGCTTCCCGGCGGGCCGCCTTGAGGGCGTACGCCTGCGGGCCGCGAACCCCGCCGACCTGAACAGCGGCTCGCAGAACGGCCGACACCTGTACGAGGTGGCGTGGACGGCCGTACCGGAGAAGCCGGCCGGGACACCCGGCTCCGTGTGGGCTGTGCACGGCGACCCGGCGGACCCCGCAGTCGCGGCGGCCCAGCGCGGCCTGAGCGCCGCAGGCGTCCAGGTCACCGACGAGGGCGCCGACATCGCCGTCCGATACTGGCCTCGCCCGTCGACCGACACCGAACAGGCCACCGCAGCCCACGAGTTGGCGGCCACGGCCCTGGCCGAACTCCAGGCGCTGATCGCCCTTCCGCCGGATCAGGCACCCACGTGCACCATCTGGGTGACCCGCGGAGCGGTCGCAGCCGCCGAGGGGGACACGGTTCCCGGGCTCGCCCAGTCAGTGTTGTGGGGCCTGGCCCGCAGCGCCCGGAGCGAGCATCCCGATCTCGGCCTGACCGTGCTCGACCTCGACTTCGACCGCGACGGTGACGGTGACGGTGACGTAAATTCGTTGCTGTCTGCCGTAGCGCACTCCGATGAGCCTGAACTCGCGCTGCGGGGCGCCGAGTTGTTCGCCCCGAGCCTGATACGAGCCCGTCCCGCGCCATCCGACCGCCCGACCCTGATCCCCACCGACGGCACCGTGCTGATCACCGGTGGTCTCGGCGCGGTAGGCCGCCACCTCGCCCGACTGCTCGCCGAGAACGGTGTCCCGCGCCTGCTGTTGACGTCCCGTCAGGGCGCCGACGACCCCCGCGCGGCCGAAGTCACCACCGAGCTGACCGCACTGGGCGCCGAGGTCGAGGTCGCCGCCTGTGACGTCGCGGACGCGGCCGCGGTGGCGGACGTACTGGCCCGTATCGGCGACGACTCGCCCCTGCGCGGCATCGTCCACTGTGCCGGAGTCCTCGCCGACGGCGTGCTCGCCGAGCTGACCCCCGATCGCCTCGCGCAGGTGCTGCGCCCCAAGGTCGACGGTGCCGCCCACCTGCACCGGCTCACCGCCGACCACCCGCTCGACCTCTTCCTCCTGGTCTCCTCGGCCGCGGGAGTCGTCGGCAACGCCGGCCAGGCCAACTACGCGGCTGCCAACGCCTTCCTCGACCAACTCGCCCACCACCGGCGGGCCTTGGGGCTGCCCGGCACGTCCGTCTCCTTCGGAGCCTGGGCGGGGGAGGGGCTCGCCGCCGAGCACGCCGACCTGGAGCGGATGGCCCGCCTCGGGCACCGCGCCCTCACCCCCGAGCAGGGCCGCGAGCTGACCGAGCTGTCCCTGCGGCGCGACGCCGCTCACCTCGTCGCCTGGGCGCTGGACCTGCCCCGGCTGCGCGCCGCCGCACCGGCAGGCGCAGTGTGGCGCTCCCTGCTCCCCGCACCCCGCACCGAGCGGGCCGGCCATCACACCCTGGCGGACCGCCTGGCCCGGCTGCCGGAGCCCGAACGCGCCGCACGCGTCCTCACCCTCGTCCGCGAGGAGGCCGCTCACACGCTCGGCCTGCGCTCGGCGGAGTCCGTCCGCCCCGACCAGCCGCTGCGCGACCTCGGCATGGACTCGGTGACGGCGGTCGACCTGCGCAACCGCATCAGCGCCCGCATCGGCACCAAACTCCCCGCCACCCTCCTCTTCGACCACCCCACGCCCACCCGCCTCGCCGAGCACCTGCTGGCCGGCGCCCTGGCGACAACAGGCCGCACGCGCCAGCAGGCCGTGCCCGCGCGCACGTCCTCACCTCCTTCGGACGAGCCGGTGGCCCTCGTCGCCATGGCCTGCCGGCTGCCCGGCGGAGTGAGGGACCCCGAGGGACTGTGGCGGCTGGTCGCGGAGGGCCGGGACGCGGTCGGACCGTTCCCGGCGGGGCGGTGGGACGTCGAGTCGCTGTACGACCCCGACCCGGACGCGCTCGGCAAGTCCTACGCCCGCGAGGGCGGCTTCCTCGACGACATCGAGTCCTTCGACGCGGGGTTCTTCGGCATCACCCCGAAGGAGGCGGCGGCCATGGACCCGCAGCAGCGACTGCTGCTGGAGACGGCCTGGGAGTCGCTGGAGCGCGCCGGAATCGTGCCCGCCGAGCTGGCCGGCAGCACCACCGGCGTGTACGTCGGGATGTTCGGCAGCGACTACTTGTCCGGGACCCGGCTCGACCAACTGGACGGATACGTCGGCACGGGCTCCGCGCTGAGCGTCGCCTCGGGCCGGCTCGCCTACACGCTCGCGCTGAACGGCCCCGCGCTGACGGTGGACACCGCCTGCTCGTCGTCGCTGGTGGCCGTGCATCTGGCGGCGCAGGCGCTGCGCGCGGGCGAGTGCGATCTGGCGCTCGCCGGCGGGGTCACCCTGATGGTCACGCCGCAGACCTTCGTCGAGTTCAGCCGGCTGCGCGGCCTGTCCCCGACGGGCCGCTGCCGCTCCTTCTCCGACGCCGCCGACGGTGCCATCTGGGCCGAGGGCGCCGGCATGGTCGTACTGAAACGACTGAGCGACGCCCGGCGCGACGGCGACCGGATCCTGGCCGTGCTGCGCGGCACCGCCGTCAACCAGGACGGCCGCAGCCAGGGCCTGTCCGCGCCGAACGGCCCCGCGCAGGAGCAGGTGATCCGGCGCGCGCTGGAGCAGTCCGGACTCCGGCCCGCCGACATCGACCACGTCGAGGCACACGGCACGGGCACGACCCTGGGCGACCCGATCGAGGCGAACGCCCTCGCGGAGGTCTTCGGCACCTCACGCCCCGAAGGCCGCCCCCTCCACCTGGGCTCGCTGAAGTCCAACATCGGGCACGCACAGGCGGCTTCGGGCGTGGTCGGCCTGATCAAGGTCGTGCAGTCGCTGCACAACGAAGCCCTCCCGCGCACCCTGCACGCCGACACACCCAGCCGTCACGTCGACTGGGCGGACAGCGGGCTGCATGTGCTGCGGGAGCCGGTGGCGTGGCCCGCGTCCGCGGAGCGGGTACGGCGTGCGGGCGTGAGTGCCTTCGGGATCAGCGGAACGAACGCGCACGTGATCGTCGAGGAAGCCCCACGGCTGGATTCCCGGCCCGAAGGGTCGGCGGCCGAACTCCCGCCGGGCAAGCGCCTGTTCGTCCTGTCCGGGCGGAGCGAGGCGGGTCTGCGCGGACAGGCCGCGGCGCTGGCCCGCCACCTTTCCGGGGACGACAACGCTGAGCACGCCGATACCGCGCTGCCGGACATCGCCCACACCCTGGCCCGCCACCGCAGCCACTTCGAGCGGCGCGTGGCGGTTCTCGCCGAGGATCGCGAGGAACTGCGGTCGGTACTCGGTGAGCTGGCGACCGGGCGGGCACCGTTGCCCCCGCTCCGGGAGGAGCAGTCGGGCAAGGTCGCCTTCGTCTACGCCGGACACGGCGGTCAGTGGCCCGGCATGGCCCTGGACCTGATGACCGAGTCGGAGGCGTTCCGCGACGAGCTGACCAGGATCGACGAGGCGGTTGAGCGGTGCGTCGGCTGGTCGGTGCTCAACGCGCTGCGGGCACCGGAGGAGTTCTCCCCTCTGGAACGCACCGAATATCTGCAGCCGACGCTGTTCGCGGTGAACGCGGCCCTGACCGCCGCCTGGCGCTCGCTCGGCATCACCCCGGACGCCGTGACCGGCCACAGCCTGGGCGAGATCGCCGCCGCGTACAGCGCGGGCGCTCTGACCCTGGACGACGCCGTGACGGTGGTCACCGGGCGCGCCCAGGCGGCCGTCCCGGTCGCGGGCAAGGGCGGCATGCTGTCCCTGGACCTGCCACGCCCGCGCGTCGAGGAACTGCTCGCGCCGTACGCCGACCGGCTGTTCGTCGCCGCCGTCAACAGCCCGCACGCCACGGCCGTGTCCGGCAACAGCGACGCACTGGCCGAGCTGCGGCGCAGCCTCGACGGGCAGGGGATCAGTACCCGGTCGCTGTCGACGCCGTTCGCCTCGCACACCCCGCTGATGGCGCCGGTCCGCGGCGAGCTGCTCGACCGAGTGTCCAGTATCCGGAGCGCGCTCACCCGGACCCCGCTGTACTCGACGGTGCTGGCGCAACCCGTGCCCGGCGACCGCCTGGACCCCGCCTACTGGTACGCCAACCTCAGCGAGCCCGTCCGCTTCGCGGACACGATCCGCCGCATGCTGGACGACGGCTTCCGCTACTTCGTCGAGCTGAGCCCGCACCCCTCGCTCGGCTCCTCCATCGAGGCGGTGGCGGCCGAGGCCGGGATCGACGCGGTGAGCGTCGGCTCGCTGCGGCGGCAGCGGGGCGGGCGGGACGTACTGCTGCGCGGGCTGGGGGAGTTGTACACGGCCGGCCACACGCCCGACTGGCCGGCGCTGTTCCCGGCGGGCCGCCGTGTCGACCTGCCGACCTACGCCTTCGCCCGCGAACGCCACTGGCTCGCACCTGCCCCGGCCACCGCAATCGGCGCCTCACCCCTCCTCGGCACGCACGTCGAGGCCAGCGACGAAGCCGGCCGACACATCTTCCAGAGCGAGGTGGACCTGCGCGACAGCCGCTTCGCCTATCTGACCGACCACAAGGTCACCGGCGAGGTGTGGCTGCCCGGCGCCGCCTTCCTCGACATGGCCCTGGAGGCCGCGTCGGCCGTGCAGGACGGTGGCGACGTACGCCTCGCCGACGTCAGGTTCGTGCAGCCACTGCGCCTCGACGAGTCCCGGCCGACACGACTGCAACTGGTCCTGCGCCCCGCGGCCGACGGCTTCCGGGACTTCACCATCGCCTCGGCGCCCGCGGGCGGCGGACAGCGCGCACGCTGGGAACGGCACGTCGGCGGCCGTATCGCGGTCACACTCGCCGAACCCACTGAACCCACTGAACCCACTGAACCCACCGAACCCACTGAGTCCGCCGCCGACCCGAGCGAGTCGCTCGCCACACTGCGCGCCCGGTGCACCGAACAGGTCGACCTCCCGTCCGTCTACGGCGCCCTCGCCGCCCTCGGCATCGACTACGGCCCCGCCTTCCGAGGCCTGGAGTCGGGCCACCGCACCCGCTCCACCGCCCTCGCCCGACTGGCCGACAAGCCCGCCGCCGGTCATCTCCTCCACCCGGCGGTCCTCGACGCCGCCTTCCACACGGCAGCACTGCCCGGCAACGCGCCCCAGGGACGGGCGTTCGTTCCGGCCGGGGTCGGACGGCTCCGCCACACCGGACTGCGCACCACCCCCGTGTGGGTCAGCTGCGAGCTGCGGTCCGTGTCCGGCGACACCGCGACACTGGACCTTCGGCTGTACGACGACAAGGACCGACTGCTCCTGGCGGCCGAGGAGTTCGAGCTCGCCGCGCTCTCGCCCCTGGACGGAGCGCTGTTCGAGACCCGCTGGCAGCACCGCCCGATGGCCGACAAGCCGCCCGTGCAGGGCCGTTGGCTGATCCTGGCCGACGAGTCGGGCGTGGCCGCTGAACTCGTCGAGCGGCTGGGCAGCTCGGTGCCGTACGTGATCGCCCGTAGGGGCGAGGAGTTCGCCGCGGAGGGCCCCGGCCACTACGTCCTCGACCCGGCCGACCCGCGGCACCTGGCCCGTCTCTTCGACGAGGCCTTCGCGTGCGAACCACCCGAGCGAGTAGTCCAGTTGTCGGCGCTCGACGCACCCGTGATCGAGGACGCGCATACGGCCGAGGAGGCGGCGCGGCTGTGCTGCCTGAGCACCCTCCACCTGGTGCGCACACTCGCCGACCGGACGCCTGGCCCGGCGCCCCGTCTCTTCGTCGTCGCACGGGGCAGCCAGGCAGCCGGCGACACCAGTAGCACCGGTAACACCGGCGGCAGCACGCAGGTGACGAACCCTCAGCAAGCGCTCGCCTGGGGCTTCGGCCTCGCAGTGGCGCAGGAGCACCCGGAACTGAGGACCACCCTCGTCGATCTCCCGCCCACGGACGGTGCCGACGCCCTGTGGACCCAGCTGCGGCACGCCGACGACGAACGGCTCGTCGCGCTGCGCGGGGCCGGACGACTCGTACCCCGCCTGACCCGCACCCGCCCGGACGACGGCGGTCACGGCGCCATCACCCCCGACGGCGTGTACCTGATCACCGGTGGCCTGGGCGGCCTGGGGCGTGTCGTCGCCGAGCGGCTGGTCCGCCGGGGCGCCCGTCGACTGGCCCTGATGAGCCGCAGCACACCCTCCGTCGACTCGGCAGGCTGGATCGGGGATCTCGAAGCGCGCGGAGTGATCGTGCACGTGGCGCGCGCGGACGTCGCCGACCGCGACGGTCTGACCACAGCCCTGGACGCTGTCCGGCACGAACTCGGCCCGATCACCGGCGTCGTCCACGCGGCCGGCCTCCTCGACGACGCCACGATCGCCAACCTGACGGACGAGCGCGTCCTGCGTGTCCTCGCCCCCAAGGTCCTCGGCACCACCCTGCTCACCGAACTGACCCCGGACGCCAAGGACTTCGTCCTGTTCGCCTCGGCGGCCGGCCTGCTCGGCTCGGCCGGGCAGAGCCCGTACTCGGCGGCGAACGCCTTCCTCGATGCCTGGGCCCACCACCTCTCCCGCACGGACCGCCGGGCGCTGAGCCTGGACTGGGGCGCCTGGTCGGGCGTGGGCATGGTGTCCGCGTCCGGCGTCCGCGAGGCCGAGACGGCCCGCTCGGGCCTGGTCGCCTTCTCCGCGCAGGACGGCGGCGAACTCTTCGACCGGGTCCTGACCACGGCCCGCCGCCAGCTCGCCCCCCTGGCCCTGGACTGGGAGATGCTGGCCCTCGACCCCGACGCGGCCCGCACCCGCCCCATCCTGACCGACCTGATCAGCGCCCCCACGGGCACACCCGGCACCGACGACCTCGTCAGGAAGGTGTTCGCGGCCACGACCGACACCGAGCGGGCCGTACGGCTGGAGGCATACGTACGCGCCCGGGTCGGTGAGGTCTCCGGTGGCACGGTCCAGGTCTCCGCGAGCACGGCCCTGAAGGAACTCGGCCTCGACTCCCTCATGCTCGTGCGGCTGCGCAACGCCTTCGCCCGCGAACTCGGCGTCGAACTCCCCGCCGCCACCGTCTTCTCGGCCGCCGACGTCCGAGGCCTCGCCCAGGCCCTGGCAACGGCGCTTCCCGAACGGGAGACGACGACACAGCAGGAACCAGAGCGCGCGACTCAGGCACCGCAGACCGCACTGCACCCCGCGACCCGCGACGTCGTACGGCTCCTGCGCAGCGCCCAGCCCCACATGCCGGACGCGGCCCACGCCGTCGGCCTGGCGGTACGGCTCACCACGCAGACCACCCGCGAGACCCTCACCGGCATCCTCACCCGCCTCACCGCACGGCATGCGGCCCTGCGCACCGCCATCGTCACCGCCACCGAGGGTCGGCGGCAGCTGAGGGTGGACCGCGAACTGCCGGAAGCGCTGTTGCGGTGGACGGTCGTAGCGGAGGACATCGCCCTCGATGCCGCCGACCGGCTGCGCGAGCTCCTGGAGCCACCGTTCGACCTGACTGCCGCGCCCCTGTGGCGATTCGAGCTGCTGGACGGCGGCGAGCGCGGCCAGATCCTCGTGTACGGCGCCCACCACGCCGTCAGCGATCTGCAGTCGCTGCTGCTGGTGGCGGGCGAGATCGACGCCGAGCTGTCCGGCACCGCACTCGGCGGCACCGTCACCAACCGGGACATCGACCTGCTGATCGAGGCTCAGCAGACCGGCGAGCAGGCCACGGGGTCGGCCGACGCGGGCGAGTGGCGCGAAGCGTTCCAAGGCAGCGCACGCCTCGACCTGACCCTGAGCCGACCACGCCCGCAGACCCGCTCGTACCGAGCCGGCAGCGTCACCGTGCCGATCCCCGACGGGCTCATGGACCGGATCTCGGCCGCCGCGAGCCGCCTGGCCGTGACCCCTGCCGCCTTCTGCCTCGGCACCCTGACCGTCCTGCTGGCCAGGAAGCGCGAGCGCGAACGCTTCGTCCTCGCCGTGCCCGTGGACACCCGCATCCACGCGGACGCCTACGACGCGGTGGGTTTCTTCGGCGTGCCGGTTCCTTTCCCTGCCGAGGCGAAGGCGGGGGAGCGGCTGGAGGAGGTGCTGCGCCGCACCGACGGGCGGCTGGAGCGGGTGCTGGCCAAGGGCGCGATGTTCTCCGACGTGCTGCCGGTGCTGGCCCGACAAGGCCTGTACCGGGCCAACGCGCCGCTGGTGGAGGTGTACTTCAACTACGTACGCGCCGCACGCGGGCTGACCGGCCTGGAGGTACTGCCGGCCGGGACGGGCTACTCCGACCTCGACCTGATGATCACCATGACGCCGGACGCCGGCCGGATTCGCCTCGACCACAACCTCGACATCCTGGACGCGGCGACGGCCACCGAACTGGGCGAGGAACTGCTTGCCCTGCTCGCGGACACGGCGCAGGACCCGACGGGGCCGGTCCGCCCGACGCCGACGGCAGCCGAGATCCCGGAAGCGGCGCCCGCCACCACGCCACCACCCCACACGCTCGCCCTCGCCGCCACTTTCGCCCTCGGCAACCTGCCCCAGATGTGCGAGACGGCGATCGACGAATCCGTCCCGGCCGGCAGCGTGACGACCGTCGCGGAGGCCCCGTACCACCACGTACTGGCGAGCCTGCGCGACCCCTCCGGCGTGTTCGCCGACCCGGCCACGACGGTGGGCGTCGCCCTGCTGCGGGCGACGGACCTGCAACGCTTCGGCCCGGTCGACGACGCGCTGCTCGCCGAACTGCGCACCGCCTACCCGGCCGCACTGCGCGCGGTCGCCGAGCGCACCCGCAAGCCGCTGATCGTCGGCGTCCTGCCCGCCGTACCGGGCGAGGACCGTTTCAGCCGGTGGGAACGGGAGATCGCCGCCGAACTGGCCGACGTGCCCGGCATCGCCGTGCTCGGCCCCGACGACTGGACCCGCCACCACCGCGTCGGCGAACGCTTCGACGAGCGGACCGAACGCCTGGCCCACCTCCCCTTCACCCCGCACTTCCAGGCGGCCGTGGCCCTCCGCCTCGCCGAGGTCGTCCAGGCGGTACGGCGCCCCGCGCCGAAGGTGATCGCCGTCGACGGTGACGAGACCCTGTGGGGCGGGGTGGCCGGGGAGATCGGCCCCGAGGCCGTGGACCTGACCGGCCCGCGAGCCCTGCTCGCCCGCAGGCTCCTGCAGTGGCGGGCGGCCGGCGCGCTGCTCGTGCTGGTCAGCAACAACGACGAGGACACCGTCCGTGCCGTACTGGACCGCCCGGACAGCCCCCTGAAGGCCGAGCACTTCAGCGTGGTCTCCGCCGCCTGGGACCCGAAACCCGCGCGCCTCGCCGAGGCGGCTCGCACGCTCAACCTCGGCCCGGACAGCTTCCTGTTCCTCGACGACAACCCCGCCGAGATCGCCAAGATGCGCGCCGCGCTGCCGCAGGTGCTGTCGGTGACCTGCCCGTCGGCGGCCGAACTGCCCGAGTTCCTGGGCCGGTTGTGGCCGCTGGTCCCCGCGGCGGCGACGGCCGAGGACGCGCTGCGAGCGCGGTTCTACGAGGAGGAGCGGGAGCGGGACGCCGTACGCGAACAGGCCGGTTTCGAGGAGTTCCTGGACCGGCTGGAACTGGAGGTCGACATCCGGGCCCTGTCCGATGCCGATGTGCAGCGGGCCGAGCAACTCGTCCGCCGTACCAACCAGTTCACCCTGCGCGCCCGGTCCACCGACGGCGGCGACGTCGCCCGGTGGCGCGAACACGGCGAGGTCTGGACGGCGGCGGCCCGCGACCGCTTCGGTGACTACGGCCAGATCGGCCTTCTCGCCCTGCGCCACGAGGGCGACCAACTCGACCTCCTGGCCTGGCTGATGAGCTGCCGCGCACTCGGCCGAGGCGTCGAGGAACGCCTTCTGCAATGGCTGGCCGACCGCGCCGAGGAACTGGACTGCGCCAAGGTCCGCCTGACCGCGGAACGCACACCGCGCAACGCCCCCGCCCGCCGCCTGCTGTCGGCACTGGGCGGCGGCGATCAGAACGACAAACGGCTGGAGGCCGTGGTCACACCGGAGCAGCTGCGGGCGTTCCGTTCGTGGCGGCGGCCATGACGGCGCCGGGCAGCAGCGATGAAGCCGGGCAGCAGCGATGAAAGAGCAGGGCAACACCGTGAAGGGCTCTCATGCGTGAGGTGAAGGACAACGTGCCGGCAACCGCCGATCAGCGGGCGACCGCGGAGGCGATCGAGCGGGGCGGCGTCGGTCTGACCGTGACCGACCTGCTGGCCAGGGTCACCGGGTCGGCCGAGCCGGCCGTGCGACCGGATGCCGCGGATCCTCCGGCACCCCGCGGCGCCGGCCCGGGCACGGCTTCGCCCGTCCACGGCACCCCGCCCCGCGACGTGGACGCCCTCGCCTGCGCTGTCGCAGCCGTTGCGGGCCGTCACGTCCCCGCAGGACAACTGGCGCCCGACGCCGACTTCTTCGACGCCGGCGGCACCTCCGTGAACGCGGTGGAGCTCGTCGCGGCGCTGGAGGAAGAGCTGGGCGTGCCGGTCGACCTGGATGAGGTGTTCGCCGATGCCAGGCCGATCAGCTTGGCCAGGCGCGCGCTGGAGAGCGCGGGATCCGGGGCGGCCGTACCGGAAACGCCGCGACACCCGGATGCCGGCCCCGCGGTGATGCGGGCGGTGCAGGCTCCACCGACGGCCGCCCTGTCCCTCACCACCCCGGCGGGCTCCACAGCCCGCCGCGACGACCTCACCCAGATCCTCGCCGACCTGGCCCTCGCCGACCGCCTGCCCTTCACCGCCTCGCCCGACCCCCTCCCACCGCGCCGCATCCTGCTGACCGGCGCGACCGGCTTCCTCGGCAGCCACATGCTCCTGGACCTGCTGCGGCACAGCGACGCCCATGTGTACTGCCTGGTCCGGGCCGCCGACGAGGAGGCGGCCGTGAACCGGCTCGGCGAGGCGCTCAAGGGCTACGCGCTGCCCTGGTCGTCGGAGATCCGCCGCCGCATCACCGTGCTGCCCGGCGACATCCGCCACCCCCGTCTGGGCCTCACCGACGACCTCTGGAACACCCTCGCCCACGAAGTGGACAGCATCGTGGGAGTGGCGGCCGCCGTGGACTTCCTGCGCGGCTACCAGTCCCTGCGCACCAGCAACGTCCTCGGCGCCCTCACCCTCGCCGAACTCGCCGCGACGGGCCGCCCCAAGCCCCTGCACCACATCTCCTCCATCGCCGTCTTCAACGAGGTCGGCATCCCTGCCATGGGCGAGGACGACCCCCTCGCCCACATCGACCGCCTCGTCGCCGGCTACGACCAGACGAAGTGGGCCGCCGAAGTGGCCCTGCGCCGCGCCCGCGACCACGGCCTGGTCGTCACGGCCCTGCGCCCGGGCGGCATCGGCGGTCACACCAAGACCGGCGCCTACAACCCCCAGGACCTGAGCAGCGGCCTCATCTCGGCCTTCGGCCGCTTCCGCACGGTCCCCGCCTTCCGCTACCTCAACGCCGGCCCCGTCGACTGGGTCAGCCGCGTCGCGGTCGCCGTCATCTGCGAACCCGACGCCTGGGGCTTCGACTACAACCTCACCGGCGTCCCCAACACCCTCGACGACGTCGTCAGCGACATGGCCCTCGGCGGCATGCACGTCCGCGTACAGGACTGGGACGAGTGGCGCACCGACGCCCTGGCCCGCCTCCAGGCCGACCCGATCCCCGAACTGGCCTTCCTCACCCGCGTGTTGCAGAGCCCCACCGCCCTGAAACTCTGCGAGGCGACCCTGAAGGGACCGGCCGCCACGGCCGAGCGCACCATCGCACTCGTCGAGGCCCTCGGTCTTCGCCCGGCCTCCCGCTACGACGCCCGAGCCCAGCTGAAGACCTTCGAACGCCTCGCCCACGACGGTCTGGCCCGCCTCCCGCACAAGGACGACCAGCCCTACCTGTGGTTCACCGAGACCACCGAAGGCACCGTCGCCCCGATCCCCGCCACCCCGGCCACGCCCGCTGCGGCCCCCGCCACCCCCGACATCCCCTGCGCGATGTCCCTCACCCTCTCCCTCGCGAGCATGCACCAGCTGGTGACGGACCGCCGCGTCGACGTCCGAGGCGAGGTCACCTGCCCGGCCCTGCACCCCGAGCCGCTCACCGTGGAACGCGGCGACATCTGGATCCGCCCCGAGGGAGGCATCCCGCACCGGCACGGCCTGCGCCACCAACTCCTGCGCTACCACCTGCGGTTGACGGACACCGACGGCGGCCGCTGGTGGCTGGAGGGCCACAAGTACGCCCGCGCCCGCCGCGACCTCTGGCGCCAGACCCGCGCCCTGACCGTGGAACTCGGCCGCGAGGGCGAACCGGCGAGCCTGGCCGGCGAGGTCGTCGTCCCCGCCGACTCCTACGTACGCGACCAGATCGACGGCATCAAGGTCGACCCGCGCCTGACCAGCCAGGAGAAGCGCGCCGCCAAGCTCACCTGGCTCGCCTGGTTCGGCCTGGAGATGGGCCGCGGCCTGCTCGGCCCCTTCGCCCGGGCCGCCGCGGACCTGCTCGACCTGCGCCGCACCACGAACCCCACGGAGCACCACCGATGATCTTCCGGACGACGAATCCCAGGACCACCAGGCCGGCCCTGCGCAGGGTCAGGACCACCACGCCCCTGCGCCCGCTGCGCCACCGCCTCGACCCGGCGACGGTCGAGGAGATCCCCTTCCACACGACCGACGGCGTACGCCTCGGCCTGACCCGCATCGACACAGGCGACCGCGCCCCCGCCCGCGACCGCCCCGCCGTCCTGCTCCTGCACGGACACACGGCCTCGGCCGACATGTTCCTGCTGCCCGAGACCCGCAACCTGGTCGACGCCCTCCTGGACGAGGGCTACGAGCCCTGGCTGCTCGACTGGAGAGGCAGCTGCCGACTGCCCTACAACGAGACGGGCCGCCGCTACACCTACGACGACGTCGCCCTCTACGACATCCCCGAGGCCGTCCGCCACCTGCGCACCCGCATCGGCGACCGCCCCCTGTTCGCCGTCGCCCACTGCATAGGCTCCCTCACCCTCTCGATGAGCATGACGGCAGGCCTGGTACCCGGCCTGGCCGGCGTGGTGTCCCAGGGTGTCTTCCTCACCCCGAAGCTCGCGGGCCGTACCTCCCTGCGGATGACCCTGGCCGGGGAACTCCTCAAGTCCCGTATCGACCACATCCCCGTCGACCTGCGCAAGGTCGGCCTGTGGTCGAAGTACACCCCGCTGTTCGCCCTGGCCTCCCGCAGGGCGACCTGCCCGGACCCCACCTGCCAGATCCTGCACAACTCCGCCTGGGGAACCGGCGCCTCCCTCTTCGTCCACGAGCACCTGACCGACGCCACCCACGACCGCCTGGCCGAACTCCTCGGCCCCGCCCCGCTGTGGATCCTGCCGCACCTGCGCCGCATCGAACTGGCCCGCACCGTGGTCCGCTGGCACGACACCGACCACCGCTACCAGGCCCTCCCGCAGAACGCCCTGGACGCGGCGGCCCGCATCGACACCCCGGTGCTGCTCCTCGCGGGCAGCGAGAACGGCCTGTGGCTCGACTCCCAGAAGCTCTGCCGCGACGTCCTCGCCCGCCGCCAACCACAACTGGACGTCACGTACACCGAGATCCCCGGCTACGGCCATCTCGACACGTTCCTGGGCAGGGGAGCGGCCCTCGACGTCTTCGGGCACATCCTCGATTTCCTGGGCGAACGCCGGTGACGACAGGCGGTGGGCCCGGCTACCGTACCGGTCCGTAACGAGAAACTGGATACCAGGAGGCCACCCATGCCGCAGCTCGAAGTCGACGGCGCGACCCTGAGTTACGACGACGAGGGCCCCCGCGACGCCGACGCCGTGCCCCTGGTGTTCGTCCACGGCTGGACGGCGAACCGCCACCGCTGGGACCACCAGGTGGCCCACTTCGCCGAGCAGCGCCGCGTCGTCCGCCTCGACCTGCGCGGCCACGGCGAGAGCAGCGGATCGGGGGTGCCAACGATCGCCGACCTGGCGAAGGACGTCCTGGCCCTCCTCGATCACCTGAAGATCGAGCGGTTCGTGATCATCGGCCACTCCATGGGCGGCATGACCGCGCAGACCATCGCCCTCGCCCACCCGGAGCGGGTCGAGCGCATGGTGCTGGTGGACTCCATCGGCAAGATGGCCTACAGCCGGGGCCGCGCCCTGCTGATGGCCGCCTCGACGCTCGCCCCCTTCAAGCTGTTCGTCGCCGCCAACATCCAGCGCGCCTTCGCGCCCGGTTACCCGCGCGAGGAGGTCCGCGCGCACATCCGCGCCTCGGCCGAGACTCCCCGCGAGGTCGTCATGACGCTCTACGGCGCCATGCGCGCCTTCGACGTACTGGACCGGGTCGGCGAGATAGACGCGCCCACCCTCATAGTCCACGGCTATCACGACATCCAGCTGCCCGTCGCCCAGATGCTGCGGATGGCCAAGGCCTACCCGGACGCGGTGGTCCGCATCCTGGACGCCGGCCACGAACTGCCGGTGGAGAAGCCGGCCGAACTGACGCTGGCGCTCGACCGCTTCCTCGCCGACCGCGCATAGCGCGCGAGCGGGCGAAACAGCTGGACACCTCACTCGGGCCCCGGCCCGACCAGGCGCTTTATTTAAGTCTTGCCTTATATAAGCAGGGGCTGGCATAGTGGGCTCCGTGCACGCTTTCGATGTGCTGGGTGATCCGGTCAGGCGCCGGATATTGGAGCTGCTCGCGGCAGGCGAGCAGGCATCGGGCGACATCAGTGCCGTGATCCAGGACGAGTTCGGGATCTCCCAGCCGGCTGTCTCGCAGCACCTCCGGGTGCTGCGCGAGAGCGGCTTCGCATCCGTGCGGGCGCAGGGCACGCGGCGGCTGTACGCCGTCGACGCCGCGCCGCTGCGCGAGGTGGACGCCTGGCTGGAGAGATTCCGCGGTTTCTGGGAGCAGCGACTCGACGCCCTCGGAACGGAACTCGCGCGAGGCAAGCGCGAACGCAGACTGAGAAAGGAAGTGAGCGGGGATGAGTGAGATCGTCGACGAGTTGAACCGCCTGCACCGGCAGGTCGGGGTACGGCAGGTCGAGGCGGGCGAGGCCCGCACCGTGCTGCTGCGGCGCACGTACGACGCCGAGATCGCCGACGTGTGGGACGCGGTGACGTCGGCCGAGCGGATCGGCCGCTGGTTCCTGCCGGTGAGCGGGGAGTTCAAGGTGGGCGGGCGATACCAGCTCCAGGGCCAGGCCGGCGGGGAGATCCTGCAGTGCGAGGAGCCGACGAGGCTGCGGGTCAGCTGGCTGTACGGGCCCGATCCCGGCTTCAGCGAGGTCGAGGTGCGGCTCACGCCGGAGGGCGAGGAGCGCACGGTGCTGGAGCTGGAGCACGTGGCCGTGGTGCCGCCCGACTTCTGGGGCCGGTTCGGGCCGGGTGCTGTGGGTGTCGGCTGGGACGGGGCGTTGCTGGGTCTCGCCATGCACCTCGCTGGTGGCGGGATGAGCAGGGAGGAGTCCGAGGCCTGGCAGGTCTCGGACGAAGGCAAGGCGTACGCGACGCGGTCGGGTCAGCTCTGGGGAGAGGCCTACGCCGCCTCGGGAGCCGACGAGGAGGACGTGGCGGCCACCATGGCGGCGACGATCGCGTTCTACACCGGAGCGGAGAGCGAGGCGGGACAGTCGTAGATCTCCTCGAAACTTTCGAACCTGGCAGGGGCTTCAAGAGCCCCTTCTTGAGTCAATCGCGCTTTGGGGTTGTGACGCCTGTTGACGCCAGGGATGGGTGCTCCTAGGGTCTGCCGCGAAATTCGGAAACAGGTCCGAAACTTTCGGAAGAGGGGGACGAGATGGTAACCCGCACGTCCATCGACCCGCCTCCCGAGCGCCGCCCCCGCCGCTCGCGCACCCGCACAACCCTGGCCCTCGGCATGGCGGGCCTGCTCGCCACAGCCGGCGTCACCGCCCTCGCGGGCAGCGCGGAGGCCGCCGGTACGCTCGGCGCCGCGGCCGCCGAGAAGGGCCGTTACTTCGGCGCCGCCGTCGCGGCGAACCACCTGGGCGAATCCCCGTATGTCTCGACGCTCAACACCGAGTTCAACTCGGTGACGCCGGAGAACGAGATGAAGTGGGACGCCACCGAGCGCACCCGCTCCACCTTCACCTTCGGATCCGCCGACCAGATCGTGAACCACGCCCAGAGCAGGGGCATGAAGGTCCGCGGACACACCCTGGTCTGGCACTCCCAGCTGCCCAGCTGGGTCGCCGGCCTCGGCACCGCCGACCTCAGATCGGCGATGAACAACCACATCACCCAGGTCATGCAGCACTACAAGGGCAAGATCCACCCCTGGGACGTCGTCAACGAGGCGTTCCAGGACGGCAGCAGCGGTGCGCGGCGCAGCTCGCCCTTCCAGGACAAGCTCGGCAACGGCTTCATCGAGGAGGCGTTCCGCGCCGCCCGTGCCGCCGACCCGGCCGCCAAGCTCTGCTACAACGACTACAACACCGACGGCGTCAACGCGAAGAGCAATGCCGTCTACAACCTGGTCAGGGACTTCAAGGCGCGCGGCGTACCGATCGACTGCGTCGGCTTCCAGTCCCACTTCAACAGCGCCTCGCCGGTCCCGTCCGACTACCAGGCCAACCTCCAGCGCTTCGCCGACCTCGGCGTCGACGTGCAGATCACCGAGCTGGACATCGAGGGCTCCGGCACGGCACAGGCCAACAGCTACAGCAACGTGGTGCGGGCCTGCCTGGCGGTCTCGCGCTGCACCGGCATCACCGTCTGGGGCGTCACCGACAAGTACTCCTGGCGCGCGAGCGGAACGCCCCTGCTGTTCGACGGCAACTACAACAAGAAGCCGGCGTACAACGCGGTGCTGACCGCGCTCGGCGGCTCCTCCTCCGGCGGCGGCACCCCCGGCGCCGCCTGCACGGCGACCTACAGCAAGGCCGAGGAATGGAGCGACCGCTTCAACGGCAAGGTCACCATCACCGCCGGGAGTGCCGCGATCAGCAACTGGACCACGACCGTCACCGTGACATCGCCGCAGAAGGTCTCGGCGACCTGGAACGGCACACCTACCTGGGACAGCAGCGGCAACGTCATGACGATGCGGCCGAACGGCAACGGCAGCCTGGCCGCCGGGGCGTCGACGAGCTTCGGCTTCATCGTCATGAAGAACGGCAACAGCACGGCCCCCGCGATCGGATCCTGCACGGCATCCTGACCCGATTCCGGGTACGTTCCCCTACCGCCCCACCGCTGAATGTCCGGCGCGGCGCCCTTGCCGCCCGCGCCGGACACCCCCGTTGCTCAGGTGGTGCGCAGGGTCCGCTTGGCGAGTTCGTACGCCGGCAGCATCGCCCGGTGCTCGTCGGTGTCCAGACCGCCGAGGTGTATGACGACCGGCCCCTTCTTGGTGGTGAGGGCTATGGCCGACTCCTCCTTCGTCTCCTCCAGGAGCTTGCTGGTGTAGAGGTACTTCACCTCGACACCAGCGAGGTCGCCCGCCTTGAAGGTGCTGTACTTCTCCTTGCTCGTGCCGTTCTCCGCCGCGACGAAGGCCTCCAGTACGGAGCGTGCGTCGACATCACTCGGCTTGCCCGTCCACACGCGGAGGAAGCCGATGTTCCCCGCCGGCTTGGCGTCGACCTCACAGGCGGCAGCGACCGGGCCCTGGTACAGGAGCGCGTCGGCGATCTCCTGGGCCAGCTCCTCCTTCTCGGAATCGGCGGAGCCGTCACCGCTGTCGGCCACCTTCTCCTCGGCCGCCCCGGCGTCGACGGCCTCCGCCTCCCAGTCCTCGGCGATGTCGAACGTGACGGGCAGCTCACAGGCCGACCCGGCGGCGCCGATGGTGCCGCCGCTCTTCACCGCCGCATCGCTGTCACTCCCCGCGTCGGCCGAGGCGGAAGCGCTCGCCGACGCCTTCGTGTCGGCGTCCTCAGCCGCCCCCGAACAGCCCGTCAGCACCCCGGCCAGCAAGGCCACCTGGGCCAGTCGGCGCCGTACATGTCCCGCCCCCACAAGCATCGTGCTCTCTCCCCACCCGATCCTGCTTCCTGATCTTGCTCAGGCGGCACACAGTATCCGAGACCACTGACAAGGGGGCCCCGGCCCTGCGGCATCATGAGGCGATGACCTCGCTGACCTTCGACCGCTACTGCGACGAGATCGTCACCCAGACCGAGCGCCTCACCGCCCATGTGCGGGGTGCGGACATGACCGCCCCGGTGCTCTCCTGCCCGGGCTGGAACCTCGGCCAACTGCTGCGGCACGTGGGCGGCGACCACCGCTGGGCGGAGGAGGTCGTACGGACCCGGGCCACGGCCCCGATCTCCGACGACCTGGTGAACGACCCGACCGCGTACCCCGACGAGGACGAGTCGTTCCTGGTGCCGTGGCTCCTCGAAGGTGCCGCAAGTCTCAGTGCCACCCTCCGCGCCGCCGGGCCCGACGCACTGGCGTGGAACCCTTCCGACGAGCAGTCCGCGCCGGTGGCGTTCTGGGCGCGGCGCATGACGTACGAGACCGCCGTGCACCGCGCCGACGCGGCCCTGGCGGCCGGAGGGGAGTTCGCGCTGGAGCGCGACCTCGCCGTCGACGCGGTGGAGGAGTGGCTGGAGTACTCGACCTTCCCCGAGGCGTTCGAGCCCCGGCCGGACCTGCCCGAGCTGCTCGGCCCCGGCCGTACGCTCCACTTCGACGCGACCGACGCCGGACAATGGCTCGTCGACCTCACCGGCAAGCACCCCGTCTGGCGCGCGGGGGCCGACAACGCCACCGCGACCGCACGCGGCCCGGCCACGGACCTGCTCCTCTTCTTCTACCGCCGCCCCGCGCCCACCATCGAGACGCACGGCGACACAGCACTCCTCGACCTCTGGCTGACCCGCGCGGGCTTCTGGCTGGAGGTGTGACGCCGGCCGCCTGAAGTTCATCCGCTACTCGGCGACTTGCGTGACCACCTTGATGTTGAACGTGTGCGCCCCCAGACCGCCCGAGATCCCCAGGAAGAGCAGTGCGAAGTGCTCCTGTCCGCGTGCCGTGGTGATGTCGCCGATGTCCAGTTGGGACGACGCAGGCCAGCCGAGGCCGGTGAGCAGTCGGCCGGTGGTCCGTTTGGCGTCGGCGTCGTCGCCGGAGAGGTAGACGGTGCTCGGGCCGTCGAGAGTGCCCGGGGCGATCATCACGGTGGAGTCCATGGTGCACAGCGTCTTGACGACGGGGGTCAGCGGGAAGGCTGCCTGGATCTGTTCACCCAGGCTGCTGTTTGGGGTGCGAGGGCCGGTGCCCCGATGGAGCACAGCAACTCCACGGAGACGGCGCCCGGAGTGGCGCTGACCAGCCCTCCGCGTGGGGCGCCGTCTCCCGCAGGCCCGCCACGGGCAGACCGAGGTCCGCCCGCTCCTGTGGCCTGCGTGAACCGAGGAGCACGTCGTGCCCCGCGGCGCTCCAGCCCTGGGCGAGTGCTCGTGCGACATTGCCGGCGTTCGCCGCCTCCACGGCGCGTACGGTCCGTCGATGGATTTGCCGAACCAGCAAGACTGTTCGCCTCCCTCCGCGCCGTCCCACAGGCTTCTTCAGAGTGGACCCGGCAGCCTTCGTGCCCGTCCGAGTCCCTCCACGACCCCTGCGCACCCGGGAGACGCCATGACCGAGACCTCTGCCCTGAAGGCCGCCGAGTTCTGGGAGGCCCGCTACCGCGACGGCGGCCGGTTGTGGAGCGGCCGCCCCAACTCCCTGCTGGTACAGGAGGCTTCCGGCCTCCGGCCGGGCAGCGCGCTCGACCTCGGATGCGGAGAAGGGGCCGACGCGGTGTGGCTGGCATCGCGCGGCTGGCGGGTCACCGGCGTCGACATCTCGCACACGGCTCTGGAGCGCGCCGCCCTGCACGCCGCCGAGGCCGGTGTGAGCGACCGTACGGTCTGGGAACGTCACGTGCTGGGAGAGTCGTTCCCGCAGGGCTCCTTCGACCTGGTGAACGCGCAGTATCTGCAGTCGCCGATCGCACTGGACCAGCAGCGGATCCTGCGCCAGGCCGCCGATGCGGTCACGCCGGGCGGCACCCTGCTGATCGTCATGCACGCCGGCTGGCCGTCCTGGCAGAGCGAGCCGCCCTTCGAGGCGCAGTTCCCGACGCTGCAGAGCG
Source organism: Streptomyces sp. T12 (assembly GCF_028736035.1). NCBI lineage: Bacteria > Bacillati > Actinomycetota > Actinomycetes > Kitasatosporales > Streptomycetaceae > Streptomyces > Streptomyces sp. T12. The sequence continues at coordinate 11,190,537 of NZ_CP117866.1, forward strand.
TTCTCGACGAACTCGCGTTGCCGAAGGACGACTGGACCGTGGAGACAATGGAGGTGGTCCGCAGGGCGAGCCTGTCACCGGACGGAGTGAAGGGCTTCCGGGACGACAACGTGTGGCGTATGCGACGCGGCGAAGCCTGACGGAGAGCGCACGCTCCCGCGTGGCGCGTCCCGCCAGGCCCGTCAGCTCACGCCTTCCGCCAGTCCCATCAGCCCACGCCTCCTGCCGTCGCGCCCACCAGCCCTCACCCCTGCTGAGCCCACGCCTCTCCCAGTACCTCCCGTGCGGCCTCCAGCGCCGCCGCCCGGTCGGCCGGTACCAGCCCGATGCGGGTGCGTCGGTCGAGCAGGTCGGCCTCGTCCAGGGCGCCTTCGTGGCGTACGGCCCACAGCAGTTCGGCGGCGGTGACGGGGTGCCCCGGCAGCACGGGTTCGGCCAGCCGGGGATCGTGCGCGGCGAGCGCCTGGACGGCCGGTGCCTCGGTGCCGTAGCGCTGGACGAGGCGGCGCGGTGCCCGCAGGGAGCCGAGCGCGTCGGGTGATGCGGCGCCGACGAGCGGGAGGGAGGCGGTGGGGGAGGGGCCGGCGGTGAGCCGGTGGGTGGCGACGGCGGCGTCGACGGCGTCCTCGGCCATCCGGCGATAGGTGGTGAGCTTGCCGCCGACCACGGTGATCACGCCGTCCGGCGAGGTGAGGACCGCATGTCGGCGGGAGATGTCGGCGGTCCGAGGGGCCGCGCCGGAGTGCTCGCCCGGGGTGGTGTCGAGCAGGGGGCGCAGTCCGGCGAACGCGCCCACGACGTCGTCGCGTTGGACCGGGATGTCGAGGACGGAGCCGAGGACGTCGAGGAGGAAGCCGATGTCCGTCTCGGGTACCTCGGGAACGTCGGGGATGTCGCCGTCGACGGGCTCGTCGGTGAGCCCGACGTAGACCCGGCCGTCGCCCTGGGGCAGGACGAGGACGAAGCGGTTGGTCTCCCCGGGGACGGGGACGTGGAGCCCCGCGGGCAGGGGCCCGAGGTGGTCTGCGCGCAGGACGAGATGGGTGCCGCGTGAGGGGCGGATCCGGATGCCGTCCACCAGGCCGCCCGCCCAGACGCCGGAGGCGTTGATCACGACGCGGGCCCTGATCTCGCCCTCCTCGCCGGTGAGTTCGTCGCGTATCCGGGCGCCGGACGCCGTGAGTCGCAGGGCCCTGACCCGGGTGAGGATCCGCGCACCGCGAGCGGCGGCGGTGCGGGCGATCGCGGTCACCAGGCGGGCGTCGTCGGTGAGCCGGCCGTCCCAGGACAGCAGGCCGCCGCGCAGGCCCTGGGTGCGCAGGGCGGGAGCGAGGTGCCGGGTCTCCACCGCGGAGAGCCGCCGCGGGGCCGGCAGGGTGGCGCGGGCGGTGCGGGCCGCCAGGCGCAGGGTGTCACCGGCCCGGAACCCGGCCCAGGCCAGAGCGGACTGGCCGCGGGAGACCAGCGCGGTGAGCGGCAGGACGAAGGGCTGGGCCCGCACCAGATGGGGTGCCGTGCGCTCCATCAGCACCCCGCGTTCGACCGCGCTCTCGTGGGCCACGTCGAGCTGCCCCGAGGCGAGATAGCGCAGCCCGCCGTGGATGAGCTTGCTGCTGAAGCGGGACGTGCCGAAGGCCAGGTCGTGTGCGTCGACGGCAACGACCGTCAGCCCTCGGGCGGCGGCGTCCAGGGCGGCCCCGGCGCCGGTCGCGCCCAGCCCGACGACCAGGACGTCCACGACCGGACCGCCGACCGTCTCGGCCAGTTCGCGCGAGCGCCGGGCGGCCGACAGGGACGATCCGGGAACCGGGGGAGGAGTGGTGGGGCTCATGGCGTCAGGGTCCTCTCGAGGATGCTGCGCAGTTCTGCCAGGAAGGCCTCGCTGCTCAGGTCGGCGTCGTCCTCGTCGGTCATGGTCCGCAGGGACAGCGTGAAGGACTGGACGATCAGCAGCATGGCCCGCGCCTGCCGTTCGGCATGACCGGTGCGTACGGACCCGTTGGCGTGGCCCTCGCGCAGGGCGTCGGCCAGCAGCGCGATGAGGGCCTCCTGGCTCGCGCCGCGGCGGTCGAGGACGTAGGGGAGGAGCAGTTCCGGATCGACGTCGACGATCTTCCGGAACAGCGGATGGGCGCGGAAGGCCTCCACTCCGGCCACGAGCCCGTCGACGATCAGGCTCCGCGCGTCGGCCCCGGGGTGCCGCTCGGGCATGGCCCCCGTGGCCACCGCGACCCACTCCCGGGTCATCAAGTCCCCGACCAGGGTGCGCACATCGGGCCAGCGCCGGTACAGCGTCATCCGGGAGACCCCCGCGCGGCGGGCCACGTCGGTCAGCGTCGTGCGACGGACACCGACGGCCAGGACGCAGTCGCGCACCGCGTCGAGCACCGCATCGCTGTCCGAGTGGTTGTGACGAATAGGCGTCATGTGTCACAGTGTAACGCCTGCGAGGCCGTCCGGGACACGGCATCGCTCGAATCGACCGGTGAGGACGACGGCCATGGACATGTTGTGGAGCGGTTGGGGCGACCCGGCCAAGGCGGCGCCGCTGCCCGAGACGGTGACCGCGCTGCTGCGCGACCTGCTCGGCGTCAAGCCGCGCACCGCCGGGCCGGTCTCCCTGGAAGACATCGCCGTACCCGAGCCGAGCCTCGAACCCGCAGCGCGCCAAGCCCTGCTCGCCGCCGTCGGAGGCGAGGAGCACGTCCGCACCGACGCCGAGACCCGCATCCGGCACACCCGCGGCAAGTCCACCCCCGACCTGCTCCGCATCCGCGACGGCGAAGTCGACGACATCCCCGCAGCCGTCGTACTCCCCGCCGACCACGACGACGTGGTCGCCGTACTGCGCGCATGCGCCGAACACGGCCTGCCCATGGTCCCGTTCGGCGGCGGCACCTCCGTCGTCGGCGGCCTCGCCCCCGCCCGGCGGAGCCCCTTCATCGCCCTGGACCTGCGGCGCATGGACCAGCTGCTCGCCCTCGACCCGGTCTCCCGCACGGCCACCCTGCAACCCGGACTCCGCGCCCCCCAGGCCGAGGCGCTGCTGGCCGAACACGGCTTCACCCTGGGCCACTTCCCCCAGTCCTACGAGTGGGCCACCATCGGCGGGTTCGCCGCCACCCGCTCCAGCGGCCAGGCATCCGCCGGCTACGGCCGCTTCGACGAGATGGTCCTGGGCCTGACCCTCGCCACCCCTGAGGGCACCATCGACACCGGCCGCGCGCCGCGCTCGGCAGCCGGGCCCGACCTGCGCCAGCTCCTGCTCGGCTCGGAGGGGGCTTTCGGCGTCATCACGTCCGTCACGGTCCGGATCCGCCCCGTCCCCCAGACCCGCGTGTACGAGGGCTGGCGCTTCCCCTCCTTCGAGGAAGGCGCCGCCGCGCTGCGCCGCCTCGCTCAGGACGGCCCGCGCCCGACGGTGCTGCGGCTGTCCGACGAGACCGAGACGCTGATCGGCCTCGCCCAGCCCGACGCCATCGGCGCCGACGGCGCGGGCCTCCAGCCCGCGGGATGCATGGCGATCGCCGGCTACGAAGGCACGGACGAGGACGCCTCGTACCGCAGGGAGGGGGCCGCAGCCGTCCTGCGCGCATGCGGCGGAACCCCGCTCGGCGAGGAACCGGGACAGCGCTGGGCGCACGGCCGCTACTCGGCCCCCTACCTCCGGGACTCCCTGCTGGACGCGGGGGCGTTCGCGGAGACACTGGAGACGGCGGCCTTCTGGTCGCGCGTCCCGGAGCTGTACGCCTGCGTGCGCGAAGCCCTCACCACCACGCTCACCGAGTCCGGCACCCCGCCCCTGATCATGTGCCACATCTCCCACGTCTACGAGAACGGCGCCTCCCTGTACTTCACCGTCGTCTCGGCACAGGGCGACGACCCCGTGGCGCACTGGGAGAAGGCCAAGCACGCCGCCAACGAGGCGATCCTCACCGCGGGCGGCACCATCACCCACCACCACGGCGTGGGCACCGACCACCGGGACTGGTACGTCCGCGAGGCGGGACCCCTGGGTATCGAGGCGCTGCAAGCCGTGAAACGCCGACTGGACCCGGCGGGCCTGCTCAACCCCGGCGTCCTCCTGCCCGCCGACTGACCCCACACCCGCCTGCTCAGCCCCCCACACCCACCCGCTCAGCCCCCCACATCCACGCGCTGAGCCACCCGCCCCCCGTCTCCGGCAGCACCCTCCCGTCGGCCCGAAAGGCTCACCGATGCGACAGTTCACCGCCATCGTCAACCCCACGGCGGGCGGATCCGCCTCGGCTGCCGCCCTGCTGCAGGTGGCCCGGCTGCTGCGGGAGGCCGGGGCCGGGCTGGAGACCGAGTACAGCCGCAGCCTGCCCCACGCCCGGGAACTCGCCCGGGACGCCGGACAGCGGGGCAGGGTGGTGCTCGCCGTCGGCGGCGACGGAATCGCCGGCGGCATCGGCGGCGCCCTCAGCGGCACCGGTGCCCTGCTCGGCCTCGTCCCGGCCGGCCGCGGCAACGACTTCGCCCGGGCGCTGAACCTCCCCACCGACCCCGCGGCACTCGCACAGGTGCTTCTGCACCACGAGCCTCGTAAGGTCGACACCATCGAAGTCGAGTCGGCCGTCCACGACCGCACCGTGGTCCTCGGCAGCGTGTACGCGGGCGTCGACGCACTGGCCAACCGCCATGCCAACAACGCCACGCTCCTGCGGGGTGCCGCCTCCTACTACGCGGGCGGACTGCGCGCCGTCACCACCTGGCGCCCCGCGCGCTACCGGGTCACCGTCGACGGCCGCGAACACCGCCTCACCGGCTACACGGTCGTGGCCGCCAACTCCGGCTACTACGGCTCAGGCCGCCTCATCGCGCCCGACGCCCGCGTCGACGACGGCCTGCTGGACGTGGTGATGATCCAGGAGGCGCCGCGTCGGCTGTTCTTCGCCCTGATGAACGACCTCAAGACGGGCGCCCACGTCCACCGACCCCAGGTGCGGATCCTGCGGGGCAGGGAAGTCCGTATCGAGGCCGACCGTGAGGTGCCCTACGGCGCGGACGGCGAGGTCGACGCGACCCTCCCGGTCACGCTCAGAGTCCTGCCGGGAGCACTGCACGTACTGTGCTGAGCCCGGGGCCGGAACCCTCGGCGTCGAGCCGGCGGCCGGGTCAGGGCGACCGCTCATCCACCGTCGACCGGCATCCGCTGGCGCGCCGTCCTCAGCTGCTGGGGCGCGGAGGTGCGATCGGCCTCGTCCTGGGCGAGCAGGGAGAGCAACGCGGCCACTGTCAGCCCGGCTTCGGCGGGGTGACGCAGTACCTTGGCCGGGGCGATCCGGTAGGTATTGGTGCGTCCCTCGCGGGTGTGCGACAGATAGCCTTCGTGCTCCAGATCGGAAATGATCTTCTGGACGGCGCGTTCCGTGAGCCGGCAGTGCGCGGCGATACTCCGGATGCGGATGTTCGGGTTGTCGGCGATGGCCGCCAGCACGCGGGCATGGTTCGTCAGAAAGGTCCATCCGGTGTGCGGCTCAGGGACTCCATCCATGTACCAAGACTACGACTGGCTGTTCACGTATTCAAAAACACGCACTGTATTTCATGTATCGGTTGACGTGTTCCGCTGTTCGGGTTCAGTCTGGTACGGAGACGGGGAGCACCTGAGGGAGAGGCGGTCATGGCAGAGCTCGCGTCCTCTGCGAACCCCCCTACGGGGGGCATTACCGACCCTGCGGACATCGCAAGCGCATCGGCGGCAGATCCGGCATGCTCGCTGGTGACCGCCGTCCGCCCGGACGGTGACCGGGTCATCGTGAAGGTCAGTGGAGAACTCGACCTCGATACCAGCGAGCGCTTCCGCAGCGTCCTGCGCGAAGCCCTGAACCGCTCGGTCGGCGGCGTCGATCTGGATCTGGAGGGCGTCACCTTCTGCGACTGCTCCGCCCTGAACATCTTGCTCACCCTGCGCCATCGAGCGCTGGAGCAGGCCAAGACGATCGCCATCCACCCCGCGAGTGCGGCAGTGGACCGCCTGCTCACCCTCACCGGCACGCAAGCGCTGTTCGCCGGCCCGAGCCCGGACAGCCAGGACGCGCCGGCCCAGCACGCCCATGACACGCAGACGTCCGAGGGGGCCGACTACGACCTGCGGATCGAAGTCGCCCAGCTGCGACGGGCCATGCAGACCCGGCCGACCATCGACCTGGCCCGGGGCATTCTGATGGCCTCGTTCAGCCTGAGCTCCGAGGAGGCCTGGACGGTACTGGTCGCGGCCTCGCAGAACACCAACACCAAACTGCACTCCCTGGCCGGAGACCTGGTCACCGCGGTCAAGGGCGACGCGTTGTCGGACGCCGTGCAGGAACAGCTGTCCTCGGCGGTCGCCAGGGTCACCTCGTCCCCGGAAGCCACGCGAGGCGGGGCGGAGGACCAGGACCCGGCACAGGCCGCCAACTGAACCGTCTGAACCGTCGCGGTTGCGTCGATCGGCAGCGCACCGGCAGGGTTCGGGGTGTGCCTACCTTGCTGATCGTGCATCACACCCCCTCGCCCAACTGCCAGGCCATGCTCGAAGCCGTCATCTCCGGCGCGACGGCGCCGGAGATCGAGAACGTCGAGGTCGTGCGCCGGCCGGCACTGTCGGCCACCGCGTCCGACGTACTCGACGCCGACGGCTACCTCCTGGGAACCCCGGCGAACCTCGGCTACGTCTCAGGAGCCCTCAAGCACTTCTTCGACCAGGTCTACTACCCCTGCCTGGACGCGACACAAGGCCGTCCCTTCGGCTACTACGTCCACGGCGGCAGCGACGTGACCGGCGCCGTCCGGGCGATCGACTCCATCACGACCGGCCTCGCCTGGCGACGCGCGGCGCAACCCGTGACAGTGACGGGCGAGCCCGGCAAAGCCGACGTCGAGGCGTGCTGGGAACTGGGAGCCACGCTCGCCGCCGGACTGATGAACTGACCCGGGGCATAAGAAATTTCTGTGAATCCGTGAGGTGTTTGAACACGGCGCGGCCCGTCTCCGTATAAGGCCGGGGGATTTTCATGCCCTGACCGACCACGAGGCGTAGGAGTACTTCCTTGGGACGCAGCACGCGAAGACGCCCCACGGGCGCACGGCGCGCGACTTTTGCAGCGGTCGCGCTGATGTTGGGCGGCGGCGGCCTGGTTGCGGCCAACGTCTACGCCTCGGCCACCGAGGACGGCGGAGCGGAACCTGCTCGGACGCTGTCCTCCCCAGCCGGCACCATCGACTGCCCGGACGTCGGCAGCCGACTGACGGCCGTGCCGGACGGGGCGAAGGAGGATGTCGCGAAGGAACTCGCCCTCCTGGACCAGCAGATCGCCGAGGCCTACCAGCGGTTGCAGGAGTCGGCCCGGGCCATCCAGCAGGACGCGGGCTTCGCCGACAGCGCGATCATGAATCCGCTGAAGGACAAGCGCACCGCGACGATCGAACGGATCGCCATCGCCGTCGACCGCCAGGGAGAACGCCCCGAAGGCCTGGAGTCCCTCGCCCCCTGCACCTTGCGCGCCGCGGACAGCGGCGACGGCGACCAGGGGAACGCCGGCCAGGACGAGGGCGGCGGCAACGAGGCAGGCGAGGAAGGCGCGGACCAGGGCAACGAGCAGCCGGGCAACGGCGGTCAGCCCGGTAACGGCGGCCAGGCCGGCAACGGCCCCGTCGCCGCGGACTTCGCGGACATCACCGCCGTACAGCCGAACGTGCCGAGCCCGGCCCTCCAGAACGAAGCCTCGCGCGGCACCTTCGCCACCAGCTGCGGAGTCAACGAGAACGGCCTGTTCAACTCCGACAACGTGATCGTGGCCCCCGGCGTCTCCAACGGCGCCCACCACTTCCACGACTACGTCGGCAACCAGGCCAACGACGCCTTCGCGAGCGACGAGGACCTGGCGAACGCCCAGACGACGTGTGTCGACCAGGGCGACAAGTCCACGTACTACTGGCCCGTGATACGTCTGCAGAACGGAAACCAGGAGCAGGACGCGAACTCTCCCGGCGGCGGTATCGAGGGCAACGCCGGCGAGATCGTCACGCCCAAGGAAGTGACGCTGACGTTCGTGGGCAACCCGCGCAGCAAGGTCACCGAGATGCCGCGCCTGCTGCGCATCATCACCGGCGACGCGAAGGCGTTCGTGAACGGCACCGCCAACGCCAACGCCTCCTGGAGCTGCACCGGCTTCGAGGACCGGCAGCTGAAGGACAAGTACCCGCTGTGCCCGCAGGGCAGCGACGTGGTGCGCACCTTCAAGTTCCAGAGCTGCTGGGACGGACAGAACATCGACAGCGCCAACCACCGCACCCACGTGGCGTTCGCGGCCGCCGACGGCAGCTGCCAGAACGGCTTCAAGGCCATTCCGCAGCTCGTGCAGCGGATCGTGTACGACGTCGACGCGCCGAGCCTCCAGGACGGCGGCCGTACGACCCCGCTGTTCGCGGTGGACTCCTTCCCCGAGCAGCTGCACAAGCCGGTCACCGACCACGGCGACTTCATCAACGTCTTCGCCGAGGACCTGATGGGGCAGATGGTCGACTGCATCAACGAGGGCCGTAAGTGTGGCGCGGGAGCCGACCAGGGCGGTGACCCGGGCCAGGACGAGCCGACCCAGCAGCCGACCGACGCTCCCGGCACTCCGCCGGCCGGGGACGACGAGCCGGAGCCCGGAAACGGCAACGGCAACGGCAACGGAGGGAACGAGCAGACGGAGCCGCCGGCCACCGAAGACCCCGCGACCGAGGAGTCGGCGACCGAGGAGCCGGCCACCGAGGCACCCGCGAGCGACGAGCCCGGGAACGAGGCACCCGCCACCGACCCGGCGAAGGACGACAAGCCCACCGTGTCGAGCACGGTGGCGCCCAAGTCCTACGGAACCCCGTCGGCCGACGCTGACGCCACCGCCCCCGCACAGGGCGGCTCGGGGAACGACGACGCGGACGCGGGCGGCGCTCCGGCGCAGACGCAGCCCTCCGCCGCCGGCGACGGATCTGACACCGGAAGCGGCACACAGCCGCAGGCCGTCGGGGGCAATCTCGCCGAGACGGGCAGCACGTTGTGGCCCGCCGCGGTCGGCGCCGTCCTCCTCATGGCCGGCTTCCTGCTGCTCATGCGCACGAGGCGCCGCACCGGATGACGGTGACGACGCACCGGAACGGCGCTTGACGCGGAGACGTTCCCCAGGGGCCCGGACCGGTCTTCCCGGTCCGGGCCCTTCGCGTTCGCGCGGGCGCCAGGAGTTCCGGCCGCGACGCGTCGCGGCGTCCTGGTCCACGATGGCGCCGCAGGAGATGTCCACATCCATCGCGGTGAGCGGCTGTCGACGATCGCTTCCCTGCCGGGAAACCCTTTTGGGCTGGTGGCTCTTCCGGCCGCGGAGCGCGGCCCCAGCCCTCATCCGATACGTCGGCGCGGAGCTGCGGAATTCGACACGCGCTCAAGGATCACGGCGTGGGGATGCCCGCCGGGCGGGCCGGCCGGCCGAGGCGGACCGGGACGCCGGGGGAGTACAGGACGCTGACGGGGGCGGTGCTCGGGGCGGGCAGCCCGGCCGCCGTGACGAGGTTCTCCTCGCAGGTGATCAGCTCCGCACGGTACAGCGGCCATCGGGGGTGGTGGTTGGGCAGGTACGCCAGCGGCTCAGGCCCGCCGAAGAACGCGTTGTGCATGCCCCAGCGGGCGGTGAGGAAGTGCTCCAACCCGGTGGGCTCCTCGATGCGTTCACCGGTGCGTACGGTGATGCGGCTGGATGCGCCGCGCGGGCCGGGCCAGCGACGGGAACTGGTGTAGGTGACGGTGTCGCCGACCGCGCGGACGCTCATCCGGGACCACAGATACGGCAGCCGGAAGCCGACGCGCCCCATCACGACCGGGATCAGCCGTCCGGCGTCCATCGACCGGAACACGACGCCACGCCGCCCGTGCGCGTCCACGGAGTACAGGCGCACGTTGGTCTCGGGAAAGGTCCCGAGATACGGCACGCCGGGCAGCCGCAGCCAGCCGACGCGGTGCATCCGGAAGGCGACGAGCCCGACGTAGGTGACCCCGTCATGCGTGTCCGGGACGGTCCCTTTCGGCAACAGCCCCGCCACGGCGTCCGGTTCGACGGCCCAGTGGACGAAGGCGAGGTCGAGCCACTGCTGGGTGAGGAGGGGGGTGGGTATGAGGGTGGGAGCGTCGGGGCTGACGGGAGTGGGTTTCGGCACGTCGCCAGGATGGCAGAGGCCCGGTCCGCCGTACTTCTGCCGGTCATGTCGCGGCTTTGTGTCCTCCATGGCGGGCGGCGATACCGGCGAGGTACCCGCGCAGCATGAGCTTGGCTTCGTCGAGAAGGCCCGGGTCACCCTCGGGGTCACGGCGGAAGGCCTCCTGGGCGAGGGCGTCGGCGGCGAGGACCGCGGCGTGGCAGGCTCGGCCGAGCGTCTCGTCGTCGTGGGCGATGCCGACGGCCAGCAGGATGAGACGGACGCCTTCCGCCATCCGGCGTTTGTGCGCGCGGTCGGCGGCGCGGGTCTGCTCGGTGAGGCTGCTGCCGAACCACAGGGCCCGGAAGCCGTGTTCGGTGCGGTAGATGGCGGCGTAGGCGTCGATGAGCACGCCGACGGGGTCGTCCCACTGTTCGTCGGCCGCGGCGCGGACGAGATCGTCCATGGCCGTCTCGAGCCGGGCGAAATAGCCGGCCGCGAGGGCGTCGATGATCGCGTCGCGGTCGGGCAGGTACTGGTACAGAGAACCGACCGAGACCTTCGCCTCCGCAGCGATGCGCGTCGTGGTCAGTGCCTGCACGCCTTCGCCGACCAGGACACGTTCCGCGGCCTGAAGGACGCGGGCCAGGCGGGCTTTGCTGCGCGCCTGCTGCGGGGTGCGGCGTAGCGGAACGTGCCATGTGCCGCCGGGCTCCGGGGCCCTCGGGTCCCCCATGTGCGGCCTCCGAACATGAACGTGACTTTGTTTCAGGTTTACGTTACCGTCGCGTACATGACCGACTCAAGCTCGGTGCTGGGTCAGGAACGCGCCGCCGTGGCCGAAGCGTGCCGTCGACTGGGGGCGCAGGGCCTGCTCATCGGCACGGCAGGCAACGTCAGCATGCGGGTCGACGACCGTGTCGCGATCACCGCCACCGGCGCGGTGCTCGCCGACCTGACGGCCGACGAGGTGAGCGTGGTCGACCTCGACGGAAAGGTCGTGGCCGGGACGTTCGAGCCCACCTCGGAACTCGATCTGCACCTGGGCGTCTATCGCCGCTACGGCGCGGGCGCGGTCGTCCACACCCATGCCCCGATGGCGACGGCCCTGTCCTGCGTGCTCGACGAACTGCCCTGCATCCACTACCAGTTGCTGACCCTGGGCGGCTCGATACGCGTAGCCCCGTACGCCACCTTCGGCACCCCGGAGCTCGCCGAGTCCGTCCTGAGCGCACTTCAGGGCCGCAGTGCCGCGCTGATGGCGAGCCACGGCGCGCTCACCCACGCTCCGACGCTGGGCAAGGCGGTCGAGCACGCGCTGCTGCTGGAGTGGGCGTGCGGCGTCTACCAGCACGCGGCCGCCCTCGGAACGCCCCGCGTCCTCGACGAACACCAGCAACTCGCGGTGATCGAGGCCGCGCTCGCCCGGAACTACGGCACCACCCACCCCGTACCACCTGCGCAGGAGGGAAACCGATGAAGGTCGTCACGATGGGCGTGCATGTGCTGGACGTGCTGGTGCGGCCGGTGGAGGCGATACCCGAGGCCCAGGGCGCGACGCTGGTGGAGGACATCAGGATGACCGCCGCCGGGACGGCCGGCGGGACCGCACTGACCCTCGCCAAGCTGGGCGCGTCCGTGAGCAGCGCGGGGGCGATCGGTTCCGACCCCACCGGTGACATGCTGGTCCAACTGCTGGGCGCGGCCGGCATCGACACCCGCTTCCTCGTCCGCCGCACGGACACCCCCACCTCCGCGAGCGTCCTGCCCATCCGCCCCAACGGCGACCGGCCGTCCCTGCACCTGCTCGGCGCCAACATCACCTACGGTCCCGACGACGTGCCCTGGGAGGCGATCGCCGAAGCGACCCACCTCCACCTCGGCGGCCCCGAGTTGATCGGGGTCGAGGCGGCCACGCGCATCCTGTCGTACGCCAAGGAGCACGGCGTGGTCACCTCGGTGGACCTGCTCGCCCCCGGCGTGCTGGGAAGCTTCGAGCAGATCGCCTCTGCTCTGCCGTACGTCGACCACATGCTGCCCAACGAGGACCAGGTCCTCGGTTTCACCGGCGAGGAGGACCTGGTAGCGGGCGCGAACAAGCTCCTCGCTGCCGGAGCCGGCCTGGTCGCGGTCACTCGCGGCGGTGACGGCGCGCTGCTGGCAACTCCGCAGGGCACCGAGAAGGTGCCCGCCTTCGCGATCGACGTGGTGGACACCACCGGCTGCGGCGACGCGTTCTCGGCCGGCTTCGTGCGCGGCATGGGCCTGGGCCGCACCCCGTACGACTCCGCCGTCCTCGGCTGCACGGCGGCGGCGCTGGTGGCACAGGGCCTGGGCAGCGATCACGGAGACTTCGACCTGACTGACGCCGACGCCTTCGCCGCGACACACAAGCCCCGCTTGTGACGTGAGAGGCGGAGCCGACGCGCTCTGCGCAGGGTTACGGCCATGACCATGGCGCAGGGATGGTGGCTCGAGCTGGCCCCGGGGCAGGGCGCCGAGGAGGCGTCGCTGCTCATCCCGGGGTAGGCCGGCCGAGGTGGACGTTCGCCGCCACCGGTGGACCGACAACGAGCCCGAGCAGCCCTCGCAGACTACGGCGGCTTAAGCGGCGCCCCTGGGAGGCACCTGCATCGGCTGACGGTGCTCTGAATCACCAGCGTTCAGCCAGGGCGGCGGAGGCGTCCCACGAACGGCAGGTGCCCGGCAGGCGATGCGACGAGAAACGGCGGGGTCTGCCGGGCGCGCCCCCGGCAGACCCCGCCGAATGTCTCCGACGGTCAGGCGGCCAGCGTGGAAACACGGCCGCGGGCGGGCTGCGGTTCGAGGACGCGTTCGGCCAGGAAGCCGAACGCCAGCCCGAACGCCGCCCACAGCACGGCTTGGATACCGATCGAGGCCACGCGGAACTCCCAGAGGTCGTTCGCCGGGAAGCCCTTCGGAGTGTTGTCCCCGGTTGGCAGGACGACCATCGCGACCGCGATCGCCGCGACGTAGGCGACACCGGCGGTGATGGAGGCGTTCCAGTTGCCCCACGCCGGGGCGAGCCTGCGGCCGAGCAGGATGGCCGCTGCGCCGAGCAGCACGCTCAGCGCGATCATCCCGACGAACAGGACGGTCCGCTCGCTGATGGTGTCGGGGTTGCCGACGGCGGGCGGGTTCGCCGGGTACTTGAGGATCGGGACCAGGTAGACCAGGAGGAACCCGGCGAGCGCGGTCAGCCCGGCCGTCGCCCGGGCGCCGAACCGGCCGATCCGCCCGAGCGCGAAGCAGAACGCGAGCGCCGCGATGCCGCCGATGGCGACACCGAAGACGAGCACGCCCGTGGCCAGACCGGCCGTCGACTGCAGGGTACGGCTGACGAGTTCCTCGCCGCCGTGTTCATGGGAGTTGGCCGATTCGAACGCGATGGCCGCGTCGACGGGGCCCTCCCCGACCAGATAGGCGAAGACGAAGGCGACCACGCCGGCGGCGAGGCCGGCGAGCATGCCGCGCACCAGCAAGGTGCGTACGGTGACGGAGTTCATGGAAGCGGCTCCGTCAGTGGCAGGGGAAGCCGAGGAGGTGGCGGGCGTCGTGCACCCACTCGTGCACACCCTCACCGGAGACCACGGCCGTGGCGCCCTGCTCGGCGCCGACGAAGTACAGCAGGACCAGCATCAGAACGCCGAAGAAGACGGCCCAGGGGGCGATCGCCCGCAGCGGCAGCGGCGTGAGGGTCTGAGTGGTGGGAGTGGGGGCAGCAGTGGACTGCGCCATGGCGAGACCTCCTCGGGAACATCGCGTCCCGCGTCGTGTGGAGCACTCGACGACAGCGTTGGGTCTGACTCACCACCCTCGCCTGGCTGGCCGGGTGGCACACAGTGGCGCGACCGTGCCGGGCTTGCACCGGCTTCCGTGGCGCTGTCGTCCTTGTCGCCCCAGATGGTAGGGGCAATATGAACTTCGGCCAACATGGCGTACGCCACCTACGATGAACCGACCTCGTGGGAAGGGCCTTTCATGACCGTGCGACTCACGCTGCTGTGCTCGGCTGCGTCCACCGAGCGCGACGTGCGCTTCGGCGCGGACGCGCCCCTGGACGAGCGGGCACTGCGGGAGGCGCGGGCCGCCGCCGGAATGCTGCCGGTGGCCGGCGCCAGGTACACCGGGCCTTCGCAGCGGTGCAGGCAGACAGCACAGGCCCTGGGGTGGAACGCCGTTGTCGTGGAACCCGCGCTGCGGGACCTCGACATGGGCAGCTGGCAGGGCCGGACCCTCGACGAGGTCGCGGCCGGCGACGGTGCCGGGCTCGCCGTATGGATGTCGGATCCGGACGCGGCCCCGCACGGCGGCGAATCCGTGGCGGACGTGTGCCGTCGGATCGCCGCCTGGCTGGACGCGCTGCCGGCCGATGCGGGGCAGGTGCTGAGCGTGGTGGAACAGGCCGTGGCGCGTGCCGCGGTGGTGCATGCGCTGGGAGCACCCCAGCAGTCGTTCTGGCGGATCGACGTTCCGCCGTTGGCCGCCTTCCAGCTCACCGGCCGGGGTGGCCGCTGGAATCTACGGATGGTGCCGTATCCACTGCCCCGCACCAGCGGGGGAGGGCAAGCGAGTTGACGAGGTAGAGGGTCTGCTTGTCGCGACGTGGAGCGTCGTCTGTGACCGTGCGGGCCGACGCGACGACCGCGCCGGCCCGTACGACCGCGGTGTCACCGACTCAGCACTCGCCCCGCCAGACGACACGTGTGATGGTGAGCCCCGGCTCGGCGTTGGCCTTGTACCTGCCCGGCCCGGGGTTGTAGTGGAAGCAGTCGGTCGACGGCTGGCCGCCGAGGAATGACGTCACATCGACGTGGTCCGCCCCCGGGAAGGCGACCCCGTTGTTGAAGATGGAGCCGACGGCCAGGTTGCCGGACCAGTTGCCCTCGACGGCGAGGAGGAGCCGTCCGGTCTGGTTGGCGCCGCTGTAGGCGCAGAAGTTCCCCTTCGCGCAGCCGGGCGGGTTCGGCTCCGCGGATGCGGTCGGGGCGACCGCGAGGACGCCGAGGAAGGCCGCCGCGACGGTGCCGGTGCCCAGTGTGGCGAGTCGCTTTCCGGTCAGCATGGTGAGAACCCCTCCCGTAGTCAGCACTCGCCGCGCCATACGACCTTGGTGATGTGGACGCCGGCAGCCGCGTTCACCTTGTAGGCGCCGGGGCCGGGGTTGTAGTGCAGGCAGGCCGTTTCCCCGCCGCCCCCGGGCGACGTGTACGTCACGTCGACGTGGTCGGCGCCCGGAAAAGCAACCCCGTTGTTGAACACCGACCGGATGGCGACGTTGCCGGTCCAGTTTCCCTTGGTTTTCATGACGAGTTGCCCGGTCTGGTTCTCTCCGCTGTAGGCGCAGAAGTACTCCTTCGCGCAACCGGGCGGATTGGGTTCGGCCGAAGCACTCGGCGCGGTGGCCAACACGGCGGTGAAAGCCGCGGCCACCACCGCTCCGATAGCAGCACGTTTGTGCATGTCGTTCTTCCCCCTTGGCCGGTGGTGCAGGTCTTGGTCGCGTACCTCCCTCAGACTGCCCGTCACCGACGGCTCCTGCCAGGTGATTCGGCGTGCGCCGAAAGGTGCTGGTGACGGGTCGGATGGACGTGCACGCCGCCCATCGAGGCCATGTGGCGCGCGGTGACCGGGGGAATGCGGTGGCGAGTTGGCGTGAAAGGATATTTCGGGACCTGCTTATCCAAGCGACCATTTCATGCAGATACTTCGGCAATCGCATGACCGATTGTGAGAGTTCCCCGTGCTCCGTGTGCATTTCACGCACGAAGACCTGCTCAGAACGCGCGTCGCCGCCTCTCCCGACCCCTTGTGGGAGATCGTGCTCAGTGCGAATCTTCTGGCGACGCGTCAGGGTCGGGCCGTCTTCGGGGCCTGGCGCACGCAGGCACGGGCCCGGTTACGGCGACTGCCCCCTCAACAACTGCACTTGGTGAAAACACTGGCACCGCCCCGCGGCAACTTCCCCGATTTCCTCAATCCGGCGGAAGCCTCACAGGGGCTGCCAGAAGGTGTCCGGGCGATTATGTCGACGCCTCGCCGGCGGCTGGGCGAGGAGATGAACGTGCTCACGGCGGCGCCGTCGTGGCTGCGTCCCCTCGCGGACGGTGAGCCCGCGGCGTTGGAGAACCTCGGGCAGGCGCTCCACGGATACTTCCATGCGGCCCTGACGCCGTTCTGGTCCGCGGTGCGGGCGCAGATCGAGGCCGACCGGGCCGTACGCGCGCGGGAAATGCTGCGGGGCGGTGTCGACGCGCTGCTGTCGACACTGGGCCCTTCACTTCGCTGGCGTCCGCCGCTGCTGGAAGCGGAGTACCCACTCGATCGCGACCTGCGTCTCGAGGGCAGGGGACTGCTCCTGGTGCCCTCCGTCTTCTGCTGGCAGGCACCGATCACCCTGACCGACCCGCGCCTGCCGCCCGTGCTGGTCTATCCGGTCGCCCGGACACACCACTGGTGGCTGCCTCGGCAGGCGGCGGCCGGCACCCGGACGCTCGGCAGACTCATCGGCCACGGGCGGGCGGCCGTGCTCCAAGCCCTGGAGGACGGCTGCACGACGAGCGAGGTGGCCCGGCGCGCGGGGGTGACCCCGGCGACGGCCAGCGAACACGTCAAGGTCCTGCGGGAGGCAGGGTTGACCGCGTCGGTCCGCGACAGGAACACCGTGCTGCATGTTCCCACTCCGTTGGGGTTCAGCCTGCTGACGGCGAACCGGTCCCGGGAGGCGCCGACGGAGGGAAGCCCGTGCTGTGACAGGGAGGGCACCTGCTGCGGTACCGCGCCGGGGAACCCGGATGGTCACCGCACTCGCCGGGTGCCGGTTCGGGGGAGCCGATGATGTACACAGGTGCACGGCGTGGGCCGAGCCGATGAAAAGGCGTTCATGATGGGGCACTGTCCGGGGCGCGGGGGCGCCCAACCGTCCTACGACGGCCAGCACCTCTGCGCGGCCGTTGTCGACCGACTCACGTTCCACGGCGCCATCACCAGGCCGGCACCGAGTCCTGCCGTCTCGCCCACACCGAGGCCCAAGCCGAACAAGCGGAAACCGGCTGACCAGCCGTCACGCATGGGCCATAACCCATTGACCCCAGTGTCCGCCACGCGCACCCGCCGCATCACAGCCGACGGCGTCCCGGATCAGGACCGGCCGCTCCCTGCCCCCATTGCCGTCCCGCCAGGTCCGCCCGTCGATGGCGGAGGTACTCGCGGGGTGGACGGGGTGTCGTCGTCCAAGTCGCCGCGCAGGGCGGCGAGGGCGAAAGCCACCGTGGATGCCAGGATGAGCAGCGCGAGCGGCCCCCAGATCGCCGGGATCGCCCATATCGGCCAGTCGTTGGCCGCCTGTGCCCAGAGCGTCAGGATGGCTGTGGCACCCATGCCGACGCCGTGCCACCGCACCACGGTCGCTGCTTTCGCGTGACGCCGCTTGCCCCGCGCCAAGAGTGGCCACAGTCCTCCGACCAAGGCGGTCAGGCCGAACGAGATACAGGCGAGCGCGCCGCCGAGGCGGTCCTCGGGCCAGCCCACGGGCCCGGACGACGTCTGCTGCCGCCGTCCGTCGGCGTCCCGGACCTCGACGACCTGCCCGTGCCAGATCAGGCCCACGACCTTGTCGCCCGGCTCCATCTCCGACACCACCGGATCCGTCTGCGGGAACGTCACTTCCCACGGCTTGCCGGTTGGCAGCAGCAACTCAGCCTCTGGTGACTTGTTCCTCTTTCCGCGGTGCGTTTCGGCCGTCTGAACGGTGAATTCCTGCTCCCACAGACAGCCCGACGCCTTCACCGGGACGGTGGCACACGCCGGCGCGGCACGGAATTCCCGCTCCCGCTCCAGCGCACCGCGGACCTCGAAGGCTGACGCCACCCCCATGACGAGAGCGACGCCGGCGATCATCAGCCACGCGACGCTCCGTATCACCCTGTGCCCAGCCGAGCTCACCGTGCCTCCCCACCATTCCCACGCGTCCCCCGCCCGTACATTTGAACACGGGCCAGGTGGCTGCCCATTTCCGGGCGTGCCCGACGACCTGCCGTACGTGTGGCCGGCATCGGACCGTGAGCACGGCAAGCGCCCACCGGTCGATGAACCGCGCCGTCCTGCCCGGGTTCGGGCGGGCATCGCGGACACTGGGCAGCAGGGAAGGGAGGCCGACCGTGCTGACCGTAGTCCGTGAACAGCTGGGCCAGGCCCTGTTCCGCCGCGTCGCCGGCCCCGACGGACCGGCGACACGTGCCCGCATCCACCACACCCCCGGCCCGCGCTGGTTCGGACCGGACCGCCCGATCCGCACCGTCCACGGTGACGCCTCGATGTTCATCGGCGGGCTCGGCGCACTGCTGCTGCAGTCCCTGCATCCGCTCGCCATGGCGGCGGTGGCCGGACACTCCGGTTACCGCGGCGACCCGTGGGGCCGACTGCAGCGGACCAGCACCTTCCTGGCCGTGACGACCTTCGGCACCGCCGCGGACGCCCAGCGGGCGGTCGACCACGTCCGCGGCATCCACGAACGGATCCGCGGGACGACCGCCGAGGGCGTGCCGTACCACGCGGCCGATCCGCACCTGCTCGGCTGGGTGCACGCCGCCGAGACGGACAGCTTCCTGCGCGCCCACGAACGCTACGGAGCCCGCCCGCTGGACGCGGCCGGCTACGACGCCTACGTCGCCGACACCGCCCGCGTCGCCGAGGCGTTGGGGGTGAGCGACCCACCGCGCGACCGCCGCGAGCTGTCCGAGCGCCTGACCGCCTACCGACCTGAGCTGAGGGCCACAGCCGAGGCGCGGGCAGCCGCCCGCTTCCTGCTGTTCCAGCCACCCCTGCCGCTTGCGGTACGGCCCTTCTACGGCGGGCTGGCCGCGAACGCCGTCGCGCTGCTCCCGCCCTGGGCCCGAGGCATGCTGTGGCTGCCCCGGCTGCGGGTCGTCGAGGACCTTGCCGTACGCCCCACCGGACAGGCCCTGACCCGGACCATCCGCTGGGCCATGACCCCGCCGCGCCAGTCCCGTCCCACATGAGCGCCCGGAACCGCCGGCTCTTCAGGTTGAGGTCGCCCTCGCCTCTCCCGGCGCCGGGTAGAACTGGCGGGCCCAGTGGCGGAACAAGCCGATGGCCTCGTCGCTCGCGGCGAGGCGGGGTCGTGGCTCATAGCGTTTGGTGTTCCAGATCCTCAGGTCCTGATGGACCTTGCCGACCGCGGTGCGCAGCATCGCGTGGGCGAAGGCCCGGTGCAGGCCACGCCGTGGGAGCGACGCTTCAGTGGCGTCCTGCTTGCGGATGTCTGCACAGGCCGTCGCGACCAGCATGTGGGTACTTCGGGGCCCGGTCGGTGTGTGCATGACCCACAGGTAGCTGACGAGTCCGAGCGAGGGCAGCGGGAGCTCGACGCGGAGATGTCCAAGGCCGGCCAGGAGAAACGTATGGTCGGCCTGGATCTTCTGTCTGAGGGCGGGAGGCCGGTCCAGCCCGAGGCGCAGACGCATGCGCAGGAGCGGGCCTTGGGGCGTCGGCGGGTCGAGTTCCTGCACGGAGACGTGGTGCAGGACCGGGAGATGCCGGTAGTCGAGGGTGTTCTCGATGATCTCCTGGGCGTGGGTGTGCACTTCCGTGCTCCAGGAGGCTGTCGGAACGACTCCGGCCTGGGCGGTGCCAGGGACTTCCCAGGTGGGTGGAGCGCCATCCGGCTCGTGCCAGGCGAAGAGGAAGCCGTTGCGCTCAATGACGGTGTGGTGCTGCAGGCGGGCGCGCGGAGGCGGGCCGTCGGGCGTGCCGACGCACGTGCCGTCGGGGGCGAAGGCGAAGCGATGGAAGGGGCATACCAGGTTCTGGCCCTCCACGGTGCCGCCCGCCCCCAGATGAGCGCCCAGGTGCGGGCAGTAGGGATGCACGGCGCGGGGCCGGCCGTCGCGCGTGCGGTAGAGGACGATGTCCTCGTCCATGAAACGGCGGGTCAGGACGTTGCCGGGGGCCAGTTCGCGTGACCGCGCCAGGCAGAACCAGCCACTGGGGTACGGCAGATGCCGCCCCGGCTCGTCGACGTCGGCGTGGGGACTACGAGACCGGGGAAATTCGTCCCTCATCGTCATGGGCGGCAGCCAAACACAGGAAAACGCCCGGCATTCAGCCCACCCAGCAAGATCCCCCTTACGGGGTACCTGCCGTCCATATCGTCACAGGTCCTCTCGGGCATCACTACGATCGGTCGCTCTGAGTAATCAGTCAGGGGCGGTTCGGCATCAGTGGCGGGGCGCTCACAAGGCAGGCAGGGGGCGCCGGTGGCCGACGACAGCATCGACAACCATCGTCATGAAGCGGAAGTCGTCGTCATCGGGGCCGGCCTCTCCGGCGTGGCCGCAGTGATCGCGCTGCGCCGGGCCGGTTTCGAGGACATCGTCGTCCTGGAGAAGTCCGGTCGCCTCGGCGGGACTTGGCGCGACAACACCTATCCCGGGTGCGGCTGCGACGTACCGTCGGTGCTCTACGAATACTCCTTCGCGCCCCACTCGTGGAGCAGGGGCTTCGCCGACCGGTCCGAGATTCTGGACTACCTCGACACCACGGCGGTGACGCACGGCGCGCACAAGGCGATCCGCTACGACACCGAGGTGCTGAGCGTCCGCTGGCAGCCGGATGCGCACCGCTGGAGCCTGCAGACCACGTCGGGCACGTACATCGCCCGCGCCGTGATCGTCGCCACCGGCCCCTGGCAGCGGCCCCGCCATCCCGACATCCCCGGCCTCGACAGCTTCTCGGGCACCGCCTTCCACTCCGCGCGTTGGAACCACGAAGTCGACCTGACCGGACGGCGCGTGACAGTGGTGGGCACCGGCGCGTCGACCGTCCAGTTCCTGCCCGAGATCCAGCCGAAGGCGGCTCATGTCGACGTCTTCCAGAGCACGCCGCAGTGGGTACTGCCGAAACCCGACTACCCCCTCCCTCCGGGACTCCACCGCTTTTTCGAACACCACCCCGCGGCACGTCGCGCACTACGCGGCCTGCACCACTGGACCCAGGAAGCCATCGGCGTACCCCTGCGTCACCCCCACCTGCTGCGGCCCTTGGAGGCCCTGGCCCGCTTCCATCTGCGTACCTCGGTCCGGGACCGCGCCCTGCGCCGGGCCCTTACGCCGGACTACCGCTTCGGCGGCCGCCGCCTGATCACCTCCGGCACCTACTACGCCGCCCTCACCCGGCCCAACGTGCGGCTGCATCCCACCCGCGTGACCGCCGTGGAGGGCTCCGACGTCATCGGCGCCGACGGCACCCGCACCCGCGCCGACATCATCGTCCTCGCGACCGGATACCACATCGGCGACATCCCGCTGGCCCCCCATCTGCACGGCACCGACAGCACACTGGCCCAGACCTGGGCCGGCAACCGCCGTGCCTACCTGGGCACCAGCGTCAGCGGATACCCCAACCTCTTCCTGCTCATCGGCCCGAATCTGCTCACCGGCACCACCGCCGTCCCTACCGTCCTCGAAGCCCAACTCCGCTACATCACCGCCGCGCTCAACCACCTGCGCACCAGCGGGGCGTCCGCACTGGATGTCAAGCCCGAGGCCGAAACAGCCCACCAGCAGGCCCTGCACGAGGCGCTGCGCCACACCGTCTACAACGCCGCCGGCGGCACCGGCTACTACTTCGGCCTCCCCGGCATCAACACCTTCTGCTGGCCCTGGTCGACCGCCAGGCTCGTCAAGCGCCTGCACGCCTTCGACCCGGAGGCCTACACCTGGTCGCTGCCGCTGCCGGCCCAGGCTGGGGCCGAGCGGGATGGTCTGTGGGCCCGGCCCTCGGGCCGACTCCAGTAGGGGTGGTGGGGTGGAACTTGCGGACCCAGCGACGCCGGGCGTTGAGGGGGCCGTCGCCCACGGCCGGGCGGGGCCGTTCTTGGTGCCTTCCAGCGGGGCGTAACGCGGAGGGCTGAATGATGTGCACGAGATCCGCGAGACCAGTTTCGCTGTAGGTCAGGGCCGCGCCCCCGTCACGTGGCCGACGGCCGTGGCTGTTCCGGCGGGACCGACCCCTCGGCGATCGCCATCCACTGGTCCAGGTCGGCCTGCGTGAACTCTGGCCACGGTGGAATCTCAGGAAGTCGACGGAGAAGATCGAACGCCTCGGCGATCTGCGGCCCGCGAATCACCGGCGTGTGGCAGCCGGCGATGACCTCGGCATCCAGCCGCTGGAAGTCGTCCACCACCGCCCGGAACTTCTGGCCATCCAACAATGCGACCCAGGGCGAGACCAAACGCCCGCCAAAGAACTGGCCGTCGCGAAATTCATCCGCGGACAGCCCGCTGGTTTCGGGCATGGGATCAGGCACGTTCGTCGCGAAGGTGTCCACCGCCCACAGGACATTGCTCTGCGGGTCAAAGAGGGCGCGGGTCGTGGGGTTGTCGTACAAAGGCGGCCGCTTGGCAACCAGCGTTCGGTCACCCACATCGATCGTATCGCCGTCGATCATGAAGCGGCACCGGTTGATCGGCGTCTCCCATTCCTCGGCCATGCGCCCGATCGAAAACCATGTCGTCAGCAGTGTCGCGTTCGGACATGCAGCGAGCACCGCCAAGAGGTTGCCGGCGTGATCACGGTCGTCGTGCGTGAGGAAGATCCACCGCACGTCCAACGGATCCACCACGGACCATGCAGCCTCCAGCCACTGAGAACGGACCGCTGGCGCCCCGGTGTCCACCAGCACCGGTTCGGCTCCTCGGATCACCATCGAATTCATCGGGAAGTGTCCGACCGGCGGGGCTTCAAGGGCCCACGGGATGACGAATGTCTCCTCGGCGATCTTGTACGGCTGTAGGAGATCGAAACTTTGCATGGTTGCCATCGCTGCTCTCCCTAGAACGGAACTCGCCCGCAGCGCCCATAACTCCAGTCCAGCCCCGCGGCAGGCCCACGTCAAGTGCAGGCCGGTACGTCGGCGCAGCCGCGATGTACCGCAAACGCGACGACCCCAGTCAGGCGCACATCTGCTCATGGCCGCGGGCTCTCAAAGTTCCGTCCGGCGGATCATGTGACTACCAAGCTGCGACGACGGACGCGTACTACGCGCGTCCCGCGATGATGGCCCTGGCCGGAGACGTGGCCGGCCGCCGGATCCTGGACGCCGGCTGCGGGCCGACCCGGCCGCCCGTTTCCCCGACGGCTTCCATGACCTCTCGATGCCCAAGCAGCGCTGCGCCCCCTTGCCGGAGCGCCAGGGCTACGACGTCGAGGTCATCGCCGGCCACATCCGCGACGGCATCGCCGAAGTCCTCGCCGAGACGGACATCAGCCCTGAGCGCCGTGGTCGTCCTCTTCGGCTGCCGCTGCGGCGCCCTGGGCTGCCTGGACGCGTACGCGGGCGCCGAGGCGCTCCTGGACCGCTGGCGTGAGGAGGGCGGACGACCGCCGGAGGGCACCGACGAGGCAAGGCGCGCCGGGGCCCCTCCGCGGCGTGGCCGTCATAGACCCCGGACGTCGGGGGGAAGAGCTCGACCGGCTCCTGGAGACGGGTGCGTGCGGGATCCGCCTCAACCTGATCAGCGGCCCGGTGCCCCCGCTGGAAGATCGGCTCTGGCAGCGACTGGTGCACGAACTCGCCGCCCTTGGACTCCACTTGGAAGTCCAGGCACAGCAACGCCAGTGGGAGGAGCTGGAACCCTGGCTGCTCGGGTGGCCCGGCGCGGTGGTTGTCGATCATCGGGGGCTGCCGGCGGCCTTGTCTCTGTCCTACCCCGGATCCGCTGCGCTCTCCCGCCTGCTGGCCGGACAGCACGTGTGGGCGAAGGCGGCCGTGCCTTGTCGTTCGGCGCCGCAGGCGGCCACTGCGATGGTGCGTAGCCTGCTGAGCGCCGGAGGCGATGAGCGGATGCTGTGAGGGAGCGACCGGCCGTGGACCCGGCATGAGCAAATGGCCGTGTCTACAGCACCCCGACCTGGCTCACGGCGGAACTCAGCCCCACCGAAGCCCTGCGGATACTGTGCGCCAACCCAGCGCGACTGTTTGCTTGGACGCCCTCTCGTCGCGCGGGCCGACCGACGACGTACAGGGCCGCACTCAGGCACGGCTGAGCAGGGTGGGGCCGCCTTCCACGGCCAGGGCCGGCGAACGGTGACGGCCGAGCTGACGTTTCCAAGGGCGTTGTGCGAGCGTGAAGGTGCGGGCAGCGTGGCTTGGCTCGGGTTCAGGACCCAAGGAACTCGAGTGCCCTTGCCACGAATTCATCGTGGTACTGGAAGATCCCCGCGTGTCCGGCATCCGGGTAGAGGGGCACGAGTTCGCTCCGGGGCAGGCGGGCGGCCAGGTCGAGTGTGTTGTGGCTGGGCACCATGCGGTCGTTCTCGCCGTTTGCCACGAGCACCGGTTGGCGAATCTCCGACAGGTCCGACGGCGCCTGGCGGCCCCATTGCTTGATGGCCTTCAGCTGGGCTCGGAACGCCGGCAACGAGATGTCCTTGTCGCGGTGGTGCGTGCGCTCCTTCAGCCGTTCCAGGAAGGCCCGTCCCGCCCGCCGACCGCCCTCGGTTTCGGTGAAGAAGAGGGAGAGCTTGGGATCCTGGCGGGTCAGGGCGCCCTTGAGCGTGGCCTGGAGGGTGAGCGCCGGGACCTTGTCGATGCCGGGGCCACCGGCGGGTCCTGTGCCCGCCAGGATGACCTTGCGGATGAGGTGAGGTTCTTGTTCCGCGATGACCTGTGCGATGAAGCCGCCCATCGACAGGCCGAGCAGGTCGACCTGGTCGAACCCGAGGGCTCGGATGAACAGCACCGCGTCGCGGGCCATCGCCTCGATCGTGTCCGGCGTGGAGCCGCTCGATCCGCCCACCCCGCGGTTGTCGAAGGCGATGACCCGACGTCGTGCGGCGAGTCCGTCGACGACGCGCGGGTCCCAGTTGTCAAGGACCCCGGCCAGGTGAATCAGGAGGATCAGCGGCACGCCGTCCTCAGGGCCGAGTTCCCGGTAGGCGAAGTCCTCGCCGCGGACGGACACGGAGCGGGTCGGCGCGTTCTGGTACGACGACGGCGAGGAGGACGGTGAATTCCGCGGTGTGTTCATGTCCAGGTCCTTCTGTAGCGAGTTTCAGGGCACTTCTCGTTGCCGCGGGTGGTGCTGTGCCGGCGCCCGCGGAGCGCCTTGACCGGTCGGTGCTCCCTCACGCCATCTTGAGGACGACCTTGCCTGCCTTCGCGCGCCCTGTTTCGAGGTACTCCAGCGCTTCTGGGGCCGACTCGAGCGAGAACACGGTGTCGACGACGGGCCGGATCCTGCCGGCCTCGATGAGCGGAGTGAGCTCGCGCAGCTGGTCCCCGCTGGCCTTCATGAACAGGAACGAGTACGTCACGTTCCGCCGCCGGGCGCGTCGCCGGATCCGGGAACTCAGCGCGGACATCACCAGCCGGATGACCGGATTCACTTCCAGTTCCCTGCCGAAAGCGGCATCAGGAGGGCCCGAGACACTGATGACCTGTCCGCCGGGCTTGAGCACGTCCAGGGACTTCAGAAGCGTCTCGCCGCCGAGCGAGTCCAGGACGACGTCATAGTCGTGCAGCACCGTCTCGAACGCCTGCTTCTTGTAGTCGACGACAACGTCCGCGCCGAGCCGCTTCACCAGGTCGACGTTGGCCGTGCTCGTGGTCGTCGCCACGTGGGCACCCAAGTGCTTCGCCAGCTGGATGGCGATGGTGCGCAGGCCGCCGGAGCCCGCGTGGACGAGGACTCTCTGGCCCGGCTGGATGTTCGCCCGTTCGACCAGCGCCTGCCACGAGGTCAGGGCGACCAGGGGAAGGGATGCCGCCTCCTCCATGGTCAGCGTGGCCGGCTTGATCGCTACGTCGTCCTGGTGCACCGCGATGAGTTCGGCGAACGTGCCGATCCGGTCCTTGTCGGGCCGCGCGAAGACCTCGTCGCCCACCGCGAAGCGCGTGACGGCCGCGCCTACTTCGACCACGATTCCGGCGAGGTCGTTGCCCAGGACGACCGGAGGTCGGTACGGCAGGATCGCCTTCAGCTCCCCGTCCCGGATCATGCGGTCGAGCGGGTTGACGCTCGCGGCATGGATCCGGACCAGCACGTCGTCCGCGCCCACCTCCGGGTCCGGCACCTCACCGGCCCGCACGCCGGCCTTGTCGCCGTAGCGCTCTACCGTGAAGGCCCTCATCGTCGTCTCCGTATCTCGTCCGCAAGTGGACGGCGGTGATGTGCATCGCGGGATTCCTGGGCATCCAGGGTTTCCCTGGGTGTCGGCCGGACGCCGCAACCTTTGAGATTATGATCGTAATGTTATGGGCCGGGTCGGTGGACCGCAAGGGGGTGCGGGTGTGTCACGTCGCGGGTCTGGAGTGCCCGTGTTCCACGCCCAGCAGGGCGAAGGCGTTGTGGATGCCCTGTTCGAGCAGTTCGTCGGCAAGCTGCCGGTCGGTGAGGGCTCGGGAGAGCTGGAGTGTCCCGGCCATCATGGCGTAGGCGCCGAGCGCCTTGGTGCGGACCGAGAGGGGATCGTCGGGTGCCAGGCGGGCGGCGATGCCATCGATGACCATCAGTACGCCGTCGGTGTAAGCCTGCTTGGTCGGGTCTGTGCAGCGCCGGATTTCGTCGAGCAGGGCGGCGGAGGGGCAGCCGTCGTCGGAGCTGTCGCGATGCTGGGCGGACAGGTACCAGCGCACGATCTGCTCAAGTCCTGCGCGGCCGGGTGCCGCCTGCGCGACGATGCTCGCGTTCTGTGCCTGCAGTTGGTCGGCGACCGCGGTGGCCACGAGGTCGTCTTTCGACGTGAAATGGGTGTAGAAGGCGCCGTTGGTCAGTCCCGCGTCCGTCATGAGGGTTGAGATGCCCGAGCCGTCGATGCCGTCCCGCTTGAACCGGCGTCCGGCCGCCTCGATGATCCGCTGCCGGGTCGCCTGCTTGTGCTCTTTCCCGTAGCGCACCGCGCGCTCCTTTGCTCGTCGGAGGGGTTGTTGCTTGCGCTTTCTTGGCGCCCTCGCCATTGTATTTCGATCGTACTTCAATGAGCTCGCGGCGCCAGTGGCTGCCCGTTCGACGGTGAGGTGCCGTGCCGGGTGGCGCTGCGTCCCCTCGCTCGGGGGGTGTTCGTTGCGCGTCGCGGAGTGTGGTCGGCTCCGAGGGCTTCGGCTGTGAGGGCTTGCTTGCGCACCCTCGCCCCCGTGCATAGTATTATGAATGTAATTCAATCTCCCCCCGCCGGTGCCGCCCCAGCACTCGGCGAGGTGGATTCCGGGGCAATCAGAGTGAATCGGCAGGCGTGGGTCGGCATCCGCCGCAGCGTGACCTGGTCGACAGCGTCGGCGCGGTGCATCGGGCGCCGGCGAAGAAAACGAAGGCTCCGTCCCGCCGTCCGGCACGTCTGCGGTGTGCTGCGCGAGCAGACCCGCGAGATGTCACGCGCACCCGTCAAGAGGAAAAGGACATCATGAGCACTTATCTGGCAGACAAGGCCGAGGACCTCATCGTCGAGGGCCCCTCCGCGCGGTTCACCTACCGGCGGATGGGTCCGCAGGGCGGTGTCCCGCTGGTCCTGCTGAACCGCTTCCGCGGCACCATCGACTGGTGGGACCCGGAGTTCCTGGACTACCTGGCCGCCGACCACGACGTGATCGTGTTCGACAACGTCGGCGTCGGCTACACCGACGGCGAGCCGCGTGACTCCCTCGAGGGATTCGCCCAGGGAGCCATCGAGTTCATCGACGCACTCGGCCTCTCGCAGGCCGACCTGCTCGGCTGGTCCCTGGGTGGCATTGTGGCCCAGCGGGTGGCCGTGCGGCGCCCCGAGCTGGTGCGCAAGGTCGTCGTGGCGGGCAGCGGCCCGGCCGGCTGGGTGCCCGACGCTCCGCCCTTCAGCGAGAAGGTCCTGGGCATCATGGCCAAGCCCGATGCCGACCTGGAGGACATGCTCTACCTGTTCTACCCCGAGACGGAGACGGCCCGCGCCGCCGGGCGCGAGCACTTCGACCACGTCGCGACCCGGCTCGCCGCCGGCGGTCCTGCGGTCTCCGAGGTGGCGGCCCAGGGCATGCTCACCGCGGCGGCCACCCTTCTGGCGGCGCCCTTCGACGAGGTGGTGGCGGAGCTGGAGGCGATCAAGCAGCCCGTCCTCTACGCCAACGGCCTGCACGACGTGATGATCCCCGCCCACAACTCCTATGTCGCGGTCCAGCACCTCGACAACGCCACTCTCGTGCTCTACACCGGTGCCGGCCACGCGTTCCTGTTCCAGTACGCCAAGGCCTTCACCAGGCAGGTGGCCGACTTCCTCGCCGCCTGACCGCACTGGCCCCGCCACCGCCACCGCCCCCGCAGCGCGGGGCGGCAGTGGGGCCGACGCATCGTGCCGACGCCGCCTCACGGATTGTGTGAGGCGGCGCTCGCGCGATGGGCGAACGTCACCGCCACGGGACCTGGTGGCCGACTCCGTGTCCCCGCCGGGACCTCGCGGAGATGTCCGACGCGCAACCTGGCTGGCCTGTTCGGCCCGCGTGCGCAATGAGCGCCGAGCCGTCGACGTGGTCTCCCGAACCGGCGGCCCGGCCATGTCGGTGCTCCGCCGTATCGTCGCCGACGGCATAGCACGGGGGAGCGCGCCAACGGGCCCGCCCCCATCGCCCGTGGCGTGCGCGACGGTCGGCTTCCGCCATGGCCTTCCTCCTTCGCCCTCCGATACGTCGCTGTCCTGAGGGCGCCGGATTCCTCTGGGATCTCGACGCCTCGAGGCGGGTCGCCCACGCACCCTTCGCTCACGTTTGGTGCCGTCATCGACGGCTGACTCGTCTTGGGTCGTCCGCGGTCGTGTCGGCAGGTGTCGGCGTGTCCCGGTGCGCCGAACCTTCACGACCGCTCGATGTCCGGGCACACCGTGCCCGACCTGTCGCGCCAGGCCTCGGTGCGAGCACCTCCTCCGCGACCTGAAGAGTCGACTCCGGCGAAGACGTCATCTCTGGAACTCGCAGGCTTGCGGTCTAATAGAATTACGGTCATACTTCAATGGTGGACGTGATGCTGAGAGGCTCGACCGCTCAGGGTTCCGATGTCCGCGGCCTTTGACCGTCGCCCCCCGCAGACTGCAGCCGCAGCCGGGAGACGCCAGGGAAACACCCCCCATGCCGAAGGGCACGACCGTGAATGACTCCCAGGAAGTACGAGGCGACGTCGTGACGTCGTACAAGAACGCACCGACCCGCACCATCACCGCCGGCGGGGTGACCTTCGCCTACCGCGAGCTCGGTCCCCGGTCCGGCATCCCGGTGGTCTTCCTCACCCACCTCGCTGCGGTTCTCGACAACTGGGACCCTCGGGTCGTCGACGGCATCGCCGCCAAGCGTCATGTCGTCACCTTCGACAACAGGGGTGTCGGTGCTTCCAGCGGTTCGACGCCGCGCGCCATCGAAGCGATGGCGAAGGACGCCGTCACGTTCATCCGGGCGCTCGGGCTCGAGTACGTCGATCTCCACGGCTTCTCGATGGGCGGCATGATCGCCCAGGTGATCGCGCAGACCGATCCGGACCTCGTCCGCAAGCTGATCCTCACGGGTACCGGTCCGGCGGGGGGCGAGGGCATCAAGGACGTGACCCGGCTGTCCCATCTCGACACCGTTCGGGGGCTGCTCACCCTTCAGGACCCGAAGCAGTTCCTCTTCTTCACCCGTACCGCCAATGGGCGTCGGGCCGGGAAGGAGTTCCTGGCCCGCCTGAAGGAGCGCACCCAGGGCAGGGACAAGGCGATCTCTCTCACGTCGTACGGCGCTCAGCTCAAGGCCATTCGCCGTTGGGGGCTGGAGCGGCCCCATGACCTCTCGGTCATCCACCAGCCGGTGCTCGTCGCGAACGGCGAGAGCGACAGGATGGTTCCGACCCAGAACTCGGTCGACCTGGCGCGGCGAGTGCCGAACGGCGAGTTGGTCCTCTACCCCGACGCCGGCCATGGCGGCATCTTCCAGTTCCACGGGCAGTTCGTGGAGACGGCTCTCGAGTTCCTCGAGCGGTAAAAGGCGTGCGGTGCGGTCGTAGTCTGGGCCGAGGGTGGTGCCTCAGGGCCGTGGCGCCCTTTGGGTGAGCGGCTCGAGGCACCCGTTCACTGACGCGACCTCGCCTTCCGCCTCACCCCATGAATGCGAGAGCGTTCTCGATCCCCAGCTCAAGGACGTCATCGGCGCGCTTCTGGTCGGACAGGGCGCGGGACAGCTGCAACGTCCCCACCAGCATGGTGAAGAGCCCGATGGCCTTGGCCTGAGCGGACCGCGGGTCCTCGGGTGTCAGGCGGGCGGAGATCTCCTCCAGGATGGCCCGCGCGCCGTCGCTGTAGGCCTGCCTGGTCCCGTCCTCGCAGCGGCCGATCTCGTCGAGAAGGGCGGCGGAGGGGCATCCGAGGCCGGGGTGGTCCCGGTGCTCGGGGGACAGGTACTCGCGAATGAGGTCCTCGAGTCCCGGGCGGCCGGGTCGCAGGGTGCCGTACCTCGCGACCTGCGTGTGCAGTTCCTCGGTCACGACATGGGCGACGAGGTCGTCCTTGGACGCGAAGTGGGCGTAGAAGGCTCCGTTGGTGAGCCCCGCGTCCGCCATCAGTGTGGAGATGCCCGAGCCGTCGATGCCGTCCTGCTTGAACCGGTGGCCGGCCTTCTCGATGATGCGTCGCCGCGTCACCTGCTTGTGCTCCTTGGCGTAGCGCACCACGAGCTTCCTCCGTTCGCTCCGTAAGGCCCATGCTTCGCACTCAAGGGTAATCCATGGCCTGACGCGCGTAATATCATGACCGGCGTGCCCATGACCGGCGTGCCCATGACCGGCGTGCCCATGTCCGGCGTGCTCACGACCGGATGCGGGCACCGGGTCCGAGCCGGGCGGTGACTTCCGCGGCAGTAAGGGTGGAGTGCTCCGCGGAACACTCGACGATGACGCGGACCGGGGCGTCGCAGTCGGTGTGACGGATGTCCAGTACGGGCCCCTCGGGGCCGAGGGCGTACGCCTCGCCCCACTGGCTCAGCGCCATCAGGACAGGCCACAGATCCCAGCCCTTGCGGGTCAGGCGGTACTCGTTGCGGGAGCGGCTGCCCGGCTCCTGGTAGGGGACCGTCTTCAGGATGCCGGCCGCGATCAACTTCCGGAGGCGGTCGCTGAGGACGGCTTCCGACAGGCCGATGTGGCGGTGGAAGTCGTCGAAGCGGCGGACTCCGTTGACGGCGTCACGCAGGATCAGCAACGTCCATTTCTCTCCGACCACGTCGAGCGTGCGCTGGACGGGGCAGTTCTCCGTGCTCGCCTCAAGCCACTCCATCCCGCCATCGTAAGGGCCTGGCTTCGTCATTGACAGTCAGGTGAGCGGGAAGCTAGCTTCATTTTCAAAAGTCAGATGGAAGGTGCCCGGTCGTGGGACGAACGCGTACGTATCAATGGGAAGATCCCGCGATCCTGGCGGAAGCCGCCGGACGCATGGCCGGCATCGACTTCCTGCGTGAGTTGCAGGCGGGGCGACTGCCGGGGCCGCCCATCAACTACTCCATCGACTTCACTCTGAGCGAGGTGGAGCCCGGCAGGGCGGTCTTCTCCCTGACACCGGGTGAGGAGCACTACAACCCGATCGGCAGCGTGCACGGCGGCATCTTCGCCACCTTGCTCGACTCGGCGGCGGGTTGTGCCGTCCAGTCCACCCTCCCACAAGGTGTGGGGTACACGTCACTTGACCTGACCGTGAAGTTTCTGCGGCGGATCACCGTGGACACGGGCACGGTGCGCGCCATCGGTACGGTCGTCAACAAGGGCCGTCAAACCGCCCTCGCTCAGGCGCAGTTGGTCGACGCGAAAGACCGTCTGCTCGCCCACGCCACCAGCAGCTGCATGCTCTTCCCGGTGCCTCCCTCGCAGAGGTGAGCTTCGGCGGCGACCGGTATCGGTCTGGGCCGTGATGCCGGACTCCCTCGATCTCGGCGCAGAACGCCGGAGTGCGAGGTGAAACGACTGCGGCGCACGTCGGTGGCAGCCCGATGACTCCTCGGGTCGCCGGCCGCCGTGCGCCGCAGTCGTGCCCAGGCGCCCGAAGGAGATGATTCCGTCGGGCGCCGTGCTCTTCGTCAGGCGGCGTGGGTGGGGTAGTCGGTGTAGCCGGCCGAGCCGCCGCCGTAGAAGGTGGCGGGGTCGGGGGTGTTCAGGGGGGCGCCGGAGCGTACGCGCTCGACGAGGTCGGGATTGGCGAGGGCCATGGTGCCGACGGTGACGACGTCGGCCAGACCGTCTTCGACGTCCTTGGCGCGGGTGGCGATGTCGGCACCGGCGCGGTTGAGGATCAGCGTGGTCGGCCACAACTTGCGGAGGGTGGAGAGGAGTTCCTCGTCGCCGCCGTGGCCGATGTGCAGGTAGGCGAGGTTGAGGGGGGCGAGGGCGCGCAGGAGGTGCGGGTACAGCTCGTGCGGGTCGCTCTCCGCGAGGTCGTTGAGCTTGAAGGGGTTGCCGGGAGAGATCCGGATGCCGGTGCGGCCGGCGCCGATCTCGTCGGCCACGGCCGTGGCGACCTCCACCGCGAAGCGGATGCGGTTGTCGAGGGAGCCCCCGTACTGGTCGGTGCGCTGGTTGGCGCTGGGGAAGAGGAACTGGTTGACCAGGTAGCCGTTGGCCCCGTGGATCTCGACGCCGTCGGCGCCGGCCGCGATGGCGGCCGCGGCGGCGCGCCGGAAGTCGTCGACCGTCGCGGCGACCTCCTCGGTGGACAGCTCGCGCGGCTCCGGCATCTCCTGGAGCCCGGACGGGGTGAACGTCTGGCCGGCCGGCTTGATCGCGGAGGGTGCCACCGGCTGCCGGTGGTGGGGGGTGTTGTCCGGGTGGGAGATGCGCCCGGTGTGCATCAGCTGGATGACGATGCGTCCGTCGGCCTTGTGTACGGCGTCGGTGACCTTGCGCCAGCCGGCGATGTGATCCTCGGTGTAGATACCCGGGGTCACCGGGTAGCCCTGGCCGTCGGCGGAGGGCTGGGTGCCCTCGGTGATGATGAGAGCGTGCGAGGCGCGCTGGGCGTAGTACTCGGCGTTCAGCTCGGTCGGCACGCCGTCCGGGGTGGCCCTGCTGCGGGTCATTGGGGCCATGGCCAGCCGGTGCGGCAGGGAGATCTCTCCGACGACGGTCGGGTTCCACAAGGCGTTGAGCATGGGGGATTCCTCAGGTGATGGGTGGTGGTTCCAAAAGGGGCGGGGGCGGACACCGCGTGGACGTGGACACCGGGCCCTTCTGCTTCCGGGTCCGAAGACGCACCCGCCCTGCGCCCGTCGGCCGAGTCGGAGTCGACATCGGCCTATCAAATTACGGTCGTAATACTATGTTGCCGGGTGGGCTGTGGCAAGTGGGTCCCGGCATGGGGCACGAAGCCGCGCGGCGCAGCTCGCGCAAGAACCTCACGCCAGAGCGGATGAGAGTTCCGCAACGGAAGCTGGAATCGCCTGCTCCGCCCAGATGACCTTGCCCTCGCGGTTGTGCCGTGTGCCCCAGTGTTCGGTGGGGTGGGCGACGAGGAGCAGGCCGCGGCCGCCCTCGACGAAGACCCGGGCACGGCGCAGGTGCGGGGCGGCGCTGCTGGCGTCGGAGACTTCGCACGTCAGGGCGGACTGAAGGATCATCCGCAGTTTGATGGGGCTCTTGCCGTAGCGGATGGCGGTCGTCACCAGTTCGCTGACCACGAGTTCGCTCACCACGAGTTCGGTGGTGAAGGCCAGTTCTTCCAGCCCTCAGGCGGTCAGTTGATCGGATGCCTGGACGCGGGCCGTGGAGACGACTGCCGGGGCGCTGGGGAGACCCCAGGTCGCGACATGATCGGCGTCAAAGGCTCCGGTGGGGCAGTCAGCCGGGCGCGCCCGCCCACCGTAAGCCAGGGAAGGCGACAGTCGATCACGGGGTGTGACCGGCGCGGCGGAGAACAGGGCGCAGGGCCTCGATGACACCGGGGTCGTCCACTGTGGAGGGGATGGGTTCGTCGTGCCCGTCGGCGATGCCGCGCATCGTCTTGCGGAGGATCTTTCCCGAGCGGGTCTTGGGCAGGGCGGCTACTACCGCGACGTCCTTGAGGGAGGCGACGGCGCCGATGCGCTCGCGCACGAGCTGGACGAGTTCGGCCTCGACCTCGCCCGGTTCGCGGTCGACGTCGGCTTTCAGGACGACGAAGCCGCGCGGTACCTGCCCCTTCAGGGCGTCGGCGACGCCGATGACGGCGCATTCGGCGACGTCGGGATGGGCGGCCAGGGCCTCTTCCATGCTGCCGGTGGACAAGCGGTGTCCGGCGACGTTGATGACGTCATCGGTGCGGCCCATGACGAAGACGTAGCCGTCGTCGTCGATGTGACCGCTATCGCCGGTCAGGTAGTAGCCGGTGTAGGCGGAGAGGTAGGAGGCGACGTACCGGTCGTCGTCCTGCCAGAGCGTGGGCAGTGCGCCGGGCGGCAGCGGGAGCCGCACGACGATCGCGCCGTCGACGCCTGCGGGCACCGGCTCGCCCGAAGCGTCGAGGACCCGGACGTCCCATCCCGGCAGCGGGCGGGTGGGAGACCCGGGCTTGAGGGGAGCCGCCTCGATGCCCACCGGGTTGGCGACGATGGGCCAGCCGGTCTCGGTCTGCCACCAGTGGTCGATCACCGGGATGCCCAGTAGATTGCTCGCCCAGTGGTAGGTCTCGGGATCGAGGCGCTCGCCGGCGAGGAAGAGGTGGCGCAGGCCGGTCAGGTCGTAGCCCGCGGTGAGCGTTCCCTGCGGGTCCTCCTTCCTGATCGCCCGGAACGCGGTGGGTGCTGTGAACATGGTCCTGACCCCGTACTCGGCGGCAACGCGCCAGAACTGGCCCGCGTCCGGGGTGCCCACCGGCTTGCCCTCGTACAGCACCGTCGTCGCACCGACAAGCAATGGTGCGTAGACGATGTACGAGTGCCCGACGACCCAGCCGACATCGGAGCCGGTGAACATCGTCTCGCCCGGGCCCACGTCGTAGACGGCCCCCATCGACCAGTGGAGGGCGACCGCGTAGCCGCCGCAGTCACGCACGACTCCCTTGGGCTTTCCGGTGGTTCCGGAGGTGTAGAGGATGTAGAGGGGGTCGGTTGCGGGGACGGGAACACAGTCGGCCGGCGGCGCGGCAGCCACCAGGTCGGCCCAGTCGAGATCGTGAGGCCCCAACTCGGCCGTCTCCTGCGGGCGTTGCAGGATCACGCTCTTCTCCGGCTTGTGGGCCGCGAGCTCGATCGCCTCGTCGAGCAGGGGCTTGTACGCGATGACACGCTTGCCCTCGATGCCGCAGGAGGCGGAGACGACCACCTTGGGGGCCGCGTCATCGATGCGCAGCGCGAGTTCGCGCGGGGCGAACCCGCCGAAGACGACCGAGTGCACCGCGCCGATACGTGCGCAGGCCAGCATCGCGACAACGGCCTCGGGGACCATCGGCATGTAGATCACCACACGGTCGCCGTGCCCGACACCGAGCCGCGAGAGCGCCCCGGCGAACGCCGCCACCTCGTCCCTCAACTGCACGTAGGTGTAGGTGCGCCGGGTGTCGGTCACCGGTGAGTCATAGATGAGGGCAGCCTGTTCGCCGCGGCCGGCTTCGACGTGCCGGTCGAGCGCGTTGAAACAGACGTTGAGCCGACCGTCGGGGAACCAGCGGTAGAAGGGGGCGCCCGAGGAGTCCAGGGCGCGTCGTGGGGTGACATCCCAGTCGATGCCCTCCGCCGCCTTCAGCCAGAAGTTCTCCGGGTCCTCGGTACTGGCGCGGAAGACATCCTCGTATGTTCCCATCGCGCACTCCTTTGTGGCATCAAGGGACGTTGGTGTGGCTGTGTGCGGAACCCTGTCGGACACAGGTACCGCATGCCGGCCGACATGGTCGAGCAGGATGCCGGCGACAGGCGGACCGGTCACCGGCATCGCGGTGGTGCGGCGGTCCGGCCGAAAGGCCGCTCCGCCCGGTGTGGCTTCAGCTCACGCGCCCAGGTGCTTGCGGAGCCACTGACCCATCCGCTGGATCGCCTCGTCCACCTCGGGTACGCGCCCCGCGCCCAGGACGAACGAGTGCTGTCCCTCGGGCAGCGGGTGGACCTCGGAGGTGACCTTGAAGTCATCGAGGCGACGGCCCAGTTGGGCGCCGTCGTCGGCGAGGGTCTCGTACTCGCCGTAGAGGACGATCGTGGGAGGCAGGCCGGGCAGATCGGCGTTCACGAGGCTGATCTTCGGATCGGCGAAGTCCACGCCGGGCTCCTGGAGCCAGGCTCCACGGAAGAGCTCAAGAGTGTTCCTGCTGAGCATCTTGTCTTTGTCTTCGTTCTCGTCCACCGACGCGTTCTGGATGGTGAGGTCGGTCCACGGCGAGACGCTGACGATCGCGCCCGGGGTCGCCTCCCCCTGCGCGAGCAGGCGCAGCGGGAGCATCACCGCGAGGGTGCCGCCGATCGAATGGCCCGTGCTGCCGATGTTCCGCGGCTCATAGCCCTGCGAGAGCAGCCACCGGTACGCCGTCTCGGCGTCGTCGAGCTGCGCCGGGTACGGGTGTTCGGGCGCCAGGCGGAAGTCCACGACGAGAGAGCGGGCGCCGGCCGCCTTCGCGATATGGCCCGCAGCCTTGCGGTCCGAGTGCATCGAGGCGGTGACCGACCCGCCGAAGTGGAAGTGGAGCAGAGCCCGGTCGGGATCGGCTCCCTCGGGGATGGCCCAGAGGGCGGGGACGCCGCCCGCGTCCACCTCGGCGTACGTGACGCCTTCCGGCTCGGTCGACGCCTTGTGGTTCGAGTCGACGATGTCGCGGACGATGGCCAGGTCGAGGCCCGGCGTCGAGGACTTCGCGCTCACGCTCTCGAGGAACTGGGCGAACTGCTGTGCCTCTGGGCTTGCTCCCATGGTGGTGCTCCTTCGCAGGTTGCTGCCACGCCCACGTCCCGCGTGCAGCCAGGTTGATGTGCTGGTCGTGACGCTACTGGCTGAGTATAGCAAAGTAAACCCAGGAGTTTCGGGATCACCTCTGGCTGCGGGGGCGCGGCGGCGCTGTGCGGGCGACCGAGAGTGATCAACGCTCC
Source organism: Streptomyces sp. T12 (assembly GCF_028736035.1). Lineage (NCBI taxonomy): Bacteria > Bacillati > Actinomycetota > Actinomycetes > Kitasatosporales > Streptomycetaceae > Streptomyces > Streptomyces sp. T12. The sequence goes on from NZ_CP117866.1 coordinate 11,227,765, forward strand.
AGAATCTCTGCCGTTGCGGATCGGCGGTCTGAGGTCCGACTGTCTTTCCCGTCAGGATCCTGTATTGCATGTGCTCGAAATCGACCCTGGAACCTTCGGGCGAGCTGACGGTACCGAGGCACCCGAGAGCGAACGCCGCAGGCGCCGAAACCAGGCCTGGGGTCTGGAACGGATACCAGTTGAAACTCGCTTCCGGCCACAACGCGAACTCGCTTCCCGAGACGATGGGCGAGAAGACCGTGAGAACGGTGCAGAGGAGTAGTCCCCCGTCGCCGGGACTGATGCGGCGGAACGCCTGATGGTGATGCTTGAGGACGCCGGACTGCAGCCGCGTCTGTTTGCCGGGACCGTCCCGGATCCGACGACCGATTCGCTTGGCGCCGGCCTGACCGTGTTGCGGGAACACGCGGCGGACTCGGTGATCGGATTTGGTGGCGGCAGCCCGGTGGACACCGCCAAGGCCCTCGGCCTGTTGGGCGTCCAGGGCGTCCAGGGCGTCCGGATGCGGGACTACAAGGCTCCGCACACGAACCTCGGTCCGGCGCTTCCGTTGATCGCCGTCCAGACGACCGCGGGCAGCGCTCGGAGGCCACCCAGTTCACCATCATCACCGACAGCGCCACGGACGAGAAGATGCTCTGTTCGGGACTGGCGTTCCTGCCGGTCGCCGGCGTCGTCGACTTCGAACTGACCCTGTGGATGCCGTCCCGGCTGACCGCCGACACCGGCGTCGACGCGCTCACTCATGCCGTCGAGGCGTACGTGAGCCGCAAGGCCAATCCGTTCTCCGACGGCCTTGCGCTGAACGCGATCCGGACCATCGGCCACCACCTCCGCCGCGTCTACGCCGACGGGGGAGACTCCGAGGCTCGCGAGGCGATGATGCTCGCTGCGCCCCAGGCCGGCATCGCCTTCTCCAACGCCGGCGTGGCGCTCAGGCACGGCATGAGCCGCCCGATCGGCGCGCACTTCCACGTCGCTCATGGTCTGTCGAACGCGATGCTCTTCCCCGCGGTGACGGCGTTCTCCGTACCGGCCGCCGAGAGCCGGTACGCCGACTGCGCCCGCGCGCTCGGAGTTGCCGCCGACGGCGACGGCGATGCCCTGGCGGCCGAGAGGTTCGTGGAGGCGCTCCGCGATCTGTGCGAGGATCTTGAGGTGCCCACCCCTCGGGCCCACGGCATCGACAAGGACGAGTGGTTCCGTCTGTCGCCCCTCATGGCCGAGCAGGCGCTCGCGTCCGGATCCCCCGCCAACAACCCCGTTGTGCCCACCGTGGACGAGATCCAGGACCTCTACGCGCAGATCTACGGCTGAAGCCGGCGACTGAGGAACGGTGATGGCACAACAGCCAGGTCCGCGCGGAGTACGAGATGAGACGCATGACTGACACTGCTGAGGGCGAGGTTCTCGCCGACGTGCACCGGGGCGTCGGCCGGATCCTTCTGAACCGACCCAAGGCGCTCAACGCCCTGACGACAGGCATGGTCGCGGCCATTGACGGTGCGCTCGCCGCATGGGAGCACACACCGCTGTCCGCTGTGGTGATCGCCAGCACCAGTGTGAAGGCCTTCTGCGCCGGCGGCGATATCCGCACGATCCGCGAGCACAGCCTCGCTGGGGATGCCGAGGCCAGTGAGCGGTTCTTCGCCTCCGAGTACCGGCTCAACGCCCGGATCGCCGAGTATCCCGTGCCGGTCGTGTCGCTCATCGACGGCATGTGCATGGGCGGTGGTCTCGGTCTGTCGGTCCACGGCACCTTCCGCGTCGTCACCGAGCGTGCGGTGCTGGCGATGCCCGAGACCGGGATCGGTTTCTTCCCCGACGTCGGGGCCAGCTACTTTCTGCCGCGGCTACCCGGCGCGATAGGCATGTACCTGGGACTGACCGGGCACCGTCTCGACGCTGCCGACGCCCTGTACACGGGGCTGGCCACGCACTTCGTCCCCATGGACAGGTTCGGTGCGGTCGGAGATGCCCTGGCAGACAGCCCCGGCGCCCCGGTGGATGTCGTCCTGAACCGCCTTGCCGACCGTTCCCCGGTGGGGGAGAGCAGGCTGGCGGAGGTACGCGAGGAGATGGACTGGGCGTTCGGCGCGCCGACCCTCGGCGAGATCGAGAAACGCCTGCGTCACCTCGACACCGCCTGGGCGGCAGGCGCGTTGATCGCCTTGGAGTCCGCCTCGCCGCAGAGCTTGGAGATCACTCACAACCTGCTGGCCCGGGGCAGACAGCAGACGTTGCGAGAGTGCCTTGACACCGAACTCACTCTCACGCGCACGACCATCCGCACGCCGGACTTCCTGGAGGGCGTCCGAGCGGCCTTGGTCGACAAGGACCGCAGTCCCACCTGGGAACGTGAGGCGCAGGGCGGACAGACGCTGCTGGCCTGAGCATGTGCGCCGTGAGCAGGTTCTCAGAGCTGACCGGGGCGAGGCGGACCTTGCCGAAATCGGCGCGTGGTTCGATCAGCTGTAACGCACTTGACCGGGTGTGCAGGGTTATGGACAGGGTTTGCGGCTGTCCGTTGTCCGGACTGCCGGACTGCCGGACTGCCGGACTGCCGGACAGAATGTTCTTGCGAGTTGCGCGGCGCGGATCGCGGTGACGTGCCCACGGTTCCGGCGCCGTTGGTGACGACGCCGTAGTGCGTGCTCACGAAGTGCCCCCGTTCCGGGGAGATGGTCGGCTCGTGGAGCGAGCGGTCATGCGGCGCGGATGTGCGGCGCCAGGGTGGCGTGGATCTGGTCGCGGATGTCGGCGAGAACGGCTTCGTCGCTGCGGTGCAGGCACACGGTGGCGGTGGTGCTGATGTGGACGATCGCGGTGATCACCCGCGCCAACGTCGCCGCATCGGCGGCATCGATGCACTGGTTGCGGGTGAGCAGGCCGGTGATGCCGTCCTCGAGGCGGCCGGCAAGGGCTAGACCCGCTTGCCGGTAGGGCTCGGCCGGGTCGCCGAAGACGAGTTCGTGCAGGTATGTGCGGCCGTTCTCGATGTGCTCCCTCACGCACTCCACCACGGGGCGGACGAGAGCGATGACCGGCTCCAGCACGCCCTGTCCGGCGGCGGCGTTCGCGGAGGCGAGGCCGGAATCGACGGCGGCGGCGAACTTCTCGTTCTGCACCATGATCAGCAACTCGGCCTTCGTGGACGCGTACAGGTAGAGCGTCCCGATTGCGACATCGGCTCGGCGGGCGACCTGCTGCGTCGTGACCCTGTCGACGCCGTGTTCGACGAACAGCTCGCGGGCGGCGGTCATGATGCGCTCGCGCTTGTCCTGTTTGGCCCTCTCTCGGCGCCCGATCGGCATGTGACCGCCCCCCATGGTGACCTCCCTTGACAACAATTCTGAGTGGACTCATAGTTGAGTGTACTCGGATTAGCTGAGCGGGGCGAGGTTGTGAGGTCCCCGGATGTCGCGCCGGGTTTGCCGATCCAGTCTCAGACCTGGACAAATAGGACAAGCATTAGGAGTGGCGCCCCATGAGAGCGTTCGTCGTCACCAAGTACAAGGAGCCGCTGCAGGAGGCGGAAGTCCCCGAACCCGCCGTGGGGGAGCACGACGTGCTCGTCCGGGTGGAGGCCGCCGGGCTGAACCCGCTGGATGAGAAGATCCGCGCCGGTGAGTTCAAGCAGATCCTGCCCTACAAGCTGCCGCTGATCCTGGGCAACGACGTAGCGGGCACCGTCATCAGCGTCGGGACAGCGGTTCGCGGCTTCAAGCCCGGAGACGAGGTCTACGCCCGGCCCCACCAGGACCGCATCGGCACGTTCGCCGAGCGCATCGCCGTAGCGGAGGGCGACCTGGCGCTCAAGCCCGCTTCGATCAGTATGGAAGAGGCCGGCTCGCTGCCGCTGGCGGCGCTCACGGCGTGGCAGGCGCTGGTGGAGCGCGGGCGGGTGCGGCCCGGGCAGAAGGTTCTCATCCACGCCGGGGCCGGCGGGGTCGGTTCGATCGCGATCCAGCTCGCCGCGCACCTCGGTGCGAGCGTCGCCACGACCGCCAGCGGTTCCAACGCGGACTTCGTGCGCGCGCTCGGCGCGGACACGGTGATCGATTACCGCACCCAGGACTTCGAACAGCTCCTGACCGGCTACGACCTGGTGCTGGACAGCATCGGTGGGGAGACCCTCGAGAAGTCCCTGCGGGTGCTCAAGCCCGGCGGCAAGGCCATCGGGATCACCGGTCCCCCGGACCCCGCGTTCGCCCGCGAGGCCGGCCTGAACCCGCTGCTGCGCCTGGCGGTCGCAGGCCTGAGCGGCAAGATCCGCAGGCAGGCGAAGAAGCTCGGCGTGACGTACGAGTTCCTGTTCATGCGCGCCAGCGGCGACCAGCTCCGCCAGATCACCACTCTCATCGACCAGGGCGTGGTGCGTCCGGTCGTGGGAAAGGTGGTCGGCTTCGACCAGACCCCGCAGGCGCTGCAGTCCCTGTCCCAGGGCGGCATCCGCGGCAAGGCCGTCATCGGCAGCAGCTGACCCGCCGCAACCGCGACGGGCGACACGGAACACACAGCGACACAGAACACGCAAGGAGAATCCGTCATGAGCAGCACCGACACCCCGAACGAAGCCGTCATCACCTCCTACGCGAAGGCCCCGGCCCGCACCGTCAGCGCCGGCGGCGTCACCTACGCCTACCGCGAGCTGGGCCCGAAGGGCGGCATCCCCGTCGTCTTCTTCGTCCACCTCGCCGCGACCCTGGACAACTGGGACCCCCGCATCATCGATCCCATCGCGAAGGGCCGTCACGTCATCGCCTTCGACAACCGCGGTGTCGGGGCATCCACCGGTCAGGTGCCGGACAGTGTCGAGGCGATGGCCGACGACGCCTACACCTTCATCAAGGCGCTCGGGTACGACAAGATCGACGTCTTCTCCTTCTCCCTCGGCGGCATGGTCGCCCAGGCCCTGGTGGTGAAGCACCCCGAGCTCGTCCGCAAGCTGGTCCTCACCGGCACCGGGCCCAAGGGCGGCAAGGACATGGACAAGGTCGCCAGAATCACCTACTGGGACATCCTGCGCGCCACGTTGACCCGTTCGGACCCCAAGGAGTTCCTGTTCTTCAACCGCAATGCCACCGGCAAGCCCGCCGCACGCGCGTTCGTCAACCGGCTCAAGGAGCGCACCGTCGACCGCGACGCGGACATCAAGACCAAGGCGTTCCAGACGCAGCTGAAGGCGATCAAGAAGTGGGGGCGCTCCGCCCCTGACGACCTTTCGTCGATCACGCAGCCCACCCTGATCGCCAACGGCGACAACGACCGCATGGTGCCCTCGGTCCTGTCGGAGGACCTGCACCGGCGCATCAAGGACAGCAAGCTGATCATCTACCCCGACTCCGGGCACGGCGGCATCTTCCAGTACCACCAGGAGTTCGCCCCCGTAGCGGTCGAGTTCCTGGCCCGATGACCAGCGCCTGACCAGCGCCTGGCCAGGAAGACAAGGGAAATCATGAGCACGTCACCAGCCGTCGCACCCCTTGAAGTGAAGAAGCCTCTCACCTCCTCGATCCTGCTGTGGGTGCGCACCGACCAGCCTCGCCAGACCGGCATGGACCACTGGAAGGGCCCGCACTCAGGGATCATCTCCGCCACCCCGGGCCTGGAGGAGTACCGGCAGATCCATCTCGCCGAGCACAACCCGGGCCGGTGGCCGGCCACCGACGGGGTCCAGACCGCGATCCCAGCAGGCCGGAAGATCGACGGCGTCGCGGAAGTCACCTTCCAATCGGCGCTTGCACCCCTGAAAGGGCGCAAGCAGACGAAGCTGGCATACGCCGACGAGATCAATGTGTTCCGCCGCACCCTGCTCTACGCCGGCCCGCCGAACTCCTCTCGGTGGTACGACGTCGCAGGCCCCGGAGAGGCGGTCGGTGCCCGCGCGCTGATCTACCTTCGCCGCAGGGACGGGGGCGGCGCCGGAGCCTTCCGGAAGCTCGTCAACGAGCGGCTCGCTCCCGCGCTCGCCGGCACCGGAGTGCTGAAGGAACTGCGCACGCAGACGTTCCTGCCCTGGATCGAAAAGCTCTGGGACACCCCGGACGTCGCCCACGACAACCCCCACGACGAGCACTTCCACGCCTCGGTCAGCCTCGGGTTCACCGACACCGCAGCACGGGACGCCTTCTTCACCGGCAACGTGATCGAGGACCTGTCCAACCGGCTGGCACCGCAAGTCTCCGCGATCCACGCCTACGACGTCACCGCCGCCCTCACCTACGTCAAGAACGGCGAGATCCTCCCGCGCTACCAGGAGTGAGCGGCGCGCAGACGGGAAGCGGGACCGCCGGATCTGCTCGGCAAATCCATCCGCCCCGGCTTCCTTGCCCCTCCTCGCGCCCCCGTCGCCATCTGATACCCACCACGCATCCGGAGCCAGCCATGAGCGAGCAGCAGAGCACCATCCACTACGAGCGCACCTCACCGCAGATCGCGAAGATCACCTTCGCCAACCCGCCCGTCAACCTCATCACCGGCGAGACCGTCCTGCGCCTCATCGAGATCGTCACCGAACTGGCCACCGACCCGGACATCCAGGTCGTGCTGTTCGACAGCGCCACCCCCGACTTCTTCTACAACCACTTCGACCTGGCCGCCGCCGCCGACTTCCCCGCCCCCGAAGACCCGGACGCGGTGCCGGCATGGGCGAATCTGGTCCTGGAACTCTCCAAAGCGCCGTACATCACGATCGCGGCCATCCGTGGACGCACCCGCGGCGGCGGGAACGAGCTCGCCCTCGCCCTCGATCTGCGCTACGCCAGTCGTGAGAAGGCGATCTTCGGACAGCCCGAGGTCGGTAGCGGACTGCTGCCCGGCGGTGGTGGCAGCGAACGCCTGCCCCGGGCCATCGGACGCGACCGCGCCCTGGAAGCCATCCTCACCAGCGACGACTACGACGCCGACACCGCCGAGCGTTGGGGCTGGGTCACCCGCGCCCTCCCCGACAGCGAACTCGACGCCTTCGTCGGCACCGTCGCCGCCCGACTCGCCTCCTTCGACCGCACCTCACTCGCCTCGGCCAAAGCCCAGATCAACCGGGCATCCCTGCCCCCGGACGCGGACCTGGTCGCCGCGTACGGCGAGTTCACCCACTCCCTCACCCTCCCCGGTTTCCTCACCCGGGCCGCAGGCGCGCAGGCCGTCGTCGAACAGGCCGGCATCGACTTCGAGTACCGGCTCGGGCACTACATCGGCATCGCCAACCAGCAACGCTGACTCCCATCAAAAAACGAGCACGGACGCAGCGGATGCCGCGTCCGTCCTCTTTTGCCGCGGGGCCCACCTGATTTCCGACGTCCTCGGCACCATGGTCGGATCGGGCTGCTGCCGGATCGACCGCCGATGTCATCCACCGCTCGACGGCCGCGACGGTGCACCGCTTCTGGACACCGGCCGGCCAACTGTTCAACGCCATGGATCACCGGGGCCCGACGTGAAGAGATCACGTCGGGACCGAAGAACAAGCTCAGGTGTCCGTGCTGTGCAGGTCCGGGTAAAGCGCCTCGACCGGGCCGCTCAGAGCCGCCTTGACCCCCTTGGTCAACTCGTCGGCCAGGACCTCGTATTCTCCGGCCTCGACGGCGTCGTAGACCGTCGTCACCAGCTGCGTCGGCAGCATCTTGGGTCCGTCGGCGTGCGCGGCCAGGTCGGTGTCGACGTAGCCCATGTGCACACCCGTCACGTGGACGCCCATGGGTGCGAACTCGATGCGCAGCGAGTTGGTGGCCGACCACAGTGCGGCCTTGGACGCGCTGTAGGCGCCGCCGAAGGCATACCAGCTGGCAACGGAGTGCACGTCGATGAGGATTGACCCCTTCTTGGCGGCGAGGACCGGTGCGAAGGCGCGGGCGAGGAAGACCGGCCCGAAGAAGTTCGTCTCCATGTTCGCCCGGATGTCCGCCTCGGTGACGTCCAGCAGGCTCGCGCTCGGCGGGATGGCGCCCGCGTTGTTGACGAGCACGGTGACATCCGCCGCAGCGGCCACGGCTGCGTCGATCGATGCGCGGTCGGTGACGTCAAGGGTCAGGGGGACGATGCGTTCATCGTCCCAGGCGCGCGGGGAACGGGCGGTGGCGTAGACCTTGGCGGCGCCGCGTGCCAGGGCGTCGTGGACGAAGTGGGTGCCGATACCGCCATTGGCGCCGGTGATAGGGACGACTGCTCCATCGAGGGAGGGCATTGGTTCCTTCTTTCCGAGGGGGATGCGAGGTTCGTGTCTGCGCACGGATGGGCAACGACACGTCGCCCCTCGATGGGAGAATGAGCGGAGCCACATTCGAGCTCACACGGCATTGAGTACAATCATAACTGATTACAGTCATAATCTAGGCCTGGAGGACACCGTCATGCCTGTCGGACGGCGCGAGCGGAACAAGCAGGAGAAACTCGACCGCATCGTCGCTGCCGCCAGTGAACTGTTCGCCGAACACGGCGTCGATGAGGTCACGACCCAGCAGATCGCTGACCAGGCCGACATCGGCACCGGGACCCTGTTCCTTTATGCCAAGACCAAGGGCGAGCTCCTCCTCCTTGTCCAGAACGCCAAGTACGTCGAAGCACTTGAGCAGGGCCGGGCGGACGCCGAGGCCGTCCCAGGCGTGCTGGACGCGGTGCTGGCGATCGTCCGGCCGATCGTGGAGTGCAACCGCATCCAGATCGACAACGGACGCACCTACCTGCGAGAGATGGTCTTCGGCGACCCCGAGGAGCCCCGGCACGGCGCGGCACTCGCCATCGTCGCGCAGACCGAGGAGGCCGTCGCCGCCGTGCTGTGCCGAGACGAGCGGGTCGCAGAGGGCGACGCCGCGACGCTGGCACACATCGTGTCCGCCGTGATGTTCCTCAGCATGGCGGCGAGCGTGAACATCGCCTTGAGCGTCGAGGAGATCGTGCAGGACATCCGGGGGCAGGTTGAGGTCCTGCTGCCTCGCTGAAGCGTGGCCCCAGCCTCAGGCCCGGGCGACCATCCGGGTGGTCCTCGGCTGCGTCATGGCCCGAATCCCTGAATGGCAGGTCGTCCGGCCGTTACTGCCCATTCCGACATGGCCGGAGGGGTGGGGCGGGCGGCCGGAGGGCTACCGCCACCGCGTGCTGCTGGGATTTCGGAGATTGCCTGCCTACGTGGCGTCGAGTCCCCGTCGCACAGCCCCATACCCCAGGATTCCGGGTCGAGGCACGTGTGGTGCGGGCAGCGTTTTGTGGGTCGATTCCAGGATCTTCTCCGACAGTTCTGTGCCCGCCGAGGCGCGGGCGAGCAGGATCGCGCCGACCAGGGTGGCCACCATGGGGAGGCCGTCGTTGGCGTCGGTGGACATCCACGCGGCGAATTCCTGGACTCCGGCCGCGTACGTTTCGCGTACCTCCCCGGCTGTGGGATCGCGAGCCATGTCCCCTGCGAATCCGGCGGTGGGGCAACCGGTGCCGGGCTGGTCACGGTGCTCGGCCGACAGGTAGAAGCCGACGAGGGCGCCGCGCGCGGTGGCGTGATCGCCGTGCGCCGTGTCGAACGACGCCAGAAGTAGGTCAAGGTCCCCGCAACGGCGCCACCGACTCCGCGTGGCTCCACTTGTCACTGCACCGGCTGATGTGCCCGCGCCACCAACAAGCCACTCCCGACCTACGACTCACCTCCACCGTCCACACCCAAGGCGTGTCCGAACTCGCCGCCGCGCACTACACCCACCAGCGCCTGCTACAACACCCCCGAGCCGCCACCGCCTGGACCACACCACGCGCCATCACCCGCCCGACTGGCTCCGAGCCCTGTGGAACGGCGCTGCCACGGCCCTGGGAGTAGCCAGCGCGGCCAGGCAGGACCACCCTGCCCGGCCGCTGCCGCCGCCCGGACGTCATGCGGCGTGGAACTCGTGGGCGTGGCCGCCGCGCCACTCCACCCACTGAGTGGTGTGCATCGCGAAGTCGCAGGTCGCGGCTCTGGTGTGAGTGACGAGTGGGGTAATCGCGCCGGTCGGCGGCCGATGGCCATGGCGTAGATCATCGGGCCGGTCCGGTTCCGGCGGGATGCCGGGTTCGGCTGCGCCTGCCTCCGCCCCCCCGCCTACGATCCGTCGGCAGGTCGGCACGCCATGAGAACGCGGGAGGGTGCGGGGATGCAGGAGCGGCAGTGGATCACCGCCCGCCGGAGCGAACTGGACGCCCTCGCCGAGCAGTTGACCAAGCAGCTTCAGGAGGTCGAGGTCGAGCGGGACGAACTGGCGATCGCCGAGCGGGTGTTGAACCGCCTGGCCGAGCAGGCCCACGCCGACGCCGAGGCGGCCGATTCTGTCGCTCCGGTACCGGTGAAGGTAGCCGGGCGGGCGGTCCTGCTCATCCCGCACCGCACCGCACCGCACCGACGCGGCCGACGAGAGCGCGCTGCCCGGCGACTACCGCAAGATCCTGGCGATCGTGCGGGAGGCCGACGGGCCGGTGCAGGTCAGGGCGGTCGGTGAGCGGCTGGGCCTGGATGCCTCGGTGTGCGGCAAGCTGGAGCCTTTGCGGGCGAAGATGACCAAGCTCGCCGACCGCGGCTGGCTGCACAAGCGGCCCGACGTGCGGTTCACCGCACGCTCGTAACTGCGCGGGCAGGCCGTAACGGGCGGGCCCCCGGCGGCAGTTGAGTTTGGTGTGAAGAAAAACAACGGTCTCACCGACGGTCCTGACGGCCTTGTCCACACCGCCCGCCTGCCGCTGTCGAGCGAGACCTTGAACTATCTCGCCGGCCTGATACGCGGCCGCCTGAAGAAGATCGCCTCGCGGTGGCGGACGCTGCCCGCCGGGAAGATCGCCGGCATCGTGCTGGCGGTGCTGCGCTGTGACCAGCGGCCCGGCGATCTGGCCGGCGGGAACGGGGTGCACCGCACCACCGTGAGCCGGTGGGTGCGCGAGGTCGTGGGCCTGCTGGCCGCCCGCGCCCCGCGCCTGGACCGCGCGTTGAAGAAGATCGCCCGAAAGGGCGGCGCGGTGGTCCTGCCGGTGTTCGTACTGAGGCGACTGGGAGCCGGCCTCGTGCTGCTCATGGTACTGAGCTGGGCTTGCGTCGGTCGGCTGCGGTCAGGTTTCTGGACCCCTTGCCGCCGGCTGGTCGCTGTTGCCCTGTGTCAGTGACGCGAGAATTTCCTTGCGGCAGACATCGAGGATTTCGCCCGCCAGCGGAGAACCGTCCGGGCATGCCCGCGACAACATGATCGCGCCGACCGAATGGGCGAGCATGTCGATCACCATCGTGCGGGCCGCGCGCTGGTCCGCATCCCCCGGCGTATCGCTTTGGGGCTGAAGGGCCGTCAGCAGGTTCTCGATCCCGGCTGCGAACTCTGTTTTGATGTCCGCCGGCTGACGTGCGGCGTCGCCGCCGAGGGCCGCGATGGTGCAGCCGTCGCCGCGCCCGTCGCGATGCTCCCGCGAGACGTAGCGCTCGACGAACGCGGCGGGGTCCAGACCTTCTGTCCGTGCCACGGTCTGCGAGAGCCCGCTTGCGGACGCTTCGGCCATCAGGTCGGCCTTGGAGCGGAAGTGCTTGTAGAACCCGCCATGGGTGAACCCGGCGGCTGCCATCAGTTCTGCCACGCCGACACCGTCATAGCCGCGCTCACGGAACAGCCTGGAGGCTGTCGCGACGATGTGGGCACGGTTCTGCTCTGCCTGTGCCTTGGTGACCCGCATGTCCAGCCGTCCCTTCGTCGGTCGACGCTCGACGGTCCAGCATACATAGATGTCGATCGACATCAAAGAGCTTGACTTTTTAGATGACGATCGTCATCGTATTGCTCACCCCCTCCAGAAAGGCTCAGGCCATGAGTGACACGCATGTGACCGCACCGACTCAGTACATCGAGGTTGACGGCGACCGGTTCGCCTACCGGCGCTGGGGCAAGCCCTCGGGCGTCCCGATCTTCCTGGTCCAGCACTTCCGCGGGGGGATGGACAACTGGGACCCGCTGCTCACCGACGGCCTGGCCGAAGGCCGTGAGGTCATCCTGTTCAACGGCCGCGGCATCGCCTCGTCATCGGGCACGCCGCGTAACCGGATGGAGGACATGGCCGACGACATCGCCGCGGTCATCCGGGCGCTGGGGCTGGAGCAGGTCGACCTGCTCGGCTTCTCGCTCGGCGGTTACCAGGTGCAGGAGGTCACGCTGCGCCATCCCCAGCTGGTGCGCAAGCTCCTCCTGCTCGGCACCGGCCTCCGAGGCGGCGACCCGACAAGTGACCCCCAGGTGCCTCAGTACGCCCTGAACCCGGTCCCCACCCTGGAGGACTTCCTCTTCCTGTTCTTCGGCCGCTCGGAAGCCGCGAAGCAAGCGGGCAAGGCCTTTTGGGAGCGCCGCCACCAGCGGGCCGACCAGGACCCGCCGAGCTCGCCCGCGGTCGCACAGGCGCAGTTCGAAGCGACCGTCGCCTACGCGGAACCGCTGCCGGGCGAGAACCCCTACGCCCACCTGAATGCGATCACCCAGCCGACGCTGGTCCTCAACGGCGAGAACGACGTGATGATCGCCTCGATCAACTCCTGGCACCTCGCCCAGAACATCCCCAACGCTCAGCTGCTGATCTACCCCGATGCCGGGCATGGAGCGCAGTTCCAGTATCCCGAGCGGTTCCTGAAGCACGCCATTCAGTTCCTCGACGAGTAACGTCTGCGGGGCTTCGGTGCAGTCGCTGACGCCTGGTCCGTGATGACGGGCCGCAGGCTCACCGGATCCCCGGAATGCGACACGCACACCTTCCCAGGCCATGGAGTCCTCTACGCCCCCGTGGTCGAAACGGAAGACAGTCCGGCCAACGGATCGTCGCCGATTTCGCCGGCTTGACCAGCTGCGCGAGAATCCGGCAGGCCGGACCCCGGCCGCCGGAGCGGCTGGCTGAGGTAGGCGCATCCTGCGTGATCGAGGGTGCGCCATCGCCCGGCTGCCGTGCCCGCTCCCACGGTGTCCACCACCGCGACCTTCCGGCCGGGACGGCTGATACGTGCCGCACGGGCGTGGAAGACGTGGGCGCCGGCCGCGCCGTCGGTGACCACGACGAAGAGCGCCTGAGTTCCAGCCACTGGGCGGCGATCCGCTCGATCGTGGTGTCCGGGTAGAGCCACTCGACGTCCTCGCTGCCGGCCTTGACGACGTGGGCGTCGCCGCTCCTTCCAGCGTGCCGCGGGCCGGTCTGCTGGGCGAGTCGGCCCGGGGGCGGCAGGGAGTGTCGCCGGACCAGTCCCAGAGGCTCCGCTCGCCGAGACGAGGGTCGTACAGGGCCCGACCGCCGGCGCCGAACTGCCCGAGCTCGGTCATCAGCGCAACGCCGGTCTGGATCTCGTCCGCTGTCCAGCCGGTGATTCCTTGATCATCGGTAGTCGGCTGCGCGCCACGCCCAGCGTCCTTTCGCACGCCAGGAGCCTGCGGGGGGGGCGGATTCAGGAGGGCCCGGGCGGCGCGGGCCTGCTGCGGTTGGGCAGTGGAAGAACGGTGTCGCCGCTGCGCAGTGCGTCGATTTCGAGAGCCAGCTGGCGGATGGCCTCCTCGTACAGAGCGAGGGTGCGGCGCAGGTCGGTGTTCTCCTTCCGTAGCCGGCTCAGGTTGGTTTCCGTATGTGCGTCGGATCCGGAGGGTTCCGTCTGCGTCGCAGACTGGGCCGGCGCCGGGATGCGGGGCCGGAAGTGCACGTCGATCAGGTCGGCGTAGTGCCGGTGGAAGGTGGCGTGCGGGATGTCCAGGAGCCGCTCGATCGCGGTCACGGTGGGGCTCCGTCCGCGGGCTGCTGCCTCGGCAAGGACGGTGTCGATGGCGGCTTTGACGGTCTCGGTGCCGGGCAGGGCGCGTTTCACTCGGCGATCTCCGGGGCGTGGCATGTGAGGAACGCAGCGGTGGCGCGGTGCCTTTCCTCCAGGCGGTGACGGACGTAGGGGGCGAGGCGGTCGCTGTCGGCGAGGGCGTCCTCCAGGCGGGCGAAGTGACCGGTGAGGGCCTGCAGGTTGGCGGGCGTGAGAGCGGTGTTGCGGCAGACCAGCGGTTTGCAGTCGGCCATGACCGGCTGATCGGCGGGGCCCTCGGACGTGCGGCACAGGGCACGGTCGGGGTTGTAGACGCAGGTGATGAAGGTGCCCGGGCACAGGCGGGTGTCGTGGCGGGCCAGGATGCGGCGCAGGCGGGCTTCGTCGGTGACAACCCGGCCGTCGAAGACGGTGTGGCGGGCGAGCTCGGCGAGCCGGGCTTCGGCTTCCTCTCCGGCGGGGCCCGTGAGGGACGGCCGGTCGCCTGGCCGATCTGCTGCGCAACCGTGAGCGTCTGGCCGCCTTCGCCAACGCCGACCCCTGGGCCAAGGCCGAGGCCACGCCATCGGACGACGAGATTGCCCGTGTCCGCCGCCTGGTTCAGCGGGTGCGCCAGGACCTCGATGAGCTCACCGACGAGGACCGGGCCCAGATTCGCGAGGCAGTCGCACTGGTCCGCCGCAGCCGCGGTGTCTCCCTGGGCATGCCGCGCGTCCGCCAGCCCTGCCCGACCTTCGCCCGGAGAGAACCGAATGACCAGCATGACCGACGGGCGGCGGGCCGACTCGGCCCGCCGCCGCGAACGCGTTCTCAAAGCCCTCGATGTCCTGCTGCGAAGCGACCAGGACATCACGGTCTCCGGCCTGGCCCGCGCGGCACGAGTGGACCGCACCTACCTCTACCGGCACCGCGACCTCCTCGAACGCGTCCACGCCGCCGCAGCCGCCCCACCAGAAGAAGGCCGGATTGCGACCGTCAGCCGGGCCTCGCTGCGGGCAGACCTGACCAACGCGCTGGAGCGAAACAGGCGGCTGGCAGTCCGGGTCCGGCAGCTGGAGAGGCGTCTCTCCGAGAGCCTCGGTGAAAGCGCATGGCAGGAATCCGGCCTTGGAGCGTCCGCCGACATCGACCAGCTTCAGCGTCGCATCACGTTGCTCGAACAAGACCTGGCCGACATAAGGGGCCAGCTCGATGAGCGGACCGAGGAACTCGATGCGGCGCGAGCGGCTAACCGGGAACTGACCCGGGCACTGAACCAGGCCCGCTGACGCCATCTACCGGCTCCGGCGCCCTAGCTCAGTGCCCGCTTCTGTGACCCGCCGCTCACCCGGAAACCGGCGCGACGTCTGCCGCTGATTCCCTGCAAGTCCGGCGTGTCGTCCCTACACCCCGCTCTACTCGACCGAGGGCTTGGACCATGTGGGAGAACCAGCTCGGCGTGCTCGGCCTTTTGCCGAACGCTCCCCGACTTGCACCTGACGTTGGCGTCAGGTTTTAGCGTGGCTGCTGTTGGCGCTCCGCAGCTCGCTGCGGACATCGCCTCCCTACGTCAATGATCTTCCGTGTCTGCTGTGAGCAGGTGCGACCGATACATGGAGTTCTCATGCGCGCAGCTGTCTACCGTTCGCTCGGCGGCCCGGACGTTGTCGAGGTCGCTGAGGTCGACAAGCCCGTTCCGGGCCTGCGCGAGATTCGCATCAAGGTTCAGGCGGCCGCACTCAATCCGGCCGATGCGGCGGCCTGGGGCGGGGTCTTCCCCGCTCCGCCGGAGGGGGCCGCCTATGGTCTCGGCTGGGATGTCGCCGGCGTTGTCGACGCCGTCGGGCCGGGTAGCCACTGGACGGCCGGGCAGAGCGTCATCGCGTTCAGTCACGGCCTGCCCCTGGGGCTGAACCGGGGGCAGGCCGAGTACATCGTGGTTCCTTCCCAGGCGATTGCCGAGGCGCCTGCGGGTGTCGACCCCGTCCACGCTGCCACCATCCCTCTCAACGGTCTGACCGCGGCCCAGTCCGTCGAACTGCTCGGCATCCAGGCGGGCCAGACCGTGCTCATCACCGGTGCGGAGGGGGCGGTCGGCGGCTACGCGGTGCAGCTGGCCAAGCGTCGGGGAGCTGTGGTCATCGCGACTGACCGCTCGCCCGACGGCGAGTTCGCGACCAAGGTGGCAGGCGCCGATGTGTACGTGCCGGCGTCGCAGACGCCGGCCGAGGACGTCCGCACGGTGCGTCCCGAAGGGGTTGACGCCGTGCTGGACACGGCCAGGCTGGGGCAGGCCGTCATCGGCGCGGTGGCGGACGGCGGCAGGTTCGTGACCACACGGCTTGACGCCTTGCCCCAGACCGAGCGGGGCATCCGGGTGCTGCTGACGCAGGTCGGCCCGGACGCAGCGATGCTCACGACGCTGTCCGATCTGGCCGCAGCGGGAGACCTGGCGCTGCGCGTGGCCGAGACCTACCCGCTGCAGGAAGCCGCGCAGGCTCACGCGCGCATGATCAAGGGCGGGCTCCAGGGGCGTGTCGTCCTCACCATGGAGTGAGCACGCACCCTCTCTACTCCTGTGACACGGCCGACCGGGGCGCAGTTCTGCACCCCGGTCGGCCGCGCCGTCCGTGGTGGGCCCGTGCCGTGGCGGACGAGGCGCCGGCTCGTACGACCCGGCGGACACGGTGAGGTCCGCCGGTGAATCGGCCTGCCGCACCCTGCTTGTGAGCAGGGTGCGGCAGGCCGATTCAGGCGGTACTGGGTATCGAATTAGGCGTTACCGGCGGCGACACCGGCGCGTATGGGGTGGCGGTGATGCGGGTGGTGCGGGTCTGTTGCCACAGCGATGATCTCGTCGAGGCGGGCGCGTACTGCCGTCAGATCGTTGATCTGACGGTCGATGCGGGCACGTTCGGTGATGAGGCTGTCGGTGAACCCGACGGGCGAGGGGCCCTCGTTCATACACCGCGGCAGGACCTCGCGGACGAGCCTGCTCGACAGGCCCGCGGCGTACAGCTGCTGGATCATCCTGACCCGCTCGACCGAGCCGTCCTGGTACTCCCGCTGTCCCCCGGCGGTACGAGTGGGGCCGAGCAGCCGCTGCTCCTCGTAGTAGCGCAGCGCCCGAACGCTCACTCCCGCCTGTTCGGCGACCTCTCCGATCCGCATGGCTGCTCCTTGCTGTTGCGTGTCCCACCAGAGCTGCATCTGACGTCAGCGTGAGGTTTGAGCGTAACTGATGTCGACGCTCTGGACCGGAGAGGGAGGGTCAGCGGCGGGCCAGGAGGGTGCGCAGGCGCGCGGTGTGCTCGTCGATGGCGTGGGGGCCGTTGCTGGTGAGCAAGCGGACGCCTTCCTCCCAGACGATCTTGACGGCGGCCGGGTTGGTGGTCGTCTGCACCTGGTAGCCGGCGTCCTTGAGGGCTTCGTCGATGAAGTAGCCCATCCGTACCTTCTTGCCGGGGATCTTGAGGTAGCCGCCGCTGAGGACGAAGAGTTCGGTGGACTTGGCGACCGTGGTCACGCGGGCGCCCTTGAAGGCGTGGTCGGGGTCGGTGACGACGGTGCCGTCGGGGCCCACCCGGTACTTGGCCGAGGCCATGGCGATGGGGGCGTGGCAGATCAGTGAGATCAGCACATGGTTCTCCCGCAGGGTGTGCAGGAGTTCGCCGAGCCAGGGATTGTCGACGAAGTCGACCATGGGAGCGTGACCGCCGGGCATGTGCGCGAAGTCGAACCCGCCCAGGTCGAAGGCGTCCTCGGCGTCACGGTGCCGGCGAACGAGCTGCTCGAGGGACAGGTAGGTGTGCTCCGGCAGGTCCTGCATCGACTTGATCAGCTCGTCACGCAGCACCACGACCTCCTTGTCGCTGTTGGGCAGCGCTTCGGAGACGGGCAGGCGGCCCAGGTGGTGGCGAGCCAGGGCGAGTTCGCTGTCCCGGCGGGCGACGAGTTCCGGCCGCTTGGCGCGGAAGGTGTCGACATCGAAGCGGAACGCCTGTGCCGCGGTGGCCGAGACCATTGCGGCGCCGGACCTGGCACCGGCGTGCATCGGCAGGCCCAGGCCGTTGATCTCCAGCTGCGGAACGAGTCCGCCGGGGGTGGCGAAGGTGAACTCGTAGTCGTCGCCGAATTCCCTGAGGACCTGCGCCATCTCGACCAGATAGAACCCGGTGGAAACGCCGGGGTGGCCCGCCGGCTCGGCGAGCGGCAGAACAGCGGCCGACGGGATGACGATCAGCGCTTTGGGCTTGGACGAAGTATTGGAGGTGTCCATGACATATCTTCTCTCGTTCTGTGGGCAGAGGGCGGGCGCCGGTTCGTGGCGTCGCACCCCCGGGGGCGCGCCAGTTGGTGGTCAGGTCGTGGTCGGCGTGTAGATCGTGGCGGGGTCGAGAGCGAGGTTCGCCTTGAACTGAGCGGAGAGGGCGTCGGCCAGGACTTCGGACTGCCCTGCCTCAACTCCGTCGAGCGCGGCCCTGATGACGTCGGCGGGGTCGTTCAGCTTGAACGGGAACGACAGCCCCCGGGCCAGGTCGGTGTCGGTCGGCCCCAGATACACACCGGTGACCAAGGTGCTCTGTGCGGAGAGTTCGAGGCGGACACTGTTGGTCAGGCTCCAGGCGGCGGCTTTGGCCGCGTGGTAGGCGCCCCAGTGCTCGGAAGGGAACCAGGAGGCCGCCGACAGGACGTTGACGATCGCCCCGCCGTCACCCGCCTTCAGGATCGGAGCGAAGGCCCGGATCATGCGCAACGGCCCGTAAAAGGCGGTGTTCATCTCCAGTTCGATCTGGTCCGGATCCCCGTTGACCAGATCGTTCATGGTGTTGATGCCGGCATTGTTCACCAGCAGCGTCACGTCCGTGGCGGCTGCCGCCGCAGCCGCCACTGAGGCCGGGTCGGTGATGTCGAGCGCGAGCACCTCCGCTCCCGGCAGGGTGACGCTCTCGGGGTTGCGTGCGGTGGCGTACACCTTGGCAGCCCCCCGCTCCAGCAGTTGTGTGACGAAGTGATGGCCGAGGCCGCGGTTCGCACCAGTGACGAGGGCGACGGAATTGGCGATCTGCATGTGGGGGAGAGTCCTTCTCGTAGGAATGCGTCGTCGGGGGCGCCCGGGAGAGCCCTTACATCGCCCACGCTAGAACCTCACGCTAACGTCAGGTGCAAGTCCTTCCGGGGTGAGACTCCGCAAGCAGACAGACATCGCTGCCTCGCGGTGGCATCCACGCGGGTGGGCGGGCGACCGACGACACCGGACTGGAGCCGGACCCAGTGGCCTCAGAGCCGGCCGGTCATCCCCAGGCGGCGGAACTGGACGATCCCGAGATGAGCACGTCCGTGTTCGATGCGGCTGGAGTGATGTCTCGACAGGCGCGCCCGACTTCCGGGACGTGCGGCAGCAACTGCAGCGACAGGAACGACCGACCCGTCGCCAGATCCCTCTTGCATGTTCTATGCCATACCCCAAAAGTTACCGACAGGTAGCCCGCCTGGCGGGCCACGTCGCCTTCGGAAGGGTGGTGGGCGGATGAGCCCGCGCAGGAGTGACAGCCGTGACCGGATGATCCTCAGCGCTGCCGCTCTGCTGCGTGAGTACGGGGCAAGCGCGACCAGCGTGGACCGGGTGCTCGCGCACAGCGGAGCCCCTCGGGGCTCGGTGTATCACCACTTCCCCGGCGGGCGGACGCAGCTCATCGACGAGGCGGTGGCACTGGCGGGGGACTTCATCTCGGGCCTGATCGACGCCGCCATGCAGGCGGACGACCCGGTGGAAGCCGTCGACGCGTTCTTCGCGCTGTGGCGCGACCGGCTCGTCGAGAGCGGCTTCCGGGCCGGCTGCCCGATCGTGGCGGTGGCCGTCGAGACCAACGACGACGCACCCCAGCTCGCCCGCTCCGCCGCGGCCGTCTTCGCCCGCTGGCAGGAGGCCCTCGCGGCCCTCTTCCTGCGGCACGGCCTGACCGAGGAACGCAGCCGGAGGCTCGGCGCCTTCATCATCGCCGCGGTCGAAGGCGCGGTGATCATGTGCCGGGCCGAGCAGAGCACCGCCCCGATCGAAGCAGCAGCCGCCGAGATCCACGACCTGCTCCGGTACACCTTGCGCGACCGCCCCGGCCCGGAACCCGGGCGGCCCCGGCCATAGCCCGCAGCCACTTCACCCCGTCAGTTCAGCCCGAAGGAGTCGCCATGCCCTCGCTCGACCGCCACGACAACGTCTTCGTCCTCGACCTCGGAGACGGTGAGAACCGTATCCACCCCGACTGGCTCACCGCCGTCGGTGCCGCGCTCGACGAGGTGGAGAAGGCGGACGGCCCCCGCGCCCTGGTCACCGCCGCCACCGGCAAGTTCTACTCCAACGGCCTCGACCTGGACTGGCTGTTCGCCCACGGCGACCAGTACGACGCCTACGTCGTCTCGGTCCACGAACTGTTCGCGCGGATGCTGTCGCTGCCGGTCATCACGGTGGCCGCACTGCAGGGGCACACCTTCGCCGCCGGCGCGATGTTCTCCCTCGCCCACGACTTCCGCGTGATGCGCGCCGACCGCGGCTACTGGTGCCTGCCCGAAGCGGACATCAACATCCCCTTCACCCCCGGCATGGCCGCCCTCATCCAGTCCCGGCTGGCGCCGCAGACCGCCCACGCGGCCATGCTCACTGCCCGCCGCTACGGCGGCGCCGATGCCGCGGCCGCCGGCATCGTCGACCAGGCGGTCAGCGAGGACGCCGTGCGCTCCACCGCGATCGAGATCGCCCAGGCACAGGTGAACAAGGCCGGCGAAACCCTCGGCACCATCAAGGCCCGCATGTACGGCCCCGCCCTGGCCACGCTGCGAGACACCACCAACCCCATGGGCTGACCTCACCGTCCGCCCGTGCCTACCCGCCGCCCCGCCCCCGGCAGCGGGCTCCCACGCCAACACCGTTGGCGGTGTTGACGAGGAGGAATCACATGACTGACCAGGCCGACACTGCCAGTTGGCACAAGACCGCGTGCATTCTGTGCGAGAACAACTGCGGCATCCAGATCCAGACCGACGGCCGCCGCTTCGCAAAGATCCGTGGCGACAAGGAACACGTCGCCACCAGCGGCTACACCTGCAACAAGGCCCTGCGTCTCGACCACTACCAGAACGGTGTGGAACGCCTGACCACGCCTCTGCGCCGAGAGACCGACGGCAGCTTCACCCCCATCGACTGGGACACCGCTGTACGCGAGATCTCCGCCCGGCTCAAGTCGGTGCGCGACACCCACGGCGGCAAGTCGATCTTCTTCTACGGCGGCGGAGGCCAGGGCAATCACCTCGGCGGCGCTTACAGCGGCGCCCTGATGGGAGCCCTGGGCGCTCGCTACCGCTCCAACCCCCTGGCCCAGGAGAAGACAGGCGAAAGCTTCGTCGACGCACACCTGACGGGCAGTCACACCGTCGGGGACTTCGAGAACGCCGAGGTCTCGATCTTCATCGGCAAGAACCCCTGGCAGACCCACGGGGTCTCCCGGGCCCGCACCGTGCTCAAGGACATCGCCAAGGACCCCGCCCGCACCATGATCGTCATTGATCCGGTGCGGACCGAGACCGCCGACCTCGCCGACATCCACCTGCAGCTGAGGCCCGGAACCGACGCCTGGTGCCTGTCCGGCATCCTCGGCGTCCTGGTCCAGGAGAACCTCGTCGACCACGCCTTCCTCGACACCCACACGACCGAGGCAGCAACCGTACTCGAGCAGCTGAAGGCTGTGGACGTCGCTCACTGTGCCGCCACATGCGGACTGGACGAGGAACTTCTGCGCACGACGGCCCGACGGGTTGCAACCGCCTCCAGTGTCTCGACGTACGAGGACCTGGGCGTTCAGCAGGGCCCCAACAGCACCCTCATCTCCTACCTCAACAAGCTGATCTGGCTGCTGACCGGCAACTTCGCCAAGCAGGGCGCGATGCAGCCGCACTCATGGGTCGCACCGCTCGGCCGCTACAGCACCCGCCCGCGCCGCACCCCCGTCACCGGCGCGCGGATGCCCGGCGGTCTGGTGCCCTGCAACGTCATCGCCGAGGAGATCCTCAACGACCATCCCGACCGGTTCCGGGCGATGGTCATCGAGTCCTCCAACCCGGCGCATTCCCTTGCCGACTCCGCCGCCTTCGCCAAGGCCCTCGACAAGCTCGACCTGGTCGTCGTCATCGACATCGCGCTGACCGAGACCGGGCGCCGGGCCGACTACGTACTGCCCGCCGCGTCCCAGTACGAGAAGTGGGAAGCGACCTTCTTCACCTTCGAGTTCCCGCACAACACCTTCCACCTGCGTGCCCCCGTTCTCGACCCGCTGCCCGGCACACTGACCGAACCCGAGATCTACGCCCGCCTGGTCCGGGAACTCGGTGCCGTCCCCCGCAGTCGCCTCTCCCTGCTCCGCGCCGCGGGCCGCCTCGGCCGCACCCCCTACAAACTTGCTTTCGCCGCCCTGGCTGTTGTCGACAAGAGCACCATCGCGATGGCCCCCTACCTGCTGTACGAAACCCTCGGCCCCACCTTGCCCAACGGGGCCCGCTCCGCCGCTGTGCTGTGGGCGCTCTGCCAGCGCATCGCCAAGGAGTACCCCAAGGCCATGCGCCGTGCCGGGCACGCCGACGCGGAAGCCCTGTTCGAAGCGATCCTCAAGGGCCGTTCCGGAGTCATCTTCACCGAGGACGAGTATGACGACGCCTGGGGCTACGTGCCTCATCCCGGCCACCGCATCCCGCTTCCCATCCCCGAACTGCTCGATCTGCACGCCGACCTGGACACCACTCCGGCCGTGCACACCACCGAGGAGTTCCCGATCGTCCTGGCCGCCGGACAGCGGCGCGCGTTCACCGCGAACACCATCATTCGCGACACCACCTGGCGCCTTCGCGACAAGAGCGGCACCCTGCGTATCAGCCCGCACGACGCTGAGCAGCTCGGTCTCGACAACGGGGCACCCGCCCGGATCACCACCGAGCGCGGCACCGCAAACGCCACCGTCGAGATCGACGACCGCATGCAGGCTGGGCACGCCGCCCTGCCCAACGGTTTCGGTCTCGATCTGCCCACCGGGGACGGCGGGACCGAACGCACCGGTGTCGCCCTCAACACCCTCACCGACCTGCGCAGGCGCGACCCCATCGCCGGCGTCCCCTGGCACAAGCACGTGCCCGCCCGCATCGAGGCTCTCCACGCCTGACCCTCCACACAGGCCAGGCCAAAACGTCCGCGGACCCCGCCGCAAGGGTTCGCTGACCAGGAACATTGCCGAAAAGATCACCGCCGACCCCCTGTGCACGCTCTGGCGGCGATTCACTGTCTGGGAGACCTGGTGTGGTGAGCTACCTTGCGGTCGCCTCCCGTGGCGTGTGCCCATCGGGGCGAAGCCTTCACTGCGTGCCGACAGGTGATTGACGACCTCGGCACGAGGTGCCGATCTGGGGGGCTCCACCTACGGTCCGATCAACGCCGCCGTGCGCCGCGTGCGGGCCGACGGCAGACGCGTCGCGCAGGCACGCCGCGCACCCTCAACCCTTCCTGCCAACCTCGGCGCACTGCTGGTCGGCAGCGAAACGTGGACCACGACCTGACCCCAAGCCCTTCTCCGCCCGCTTCCCTCGCCTCAGGAGCCATCCATGACCTATGTCATCGCCGAACCGTGCGTCGACGTCAAAGACAAGGCATGCATCGAAGAATGCCCTGTCGACTGCATCTACGAAGGCCCCCGGTCGCTGTACATCAACCCAGACGAATGCGTCGACTGCGGCGCCTGCGAGCCCGTCTGCCCGGTCGAAGCGATCTTCGTTGAGGAGGACCTGCCGTCTGAATGGACGGCGTACACGAAAGCCAACGCCGAGGTCTTCGACACCGCGCCCGGCGGAGCCGCGCAGCATGGTCCCCTCGACCGTGACCACCCCCTGATCGCCCAGCGTGACGAGATGGGATCCTGAACGATGCTCCGGGACAGTCACGGACGGGTGGCGACCGATCTCCGTGTCTCACTGACCGACCGCTGCAACCTTCGCTGCACCTACTGCATGCCGGCTGACGGCCTGGCATGGCTTCGATCCGAGTCGGTACTGACCGACGAAGAGGTGGTGCGACTGGTGAGCATCGCTGTCGAGCACCTGGGCGTGCGCGAGGTCCGCTTCACCGGCGGCGAACCCCTGCTGCGCCCAGGGCTGCCGGGCATCCTCGCGGCCGTCGCCGATCTAATGCCCCGTCCGGAAATCGCCCTCACCACCAACGCCGTCGGCCTCGAAAAGCTGGCCGACCCGCTATGTCGTGCAGGCCTCGACCGGATCAACGTGTCCCTCGACACGTTGGACGCAGAAGTCTTTCACCGTCTGACGCGTCGGCACCGGCATGCTGACGTTCTGGCAGGTCTGGCGGCCGCCGACGCCGCTGGCATCGCCCCGATCAAGGTCAACTCCGTACTCATGCGCGGAATCAACGACCATGAAGGACCCGAACTTCTGCGCTGGTGCCTGGCCAGAGGGTACGAGCTTCGGTTCATCGAACAGATGCCCCTGGACGGCGACCGCGCATGGAAGCGGGGCGACATGATCACCGCCGACGAGATCCTCGAGCGCCTCCGCAAAGACTTCAGGTTGACGCCGCAACCTCAAGACATCCGAGGCAGCGCCCCCGCCCAGACCTGGCTGGTCGACGGCGGTCCTGCCCGTGTCGGTGTCATCGCCAGCGTCACCGCGCCGTTCTGCCAGGCGTGCGACCGTACGCGACTGACCGCAGACGGGCAGGTGCGGGCCTGCCTCTTCTCCCGCAAGGAGTCCGACCTACGCGGCCCCCTGCGCTCAGGCGCCACGGACGAGGAAATCGCCACCCGGTGGCGGACCGCCATGTGGGGCAAGCAAGCGGGCGGCGCCATCGACGGAGACGCCTTCGAGCAACCCGCCCGCACGATGTCGGCCATCGGAGGCTGAGCAGTTGGCCCCGCCCTTCGTGGCGCACAGTTCCACGCACGCCGATCTCAACGTGCACGATGCTCCCCACCACGAGCACCGAGAAACTCATCACCAGTCGTCCGCCGTGACCTGGGATCAGGCGCGGGCCCACGCATCCTCCGCGGCCATGCCGTGCCCCGCTGTCCGCGTGGCGCTTGCAGACGCGCTGGGAGAGCGCCTCGCCCGACCGCTCACCGCGCTGAGCGCCATGGCGCAGGCCGGACGAGATGGACGGCTTCGGTGGACAGCGCCCCTGGAACGAGGTCTCCACCACCTGGCACCACTCCTCAATCATCCCGACGACGATGGCCCCGACCTGACACCGGTCCAGTGCGCCGCGATCCTGCCCCGCCTGCAAGAGATCGCCGACCAGCTGCAAGAGGGAAGCATCGACCCGCTCCTCCAACGGCACCTCGACGACGCCCGCCAGTTCGTGGTCGTCCTGCAGCTCTGCATCGAGAAGGACGTCGACCTCAAGGACACCGGCGCCTACGCAGAACGTCGCGGCACTCAGTTGCCATCAGCGACACCCCAACCAGCGGTAGCACCACAGCTGTTGCACTAGCTAGAGTTCGACCACGAGTGGCTGAGCTGTACAAACCCGAGGTGCACACCACTACTACAGCCTCACTCTCCCAGAGAAGTCGGGAGCCACTTCACCTCGCGTCGTGGCCCCATGTGCGACGTCTCGGCTGGCACTTGCCGCACCATCGTGCCGCCAGCCCCGCCCCGCCACGGCGACCACACCGAAGCCGCGCGCTGACGGATGGGATTGGCCCTGACGAGGTCCTGCTCGATCGCCCACAGGTAGAACTGGTTGACCGTGGACACCTCCCGGTCCCAACTCGTGTCTTCCAAACGAGGTCCACGCTCATCACGACGCCGCCACCACTCGAACGCCGCCCGGTCGTCCATGGACGCATCACGCCAGTCCCGCCTGCCTTGCGCGAACCACAGGATGTCGAAGTACGTGCGCAGGTCCCGGGCATGGGCGGCCTGTGTGTTCCACGGCGACGACGCCAGCCACACCGAGAAATACCGGTTCAGCGCCACGTCGTACACGCCCGCCGGGCTGATCAGGAACGGCTGCCCCTCGGGCACCCCCAGATCGTCCAACCCCTCACCGAGATCGGCGAACAGGGAGCTGAATTCCCGCATGAACGGGGTCTTTTCGCGCGGCCATGCCAGGTCTCGACGGGTGAAATGCGCTCGCCAACCGGTGATCGACATGACGCTGGACGATAGTCCGTGGACCGCTCAACAGCGCATAACCAGAGGCACGTGACAACAAGGCACGCGGGGCACGGGGCTCCGCAGACTGCCGCGGCCGCCGGCAGCCCTCGGATTCGAGGTCGGAGCAGAGGACGCCGTTGGACAACTCCCGTGTCCGTCATGAGCGTCGCGACACGCGAGCCGTCGATGTTGTTCCGCCCGACGCGGCGAGCATCTCTCGCCCCTGCCGTCGCGTCGTCGGCCCCGCGTGATCATGCCAGGAGGATGCCGTGTGGCCGGCCTGATCTCAGTTGCTGTCGGGCGTCATCGAGACCACGACCTTGCCGGCCTTGGTGCGACCTTGCTCGACGTACGCCATCGCCTCGAGCGTCTGATCGAACGGGAAGGTGCTGTCGATGACCGGGCGGAGCTTCCCGCTGTCGTAGAGGGCGCCGAGCTCGCGCAACTGGGAGCCATTGGCCTGCATGAAGAAGAACTTGTAGCGAACGCCCAGGGCCTTCGCCTGCTTGCGGATCTTGCGACTGAGCACGTTCATGACCAGCCCCAGGAAGGCGGGAGCGCCGAGCTGCCTGGCGAACCCGGCGTCCGGCGGGCCCACGACGCTGATGGCCAGGCCGCCGGGCTTCAGCACGGTCAGCGACTTCTCCAGGTTCGCCCCGCCCACGGCGTCCAGCACCAGGTCGTAGCCGGACAGCACCTTGGAGAAGTCCTCCTTGGTGTAGTCGACGACGACGTCGGCACCGAGGCTTCGGACCAGCTTCTCGGAATCAGTGCTCGCGGTCGTCGCCACGGTGGCACCGAGGTGTTTGGCGAGCTGGATGACCGTCGATCCGAGACCGCCGGCACCGGCGTGGACGAGCACCTTCTGACCCGGCTTCACATGGGCCTGGTCTACGAGGATCTGCCAGGCGGCCAGGGCCACCAGCGGCACCGCGGCCGCCTCCTGCGGGGTGAGCGAGGCCGGCTTGGGCGCGACGTCGTCCATGTCGATCGCGATGTACTCCGCGAAGCCTCCGATCCGCAGGTCGCGCGGACGGGCGTAGACCTCGTCGCCGACTTCGAGGCCGCGCACGGCGGAACCGACCCGCGTCACGACGCCGGCCACGTCATGACCGAGCACGAACGGAGGCTTGTACTTCAACAGCTGCTTGAACTCCCCGTTACGGACCATCTTGTCCAGCGGGTTGATGCTCGCGGCGCTCACCCTGACCAGAACATCGCGGTCACCGACGCTGGGCTCGGGTACCTCGGCGGCGCGCACGCCGTCCTTGCCGTACTTCTCGACGACAAATGCCTTCATGCCGGCCGCCTTTCCATGTGATCTTCTCGGTCGCCTGCGTGCTGGTCATGACGCTACTTGCTGAGTATAGAAAAGTAAACTCATGTCGGGTTAGAATCACCCCCATGGATGCGAGGACCGAAGCTCTTCAGGACGCCGGCATGGACACCCGACTCGACCGGGACGTGTCGAACTGCTCGATCGCCCGGACCCTCGAGGTCGTGGGTGAGAAGTGGACGATCCTGATCCTGCGCGAGGTCTGGTACGGCTCGTCCCGCTTCGGCGAGTTCGAACGTGTCCTCGGCTGTCCTCGCAACCTCCTCGCGGCGCGACTCCGGATGCTTGTGGAGGAAGGGATCCTGGCCACCGAGACCTACAAGGAGCCGGGTTCGCGGAGTCGGCCGAAGTATGTGATCACGCCCAAGGGTATGGATCTGGTCCCGGCCGTGATGGGGCTCCTGCAATGGGGTGACCGATACCGCGCCGACCCGGAGGGTCCGGCCATGCTGACGCGACACCGCGGATGCGGTGCGCCCGTCGATGCCCAGATCCGCTGCGAACGAGGTCATGCCGTGCATGCGGAGGACATCGAGAGTGTCCCCGGCCCCGCTTTCCGTATGAAGGCCGCTGAGTGAGCTGAGCGCGGTGGCGGCGGGAGTCCGGGTGGGCTCAGTCGGCCGGGGTGCGCTCACTCCGTCTGGCTCGGGCCTGGTGGAGGCGGACTTTGGTGCGGTTGCCGCAGCGGGACATCGAGCACCAGCGGCGGTTGTGGGCGGGGGAGCGGTCCAGGAAGCGCAGGGCGCACGTGTCCGCGCCGCACACGCGTACGCGCCGGATCTCGGTCGACAGGAGCAGGTCTACAGCGTCCTGGGCGATCAGTGCCAGCGCGGTCGCGGGATCAGGTGCCATGGTCGTGGTGCTGGCGGGCTCCAAGTGGCCGTCTTTGATGGCGATTTGCGGCGCCGGCCGGGGCGCCTCCGCTGCCGATTCGTTGAGCAGCACGACGTCGCTGGAGGAGGGCAGTCGGCCGTCGGAGACCGCGAGTACGGCCCGGTCGACCGCCTCGCGCAGCCGTCGGCCCGATGTCAGGACGGCGGCATCCACGGGATCCGGGATGCCCGGTGTGAGCAGTCCGGCCCGCTGAAGCCAGAGGGCGAGATCGCCCGGGTTCCGGAGCGTCTCCCCCGGCGTGGGTCGCCACCGGTGGCGGAGGGTGTTGGTGAAGTCCAGACAGACCCGCCCGCCGTCCCAGATCCACGTGTCGTCCGTTGCCACGCCTTCATTCTGCACGTTAGGTTTAACCCCCTAAGAGGGTTAGTTCGTGCCCGGGAGGCGCATCCATGGGACAGCCCACTGTGACCACAGGCGTGACGCAGGTGGACGGGGTCCGCCTGCACTACCTCCGAGCGGGATCCGGTCCTCTGCTCGTCCTGCTCCACGGCTGGCCGCAGACCTCCGACTGCTGGCAGCCGGTGCTGGCGGATCTTGCCGCCGACCACACCGTTGTGGCACCCGACCTGCGTGGCTACGGCCTGAGCGACAAGCCCTCGACCGGATACGACAAGCGGCGGATGGCCGCCGACATGGCGGGCCTCGTCGAAGCACTCGGCTTCGAGACGACCGCCGTCGTGGGTCACGACCGGGGCGCCCGCGTGGGGCACCGCTGGGCGCTGGACCGCCCCGAGCAGGTGGAACGGCTGGCTGTGCTCGACATCGTGCCGACCCGGGAGATGTTCCGCCGGCTGGACGCCTCGCTCGCCTCCGGGTACTGGCACTGGCTGTTCCAGATGCAGCCTGACCTTCCCGAGCGGCTCGTGGGGCACGACATACGCGGGTATCTCGAGTACTTCTTCGAGCGGTGGACCTATAACCGGCACGGGCTGACACCCGAAGCGGTCGACGGATATGTCCGAGCCTTCTCCCGCCCGGGTGCCATGCGCGCGAGTTTCGACGACTACCGCGCCATGGAGCAGGACGTCGCCCTCGACGACATCGACGCCGCCGAGGGCCGCCGCCTCACCATGCCGGTACTGGCGCTCTGGGGTTCCGCAGGGCTGGCCTCCCGCCTGCCGACGCTGGAGATCTGGCGCGCCTACGCGGACGACGTCACCGGAGCAGAAATCCCGGAGTGCGGCCACTTCATCCCGGAAGAGCAACCGGAGGCGCTGCTGGGCCATTTGCGGTCGTTCCTGGCCGACGAGGCGAGTCGGTGACCCTGCCACCGTGACGAGAGCGGCGCCCCTGCGGGTCCACAGTCTCACTGGCCGGCCGGGGCAAGTCGTCCGAGCAGCCTCCCGGACCGAGGGGCGGCCCAGTTGCTTCCGGTTGGGCCGCCACTCAGTCAGATCCTGGCCGAGACCGGGACACCCGCCGAAGCGTCCCCCGCGGCCGCGCTGTCGGATATGCGCTGCCTGGGCATCCAGGCTCGGCGCGCGGTGAATCTCAGGAAGCCGCGACGTGGGCAGCGCGCAAGGAGGCTTTGTCGATCTTCCCGACCGCGTTCTTCGCTATGGCCTCTACCACGAAGAACCCGGTCGGACGCTTGAAGCCGGTGAGGCTGCGCGCACAGAGCTCCCGCAGCGCAGTCAGATCGACGGTCACGCCTGGTCGCGGCTGTATGTAGGCCACGACCACCTCTCCCCACTTCACGTCGGGTACGCCGATCACGGCGGCTTCGAGCACCGACGGGTCGCCTGTGAGGACGTCCTCGATCTCCTTGGGGTAGATGTTCTCCCCACCACGGATGATCATGTCCTTCGAGCGCCCGACCAGGGTCAGATAGCCCTCGGCGTCGAGGTGACCCACATCGCCCGTGTGCAACCAGCCATCGACGATGACTCTGGCCGTTTCCTCAGGGCGGCCGAGATAGCCACGCATGACGTTGGGGCCCTTCACGAGGACCTCACCGTCCGTGCCCGGCCCCACCTCGGTACCTTCGGCGTCGACGATCCGAATCTCCTGGCCGGGGAAGGGAAGTCCCACGGTGCCGGCACGTCGCGGGCCCGCGACGGGGTTGATGGTGGACCCGCAGGTTCCTTCGGACAGGCCGTACCCCTCGACAAGAGGGAACCCGTACCGGGCTTCGAACCGGTTCAGCAACTCGGCGGAGGCAGGTGCGGCGCCACAGACTCCGAACCTCAGCGACGATGTGTCGGGCCGCACGTCGTCCGGGAGCGCAGCGAGCATGCCGTAGATCGTCGGCACGGCGCTGAAGAAGGTGGGGCGCTCCTGCTCGACGAGGTCGAAGAAGCTGCGTGGGTCGAACCGGCGGCCCGCGATGACGACGCTCGCGCCCGCGAGAAGAGGCGTGAGAATGCTGACCACGATGCCGTTGACGTGGAAGAGCGGCAGGATCAGCAGGCACCGGTCGGCGGGCCCGATGTCCAGGGACAAGCGGCCCATCTCCGTCATGGCGTCGATGTTGGCGTGATCCAGCATCACGCCCTTGGGCACCCCGGTGGTGCCGCTGGTGTAGATGAGAAGAGCCAGCGCGGACGAGTCCACATGCGGTGCGTGATCCGACCTCACCCCTTCCTTGTGCAGTGCGCCGACGGCGAGTACGGCAGTACCGTCCGTGACGGGCACCGCGCGGTCTTCGACCACCAGCAGACGCGCACCGGAGTCCTTGACCTGTCGGTCCACCTCGACGTCGGTCATGCTCGGGTTGACCGGCGTGATGGTGGCGCCGATCCGCCAGGCGGCGAACAACAGCAGCACGAACTCGATGCGGTTCGTCAGCTTGAGGGCCACGACATCGCCGGGACCGATGCCGAGGTCCTGGAGCTGACGCGCTGCCGCACGGACGCGGTCCAGCAACTGAGTGTTGGTGAGTGACTGGCGCCCGTCCGAGACCGCTGCCCCATCGGGGTCGAGAGCGGCGCGACGGTCGGGCAGTGAAGCGAAGTTCATGGCGGGCGTACCTATCTCGGTGTTGTGCGATCCGGTCAAGGAGTCGATGCCGGCGCGGGGTGCAACTGCCGGGTGAGGAACTCGATCTGGTCGCGGACCAGGGCCTCGAAGGTCTCGCCGGTGTAGAAGTCGAAGTGGCCGGCGTCGTACCTCTTGATCTCTCCCCGGGGTGCGGTGCGCGCGTACCGGAGGGTCTGGGCGGGAGGCGTGACGGAGTCGGTGTTGCTGACGCAGAAGAGGATCGGCATGGCGACCTTCTTCGCCGCACGCCCGGGCCGGTAGGTGGCGATGGTCGGAATGACCCGTGCCGCCACCTCGTTGCGGAACGTCGTCCCCGCCGGTTGCAGCGCCTGATATCCGGGCAGGGCGTCCGGAGCGTTCATGAGGGCCGGCGAACCGGGGGCGGAGGCGATGGGAACCATCGCCGGTGCCTTGCCGCGCACTCTGGCCGCCATGTCCCGGGCGAGCACGGGGGTCATCCTGAGCGAGGCGCCCGGGCCGAGCGCGAGCGCGGAGGCGAGACCATCGGTGAACGGGCACTGGGACACGGCCGCGCGCAGTTCGGGATGCCGAGAGGCGACGGTGATGGCGTGGCCTCCGCCGAAGGAGCTGCCCCACACCGCGATGCGGGAGCGGTCGATGTCAGGGCGGGCCTTGACGTAGGCGATGGCGGCGTCCCAGTCGGCGAGTTGACGCTTGATCGACAGGAGTTGGCGCGGGTGGCCGCCGCTGTCGCCGAAGTGCCGGTAGGTGAAGGCCACGGCGGCGATGCCGGCCTGAGCGAAACGCTCGGCGAAGGCGTCCAGGCGCATCTCGCGGGTGGCGCCCAGGCCGTGCCCGAGGATGACGACGGGCGGGGAGGTGACGCCGGTCGGGAGGTAGAGCCATCCGGCACAGGTGCTGTCGCCGGAGGGGAAGGTGATGTCGTGGCGGGTGAACGAGTGCGCAGTGGTCATCGTCTGCTCACCGCCGCGTCGTCTTCGTCGAGCGGTGCCCGGGCACGCTGCCCGAGGCAAGCGCCTGGGCGTAGGTGTCCGGGTTGTAGAGCGGGAGCTCGCCGGTGGCGTCTGTCGTCTTCATGTAGTCGAGCATCAGTTCCTGGCCGTCCTTCGACATGACTCTGGTGAAGAACTCGGCGCGTTCGACGTGGAGTCCGTCCTCCAGGGGCATCGAGCCGCCGAAGTACACCGACCTCTTGGCGGCCGCGACCGACCCCTTCGACCGCCGGCCGAAGTGCTCCGCGAGTTCGACCGCCTGCGCGACGACCTTGTCCTGGGGTACGACCTTGTCGACCGCCCCGTTGGCGAGCGCCTCCGCAGGCGTGAACGGCTTGCCTTCGAGGATCGCGGCCAAGGACCGGTGGGTGCCGATCAGGCGGGTCAGCCGCTGGGTGCCGCCTCCGCCCGGAATGATGCCGAGGAGGATTTCGGGCTGGCCGATGAAGAAGTCCCCGTCGGCCATGACCCGCAGATCGCATGCCCAGGCGAACTCGGCGCCGAGGCCGAGAGCCGAACCGTTGAGGGCGGCGACGAAGAGGACACCGCTGGCGTTCATCCGGAGGAAGGTCGTGTGCAGACGCTCCAGCTGGAGGGCCCCGCGCATCGGGGTCCTGCGCATCACGGGCCCGAGGAGACGGGACCGGTCCACGTGCTTGGCCATGCGTACGACGGCGGCGGCACCGCGCCGGCCGACCGTCGGGCTCGCGGCGCCCTCTTCCTGCAGCCACCGGACCGCGGCATGGCTGACGAACCGCTCGGGATGTGCCCCGGTGAAGACGACGGCACGGATGCTCGGATCGCGGTCGACCCGGTTCACCAGCTTGTCCAGCTGCTGGGCGATATCGAGGCCGAACAACTGGTGCGGGCCGCCGTCGACCCGGACGACAAGGACGGCTCCGCGGTCCTCGATCTCCAGATGACCCTTGTCTTTGTATGGCATGGATTCTGCTCCCGTGCTGAGTTCATGGGGGAGTGCAAAGCGAGTGAGGGAGGGGCTGCCGGCGCCAGGAATCTGGGACAGTGCGTGAAAGCCCGTCCGGGGAGGCGCGCCCGTGTCCGAAACGGCACGTCACTCGAGATGTGTACTATTGCCGTGACGAGTTACATAACCAAGTTATTTCAAGAGTGTCAATGGTGGAGGCGCGAGAGGCATGGCAGGGCGGCCGAGGCTCGATGACGCACCGGAGCGGCTGGTGCGAGCCGCTGTCGGCCTGCTGGCCGAACAGGGGCCGTCGGCCATCAAGGCGCGTACGGTGGCATCCGCGAGCGGGCTGTCGACGATGGTCGTCTACGGCCACTTCGGTGGGATCCCCGAACTGATGCGCGCCGTCGCCGACCACGGCTTCAGGGAACTCGGCGCGGCGTTCGCCCAGGTGCCGGTGACGGATGATCCGATCGCGGATCTCTTCGCCATGGCTCTGACCTGCCGCCGAGTGGCCCACGAGAACCCTCACCTGTACGACCTGATGTTCGGCCTGTCCACTCGTGCGACGTACCGGCCGCTGTCGGACGCGGACCTTCGCTTCAGCGGACATTCGCCGGCCTTCCGAGAAGCCCACGCCCATATCGCCGCGGCATGTCAACGGCTCGTGGACTCGGGCAGGGCCGAGCGGCAGGAACCTGAAGTCATAGCCGCCCAGTTGTGGAGTCTGGTCCACGGGTACATCACCCTTGAGCTGGCCGACCACTTCGGCGAGTTCGAGGATCCCGTGGTGCAGGTGATGCTGCCGATGGGCGTGAACTTCTCTGTCGGTCTGGGCGACGAGCGGGAACGGGCCGAAGCCTCGCACGAGGCGGGCGCGCGCCTTTACGACTCGATCGTTCAAGGTCGGTGAAAGTCGGTAGGGCAGGTCGCTGTCCCGCGCGGGACTACCCGTGTGCGGCTAGGGCGACTTGGTCTCCGCGGCAGAGGTACCGGTGCCCGGCGTGAGCTGGTCATGCCTCCCCAGCGCCGCGACCTCCCGTTCGAGGGACGGAACTGCACGGGCCGCGAAGCGCCTCGCCCATGGCCAGGCCGGTGGCGAATTCAGCGCTGCCTTGGCCCAGTTGGCCACGACGACCGCGCGCGGGACGTACACGCGGCTGCGGCGGCGCACGAGCCCGTCGACGATCGCGGCAGCCGCTCGGTCGGCACTCGTGGTGACATTGCCTGGGTAGGGAAGCCGGTTGCGCAGGCCCTGGAACGAGGGGAGGTCCACCTCGGCGCCCCGGACGAGATCCGTGTCGATCCAGGAGGGGTGCACCAGGCCGACCGTGACGCCGAGGTGCGCCACCTCCTGGCGATAGGTCAGGGCGAGCAGCTCGGCCGCGGCCTTGCTGGCGCCATAGGAGGCCATCGCCGCCAGCGGCATGAAGGACAGCGCGGACGCCACAACCAGCACGTGTCCCCGGCTGCGCTCCAGATGGGGTGTCACGTACTTGAGGGTCCGGAAGACACCGTTCAGATTGATGTCCAGGACCCGCTCGAACGACGCCTCGTCCGTCTGCCGCACGGTCCCGTACGCCACGACGCCGGCATTGGCGACGACGAGATCGATGCCGCCCATGACCCCCGCAGCCTCGTCGATCGCTGACCGCAGGACGGTGCCGTCGCGCACATCGGCCTCACGCCAGGAAGCGGCGGGGCCCAGATCGCGGGCGAGGTCACGGAGCCGATCGGGCTCCAGTCCGATCAAGGTCACCTGAGCGCCTCGGGCGATGGCCAGGCGGGCCACCTTCTCGCCGATGCCGCGCGCCGCTCCGGTGACAACCAGCTTTCTGCCCAGCAAGTCACGTTTCATGGCGGCAACATAACTTCGTTATTTATTGAGCGCAAGATGTCGCGTGTATGAACTGTCGCCGCTCCACCTGCTGGGTCTCACGACTGGACGAACCTATGCTGACTGTCATGAGGCGGACATCCTTTGCGCACTGGCCCTGTTCGATCGCGCGCACCATGGACTTGCTCGGGGACTGGTGGACGCCGTTGGTGCTGCGTGAGGCGTTCTACGGGATCCGGCGGTTCGACGCGTTCCAGGTGTCACTGGGGATCGCGCGCAACACATTGACGGACCGGTTGCGCCGGCTGGTGGACGAGGGACTGCTGGAGAAACGGCCGTACCAGACGGAGCCGGTTCGGTACGACTACGTGCTCACGGAGAAGGGGCGCGACTTCTACGGTGTGCTGCTGGTGATGAACCGGTGGGGGGACCGCTGGCTGTCCGGTGAAGAGGGCCCGCCGGTAGTCATGCATCACGAGGTCTGCGGACAGGAAGCCCATGCCGAGGTGGTGTGTTCTTCCTGCGGCGAGCAGATGACCGCGGAGAACACCAGTCCTCGGATGGGCCCCGGCTATCCGCCACATCTGGCCGAACGGCCGGATGTGCGGGAGCGTTTCGCCGGCTGACTCAGCGGCTCTGCCGGGGCTGCGTTTCCCTTGACATGTGAGTCTATCTACGCAACTTTACTGGTCACGTCAGGTCATGGGAGTTCTCGGATCGGCATGGAGGCTGCAGGAACATGGAGTGGACAGGCGCGCGCTATGCGGACAAGCCGACGGTGGAGGTCCGCACCTGGATCGCTGCTGCGCCCGAACAGGTGTGGACGCTCGTGTCCGACATCGAGTTGATGCCGCGTATGAGCTCCGAGCTGCAGTACGTCGAATGGCTGGACGGCAGGACCGCCCCTGCTCTGGGAGCCCGGTTCATCGGCCGGAGCAAGCACGAGGCGCTCGGGGAGTGGACCACCACATCCCACATCGTCGAGTACGAGCCGCCGAGGCTGCTTGCCTGGGGCGTCGAGGACCCGCAGAACCCAACGGCGATCTGGCGGTTCACGTTGGAGCCGCAGGGCAGTGGCACTCTGCTGAGCGAATGGATGCAGATGGGGCCGGCCCGTTCGGGCCTCTCCTTCGCCATCGATCGCATGCCGGAGAAGGAGCAGAAGATCGTCTTCGTGCGCATGCGGGAGTTCGAGGCCAACATGACCATCACCCTCGAAGAGATCAAGAAGCTGGCCGAGAGGGCCCAGCCCGCGGGCGAGGCGAGGCCCTGATGCGTACCTCCACCACGATCGAAGCTTCCGGGAGCGACTGGCGGGAGATCGTCGCCTATGTCACCGAGGCGGAGAAGCTCGGTCTCGACATCTGCTGGGTGGCGGAGGCGTGGGGCTCCGAGGCCCCCTCGCCGTTGGGCTACCTCGCGGCGAAGACCGAGCGCATGCTCCTCGGATCCGGAATCATCCAACTCGGCACCCGCACGCCGATGGCCATCGCCCGCGCCGCGATCACACTGTCGCAGATCTCCCAGGGGCGCTTCCTTCTCGGACTGGGCCCCTCCGGACCGCAGGTGATCGAGGGGCTGCACGGCGTGCCCTTCGCCCGGCCGCTGGCGCGGATGCGGGAGACCGTCGAGATCGTGCGGGAGGCCGCCGCGGGCGGCAAAGTCTCCTACTCAGGACAGGAGTTCCGGATTCCACTGCCGGGCGCGGAGGCGAAGCCCATGCGTCTGTCGATGCGTGCCGAGCATGACATTCCGGTCTACCTCGCCACTCTCTCGCCGAAGATGCTGCACCTGACCGGTGAGATCGCCGATGGGTGGCTGGGCACCAGTTTCGTGCCCGAGGGCGCCAAGGAGGCGTACTTCGACCACCTGGACCAGGGCCTGGCCACCGCCGGTCGCGCCCGTGCCGACCTCGACATCTGCCAAGGTGCCGAGGTCGCCTTCGCGGACGACGAGGACGCGCTGAGCGCGATGGTGGCCGGACGCAGGAAGGAACTGGCCTTCAGCCTCGGCGGCATGGGTTCCGCGACCACGAACTTCTACAACAACGCCTACAGCCGCCAGGGTTGGGCCGAGGCGGCGGCTGAAGTCCGGACACGTTGGCAGGCTGGGGACCGGGACGGCGCGGCCGGCTTGGTCACCGACGAAATGGTCCTGGCGACCACTCTGATCGGAACCGAGGCCATGGTGCGCCAGCGGCTGCGTGTGTGGCGCGACGCCGGTGTGGACACCGTACGTTTTTATCCGGCCGGAGAGACTCTCGACGCTCGGCTCACCACTCTCGGCCGGGCCATCGACCTGGTCCGTGACATCGAGGACGAGGCGGCACGGTAGGGGCACGGCCGGGTGCAGTCGAGGAGTGGTGTTTGCAGGCGTCGGGCGACGTCAACCGTGCGCGCTGACGCCGTCCGCCGCCAGGCCCGACATCAGCAGGGTGATCGTGTGGAACGTCCTGGCCAGGGCGTCCTCCCGGTCCGCCGCGGCGGCGATGATCTGGTTACCCTCGCACAGGACGGCCAACAGCAGCCGGGCGACGGTGGCGACCGGAACGTCCGGTTCCACGTCACCGCGTTCGGCCAGGACAGCCAAGAGCCGTTCGATCGGCGGCTGGGCCACCGTGTCGTTGATGTGCCGGTACTGCTCCACCAGCACCGAGGGCGCCTGGGCCATCAGCTCTCGATGCAGGGGATCGTCGATGGTCCGCCGCAAGAAGGCGTGCGTGAGGTTCGACACGGCGGTCAAGGCAGGCTCGCCCGGCGTCGCACGGATCGCCTCGGACGCCGCGTCGGCGAGCGCTCCGACCCGCTGGAGCAGCTCCGTGTAGAGCTCGGCGAACATCGCCTTCTTGTCCGAGAAGTGGTGGTAGAAGGTGCCTTTGCTCACTTGCGCCGCCGCGGTGATGGCCTCGACCGACGTGTCCGCGAACCCGTTGTCGACGAAGAGTTTGCGCGCGGCCGCCACCAGGTCCGCCCGGGTCTGCTCCGCATATAGCTGTCGTCGGTTTGGCCCTCTCATGGTGACCATCGTATATTCAATGACCTGAAGTCAGTGAATGACTCGTGGTCGGTCAGTGGTCGTTGTGACAGTGCCCTCCGGAAGGCAGACGTAGCCGTGGAAAAGCGCAGAATCTTGTTGCTGGGTGCGACGGGGTACACGGGGCGGCGAGTTCTCAGGGAACTGCTCGCACGAGGTGAGAAGCCGACCTTGGTCGGGCGAAGCCGAACGAAGATGCTGACCCTGGCCGAACGCTTCGAGGCGGAACTGCCGGTGGCAGAAGTGGACGTCACCTCTTCCGCCCACCTCACGCGCCTTCTGGGCCCCAGCGATGTGGTCGTCTCCACGGTCGGGCCGTTCATGCAGCTGGGCATGGCCACGGTCACGGCTGCCGCGCGGGCGGGAGCGCGCTACTTCGACTCCACGGGGGAGGGCCCCTTCGCCCGCCGGGTCCTCCTTGAGCTGGACTCCGTCGCGGCCGCCCGGGGAGCGACTCTCGTGCCCGCGTTCGGCTACGACTACGTGCCCGGCAATCTCGCCGGCGCCCTGGCCCTGGAACAGGCGGGCGAGCGCGCATGCCATGTCGAGATCGGCTACTTCATCACCCGTTCGGGGCGCGGGAGTGAGCTGCATTACCGGAGCGCCCTGCGCGACTCCTGGGACCTGACCACGGGTGGCACGCGCCAGACGCTGGTCGCCGCGGCGGCCGAGGACGGGTTCGCCTACCGCTCTCCACGCCCTGGAGCCTCTTCCCGACTGGTCGACGAGCGGGCCGCCAAGCGTGTCCTCACCTTCCGCTACGCCGGTGTGCGACGCCCGGCCATGACCGTCCCGGGCACGGAGCATCTCGGCCTGCCTGAGGTCTTCCCTCAGTTGGAGAGCGTCGAGGTGGGGATGGGCTGGCTCGGGCGGTGGACGCGTCCGGTACAGATCGCCGCCATGCTCCAGGCGCCCTTGCTGAGGTCGGCGAAGGTGCGGGCTGCTCTGACGCGGTGGTCCGGGCGGCTCCCGGGAGCACATCGTGAGCCGGACACCGACGGCCGTTCCCTGGTGATCGCGGTCGCCCGCGACGGCCACGGTCGTCCCCTGGCCACGACGGCCCTCACCGGACCCGATCCCTACGAGATGACGGGCTCCCTCCTGGCGTGGGGCGCAGTCCATGCGGCGGCGCCGGATGCCGTCCTCAAGCCCGGTGTGCACGGTCCGGTCGCGGCCTTCGGGCTCGACACCCTCAGGCTCGGTGCCGCCGAGGCGGGAGTACACGAAGTCGACGGGGCGTTGGCCCGTCGGTGATCTCTGCGCGGGCATGGATCACGGCATCGGGGCGTTGAACCACCGCGACTGAGTTGATGAACAGGTTGTGCGATCGGGAGCGAGTCGGCCACTGACGTGGAGTCGACCGTCCCAGTGGAAAGGAAAGGTCCATGGACCAGCAGGGTGAGCACTTCGACGTCGTCGTACTCGGCGCGGGCCCAGGTGGGTACGTGGCCGCCATCAGGGCCGCCCAACTGGGCAAGCGCGTAGCGGTCGTCGAGGAGAAGTACTGGGGCGGCGTCTGCCTGAACGTGGGCTGCATCCCCACCAAGGCCCTGCTGCGCAACGCCGAACTGGCGCACGTCTTCACGCGCGAGGCGAAGACCTTCGGCATCAAGGTCGACGGTGAGGTCTCGTTCGACTACGGGGAGGCATTCCGCCGTAGTCGGAAGGTCGCGGACGGCCGGGTCAAGGGCGTCCACTACCTGATGAAGAAGAACAAGATCACGGAAGTCGGTGGCCGCGGTACGTTCCTCGACCCGCACACGCTTCTGGTCGCCGACCACGACGGCAACTCCCGCACCATAGGCTTCGACCACTGCATCATCGCCACAGGCGCCACCCCGAAGCTGCTACCCGGCACCAAGCGCAGCGCGCGCGTGGTGACGTACGAGGAGCAGATCCTCGCGGAGGACCTCCCGCAGTCGATCGTCATCGCGGGTGCCGGCGCCATCGGCATCGAGTTCGCGTACGTCCTGCACAACTACGGTGTGCAGGTCACGATCGTGGAGTTCCTGGACCGAGTCGCTCCCCTCGAGGACGCCGAGGTTTCCGCCGTACTCGCCAAGCAGTACCGAAAGTTGGGCATCGACGTACTCACCTCGACCCGTGTCGAGTCGATCGATGAGTCCGGGCAGCAGGTCCGCGTCACGGTCACCGGGAAGGACGGTGCCCGCCAGGTCCTGGAGGCGGACAAGGTCCTCCAAGCGATCGGCTTCGCCCCGAACGTGACCGGGTACGGCCTGGAGAACACCGGCGTCAAGGTCACGGAGCGCGGCGCCATCGATGTGGACGAGCGCTGCCGTACGTCCGTTCCGCACATCTACGCCATCGGTGACGTCACCGCGAAGCTCATGCTCGCGCACGCCGCTGAGGCGATGGGAGTGGTCGCCGCTGAGACCCTCTCAGGCGCGGAGACCATGGAGCTGGACTACGTCATGATCCCGCGCACCACCTTCTGCCAGCCGCAGATCGCCAGCTTCGGCTACACCGAGGAACAGGCGAGGGCGCAGGGTTTCGACGTCCAGGTGGCCCAGTTCCCGTTCACCGCGAACGCCAAGGCTCATGGCCTGGGTGATGCGACCGGCTTCGTGAAGCTCATCAGTGACGCCAAGTACGGCGAGCTCATAGGCGCTCACCTCATCGGCCCGGACGTCACCGAGCTGCTCCCCGAACTGACGCTGGCCCAGCAGTGGGACCTCACCGTCCATGAGGTCGCCCGCAACGTCCACGCCCACCCCACCCTCGGCGAGGCGGTCAAGGAAGCCGTCCACGGCCTCGCGGGCCACATGATCAACATGTAGCAGGCGCTGCCCTCTCGAAATGCGACGTGAGTACGGGCTGGGTGGTCTGCCGCGTTACCGACCTGTGCGCGAGGCAGTTCCGTAAAGGCGACGATGAGTTGGACTCGGTGCAGCGGCACCAGGGTGCATCGAGCAGGTTAGCGACCCGGTTGGCCGCGGCGTCGAGGGCCTCGTACGTGATGCGGTCGTCGCCGAAGACGATCGCGGTGCGTTCCGGGTAGCGGGACGCGGAATCCGTCAGCAGTCGTGACGCGTTGCGGCTCAAGCTGTGCATCGTCGTTCTTCGGGATTTTCGGGCGGGTGGTCAGGGTCCAGTGGTGGGGGTCTGGACGAAGGCCGGAGGCGGCACGAAGCCGTCCACTTCCCGGCCCAGCAGGGCGGCGAACTCGATGGTGGTGAGATCGCCCCCGCTCGGGCCCATGGCCTGCAGACCGATGGGCAGTCCGCTCCTGCCTCGGCGCACCGGGATGGTCGTCGCCGGCCCCCCGGAGACGTTGGCGACGGCGCTCCACTTGACCTGGTCCCAGTAAGGGCGTCGCACACCTTCGACTTCGAATGGCCGCCCGAACCAGTCGATCAGCTTGTGGTGGTGGGCGGGGGCGGCCGTCGGGGTGACCGGCATGAGCACGATGTCGAAGTCCTGGAAGAACTCGAACCATCGCTGCCGGATCTCATTGCGCACCATGTGGGCCTGCAGCCAGTGATAGTGGGACTGGAAGGTTCCGAGCAGGGCGGGACCGGCGTCACCCCGCGGGTGCTGGACGAACCGGGCCAGCACTGCGGCGCTGGAGGCAGGAGCGAGGCCGGTGCGGTCGCCCGCGCCGAAGAGCAGGGGTTGGAAGGCCTTCCCGTGATTCGTCGCGATGTCGACAGGGAGGCTGGCGGGCTGGACCGTGATCTTCGCGCCGGCCGCCCGCAGAACAGTGACTGCATCGTCCACGGCTGCCGCGACGTCGCTGTCGACCGGACACGCGGGATCCTCACCCCAGACGGCGACCCGGAAGTCGGCGAGCTTGGTCGCGCGCGGCGGTGCGAGTGTGTAGCTGAAACCGCCGTCGTAGTCGGCGGGCCCGACCGTTGCCCGCAGGATCGGGACGAGGTCACGGGCGTCGCGGACCTGCGCGCCGCCGCAGCCCATGTCGGCCTCGGTCCATCGTCCTGGGCCCGGGCCGTAGGGCACATGCCCGATGAGGGGTATCGACCGCCAGGTCGACTTGTGCCCGTACAGGCCGTTGAAGTGGGACGGGATCCTGGTCGATCCGCCGATTTCCGAGCCGAAGTCGAACGTCGTGAGGCCCGCGGCGGTGGCGACGGCGCCGCCCCCGGCGGATCCGCCCGAGGTACGGGTCGTGTCCCACGGGTTCGATGAAGGACCGAACACCGGGTTGTCGGCCTGGACGTCCTGGTTGCCCGGAGGCATGTTGCTCTTCCCCATGATCACGGCACCGGCCGAACGCAGCCGCTTGACCGCCTCGGCGTCCTGGTCGGGCACGTAGTCCTTGAGGTCTGTTCGCCCGCAGACGGTGCGCATCCCGGCTGTCTCGAAGCTGTCCTTGACCGTGATCGGCACACCGTGCAGAGGACCGAGGTCTCGCCCGGCTGCCCGCGCGGCGTCCGCTTCCCCGGCCTCGCGACGGGCCCGCTCGGGGTCAAGGGTCACCACCGCGTTCAACGCGGTGTTATGGGTGGCGATCCGCTCAAGATAGAGCTCGACGAGTTCCCGGCTCGAGATCTCACCCGCGGCCAGCGCGCGTGACTGCTCCACTGCGGGCTGGAAGGGGACGTCACTCACGGCATGCCTCATCTCTGACTCTGACGGCGCCATCAAATGTGAGTCATAATATTACATTCGACAGACCATAGGTTCGGGATGACGTGCAAGGCAATGGCCCTGCGGAATGAACGGAGGATCCTGTGGCGTCAGAGGATCTTGTGGCATCAAGGGACGACCTCGTCGCCAACGTCGTCGCGGAGGAGCTACGCGCGCAGGCGGCGCGGTACGGCACTCTGCGGCCCGGCTGCCCGGCTGCCCGGCTGCCCGGGAGTCGAGGATCTCGTTCGCGGCTATCTGTCGCCCGGGCATCGGGACCAGCGCGGCGTCGGATGTCCCTCCGCCGCCCTGCTCGACCAGATCGGCCGCTGCGAAGGCCTGGGTCGCTGCAGCTGTCCCGCGCCGCCTTCGACTCGAAGCTCGCCGATGAGGTCATCGAGAAGGGCATCGAGGAACGCCCTCGCGTTCATCTACTGAACAGTGTGGGATCAGGCCGGATCGACGAATATGTCGAGCGCGAGATCACCTTCGAAGTCGGCAGGGCTGTAGACGGACAGGTCGGTGACGCCCTCGTCCGACAGGACCTCGTCGTCGATGAACAGGTTGGCGGTGCACTTCCGCGCGTCACGCGTGAGGATGGCGTACGCGGCGTCAGCCATGATCCGCGGACTACGGGCTTGTCCGGCGCCGCCGACCACGTTGCGTACGGCGGCCGTGTCGATCAGGGTCCGCGGCCACAACGAGTTGGCGGCGATGCCGTCGGCGGCGAGCTCCTCGGCGAGCCCGATGGTGCACAGACTCATGCCGTACTTCGACAGCGTGTAACCGAGATGCTTCCCCACCCAGTGCGGCGCGAGGTTCAACGGCGGGGAGA
The DNA here is from genome assembly GCF_028736035.1 of Streptomyces sp. T12. Lineage (NCBI taxonomy): Bacteria > Bacillati > Actinomycetota > Actinomycetes > Kitasatosporales > Streptomycetaceae > Streptomyces > Streptomyces sp. T12. The sequence continues at coordinate 11,271,131 of NZ_CP117866.1, forward strand.
GTGTGAGGATGTGCGGGTTGCCCGCCTTGCGCAGGTGCGGGATAGCGGCCTTGCTCAGCAGGAACGTGCCACGCGTGTTGATGTCCTGCATCAGGTCGTACCGCTTCATCTCCAGCTGCTCCGACGACGACAGGTCGATCGCGCTGGCGTTGTTCACCACGATGTCGATGCCACCGAAGGCGCTGACCGCCGCGTTGACAGCGGTGCGCACATCGTCCTCGTCGCGGACGTCACCGACGACGGCCAGCCCCTTGCCGCCCGCGCGCTCAATCTCGTCAACGGCGGTGTGGACCGTGCCTTCGAGCTTCGGATGCGGCACGGCGGTCTTGGCGAGCATCACCACGTTCGCACCGTCGCGGGCCGCGCGCAGAGCGATGGCGAGTCCGATGCCGCGGCTGCCTCCCGACATCAGGATGGTCTTGTCGGCCAGCGTCTGTGTCATGGTCGAACCTCCAAAATAGATTGTCGAGCTAATGATACGCGATGCTAATGGTATCTTCCCCGTATGACTTCCACTCCCACGCGCCAGATCGACCGGCTCTACCACGAGCTCCTCGCCCCCAAAGAGACACAGTCCGTTCGCGCTGCCGTGCGCCGGATCGCAGAGCACGAAGTGGCTCCGCACGCCGTGGCGATCGCGGGGGGCGACGAGCGCACGGACGGCTTCCCCCGGCATGTGTTTGACGGGCTTGCGTCGGCGGGGGTCTTCCGGATCCCCTTCCCTAGCGAGGTCGGCGGCGACGGCCTGACCCACCCGGCGACCGCCACCGCCGCGGCCATCGAGGAACTGGCCTACTACTCCAGCAGCGTCGCGGCCGTCTTCGATGTGCACTGCATCCTGGCGGGCAACGCCCTGCGGCAGGGCACCGAGGAGCAGCAGCAGCGATGGCTGCGAAGGGTCGCGGAGGGCTCAGTGGTCGGCGCGTTCGCCACCACCGAGCCGAACGCCTCAAGTGACCTGTCCCCGCAGGCGGTTCAGACCGAGGCGATACGCACCGAGGCCGGCTGGGTGCTGAACGGCCACAAGCGGTGGATCTCCAACTCGCCCGTCGCCGGGTTCGTGGTGGTTCTCGCCCGCACCGGCACCCGGCTGAGCATGTTCATCGTCGACACGGCACTTCCCGGAGTGGAAGTCGGCCTTCCCGACCGCAAGATGGGCAACCGCGGCCAGCTCACCGCGGACATCCGCTTCACGGATGTGCACCTGACCGACGACGACCTCCTCGGTGGCGCCGAGGGACACGGACTGCGCCATGCGCTGTCCACTCTGGCCTACGGCCGGATCGGCATCGCGGCTGCCGGGGTCGGCATGGCGCAGGCCGCCTTCGACCACACCGTGGCCCACCTGTCGACGCGACACGCCTTCGGCAAGCCGGTGGCCGCCAACCAGCACTGGCAGTTCCTGCTCGCCGAACGGGCCACCGAGATCGAGAACGCCCGCACCCTCTACACCAAGGCCGCCCTGCGCCTGGACACCGGCAACCCGTCCCCGGAACCTGAGGCCGCGATGGCGAAGCACTACGCCACCAAGCTGTCCGTGGACATGGCACGCGACGCCGTCCAGGCCTTCGGAGGCCTCGGCTTCGCGCGCGAACTGGGTGCCGACGGCAGCCCAGGCCCCGTCGAGGCGATCTACCGGGACAGCAAGATCGGCGAGATCTACGAGGGCACCAACGAGATCCAGAAGTGGGTCATAGCCCGGCAGATCTTCGGTCGGGCCATCGTCGGCTGACCACTCAGGACGCACCGGCCGTAAGCCGGCGGACAATGGGGCATCCCGCCGGCCTGCAGCGGTCCTGCCGCCTCGGGCTATCTCGTACGATGGGCTGGACCATACGTACGACTAACCATGGGCGGGATAAACGATGTCCGAGGCTCCGCTGGTACCGGGGACAGTGGCCGAACACACCATCTGCCTGCTGGTCAAACTCGGGCAGGTGGCGTTCAGGATCGCCGAGGACGGCATCGGCGGGACCGGCCTGCGAGTGCGGCATTACAGCGTCCTGCAGGCTTTGGCGGACAACGGTGCCATGCCGCAACTGGCACTTGGCTCGTTCCTGCGCATCGACCCCGCGACGATGGTGACGAGTCTCGACGACCTGGAGCGCGCCGGATACGCGGAGCGGACACGAGATCCGCAGGATCGTCGCCGCTACGCCGTGGACATCACCGCCGAAGGGCGCAAGGTCCTGGCCCGCCTCAACCGCACACTCGTCGATCTCGACGGCGAAATCCTCGCAGACCTGGGCACCACGGAACGACAGTCGCTTCACGTCCTGCTGGACAGTCTCGCGGGAAGTCCCGCTCTGACCTCCCTGTTCGACACCGTCCGGGAGCAGAACGGTGGGAAACGGGCTTGACGGCTCTAGAGGATCGCCCCGGGGTATAGCGCTATGCCCCGGTTCTGGCGAAGTCGGCTTGCCGGCCGTATGCCATCCGGCGGTCTTCGGCGGCCTCGTTGTGGCGGGCAGGGGGCGCCCTGTTCGTAGGCCATGCGTCAATTGGGTCGAGCATGGGGCAACACCCGAGTCGCTGACCGTGATCGAGGTGCTCGTTCCCGGCAGGTTCGTCACCGCGTTCGCCGAGCGGTTTGTGTGGTGGTGCTCGGAGGGTTGGGCGACCGGGTTCCACGAAAAGTGCGCCGGTAGGCAAGTGGTGAGACGCCGATGGCGGCGTGCAGGTCTTCTCGTAGTGGACGCGATCGGTGGTGGGTTTGGTTTTCAGACTCACTGAGTTATGGCGAGTTTGGATTCCCTACTCATCGGTAGTCGCCCTTGTGCCCCACTGTGGAGGCCGCACATGCGTGGCACATGGTCCCCTGCTCTCTAGCGGGCGCGCCGGCACACCGCCGTGGCAAGTCCCCCTCCGGCCCTCAGTCCGCCGACGGTCAGTCGTGTCGCTGTGAGCATTCCGTCGATGATCTGCGCGCTCCACGGCTGCGCGCGGCGTGACCACCTTGTTCGTGTGTATCTGCGGCGACCTGCGAGTCTTGCGGAGCGACCGGAATGCCTCGAAGGTGCGGGGAATCCGCAGGAGCCTGCATCAAGACGGTGTGCGTCGACTGTTACACCGCATGGTCTCAGCACAGAATCATGATCATCTGCGGCGTGGTGCGCAGTCGACAGCCCGGCTGGAGTAGCAAGCGTCAGGGGTCACCGCATCACCGACGTTGAACTGCATTAATGCTGAGATCAGGCTCGCTGTGTCCTGAACTTCATTTGCGGGAGAACGGGTAACTTGTAGGCGATCGCCCAGCGCGGGGCGCGGCTGCCAGATCCGGCGGCCTGTTGGTCGGCGGCGAGGTCGGCCTTGATGACGATTCCGTCGATGCTCGGTGGTGTCGGCGGTGATGCCGGGCACGGCGGCGGTGGTGGCGGTGGTGTTCACCCCGTACGCGGCGGCCTGCGCCATCAGGTCACTGTGTGCGAGCTCGCACAGCCGAGCCGCCAGCGCTGTCTCCGTGTCGATGAGGGGCAGCAGGGCGTAGCCGAAGAACGTCATCGGCACGGTGTACTCGCGGTCCTTGGCACGCAGGGTGCCCGCTGCGGCGTTGCGCGGATTGGCGAACGGATGCCCGCCGTGCGCGGTGCGCACCTCATTGGAGTGCTCGAACTGAGCCGTCGTCATCAGCACTTCGCCGCGCACCTCCACGGTGACCGGCTCGGCGAGTTCCTCGGGCAGGCCCTCGATGGTGCCGATCGCGTGCGAGACGTCCTCCCCGGCCGTCCCGCCGCCACGCGTGATCAGCTGTCTCAGTCGGCCACCGGTGTAGCGGGCGGCTATGGCGAGCCCGTCGAGCTTCGGTTCGACACTGAAGCGGGTGATGTCATGGCCGATGCGCCGGGCCAGGGATGCCGTCCAAGCGGTGAACTCCTCCGGCGAGAACACATTGTCCAAGCTCAGCATCGCCACCGTATGCGGGACATCCCCCTCCACAGCTCCGCCGGCCACCTTCCCAGTCGGGGAGTCGGGCAGCACCTCATCGGGGTGCTCGTTCTCCCAGGCCGCGATGGCACGCACCAGCCGGTCGTAGGTCTCGTCATCCAGAGGCGAGGTGCCGCCCGCGTAGTAGGCGGCCGCGGCCTTCACCGCATCCTCGACCGCCTGCGCGTAGGCGGCGGCATCCACGATCTCTGCAACTGGTGTCGTCGTGCCAGTCATCCTGCCTGCCACCACTGACAACGCCCCCTCGGCAGCCGGCCGGCCAGCCGGCTGGGCCGGGTTCGGGCGGGAGGGCTTCGGCGCGCGGGACGGAGCGGCTCGATCAGCTCGGCGGCGCCACCGGCCACGGTCACGCCGATCGCCCGCCAGCGGTCGCAGAGGTTGTTGCGTCCGATGCGGCAGTAGCGGCAGAGAGAAGCTCAACGTCGCCGAACCGTAGAACCGTCACCTGCCGGTGAGGCAGCGCAAGGTGCCCCGAGTGTCGCCGGCGGAGGACCGCCGTTCACACCGCGCTGCCAGCGCCTACGACGCCCGAAAGCCGCAGGCTGCGCACACGCGGAGAGCGCCGACGTCAACGCGGCGAAGGACATCGGACACGCGGCCGGGCAGTCCGTGTCCGTTTATGGAGACTTCGCCGTCAGGCGGTCCGGGCTCGGCTGACCAATCGCTTCCACGAGTCACCCTGGCCTGCACCGAACTTCCAGTCGACGTTCTGGTGGGCCCCGCTCGGGGACGAGGCCTACGGCGTGCTGGGAAGCCGGACCGTGACGAGGAGACCGCCGGCGGGGCGCGGGACGAGGTCGAGGGTGCCGTCGTGGGTGCGGACGATGTTGTGCACGATGGCCAGGCCGAGGCCGACGCCGGCGTGCTCGTCGGTGCGTACGCGTTCCGTTCCGCGCTGGAAGGGTTCGGTGAGGGTCGGCACCAGTTCCGGTGGGAGCCGACGGCCCGTGTTCTCGACTCGCAGCGCGCTCGTGTCGCCGTGCGCCTCCGTGCGGACCGTCACGGCGCCGCCGGCGGGGAGGTTGTGGACGATGGCGTTCTGGACAAGGTTCGTCACCATCCGCAGCAGGAGCTCCGCCGAGCCGCTGGTCCGTGTCGCTCCGCCGGTCACGTCGAGCGTGATCCCGCGCTGTTCGGCGAGAGGAAGCAGCGTTTCGGCGGCTTCTTCGGCGATGAGGGAGAGGTCGACGCTCTCGCGGGTGAAGTTTCCGCGGTCGCCGCGGCTGAGCAGCAGGAGGGCCTCGGTGAGGTCGATCGCCCGCGTATTGACAGCGTGCAGGCGTTCGATGAGTTCGCCCCGGTCCCGCGTGGGGTCCTTGCGGGCGACGTCGAGGAGAGTCCGCGAGATCGCCAGCGGGGTGCGCAGTTCGTGGGAGGCATTCGCTGCGAACCTCTGCTGCTCGGCGACGTGGGACTCGAGTTGTTCGAGCATCGAGTCGAACGCGTCGGAGAGTTCCCGGAATTCGTCGTGCCGGCCCTTCATGCGGATCCGGTGGGACAACGACCCGTTCCCGGCCATCCGTGCCGCATCCGTGATCTGTGTGAGTGGTGCGAGCATCCTGCCGGCGAGGATCCACCCTCCGACGAGGCCGAACACAAGGAGGAAGGCCATCGCCACGGCCGCGGCGGGGGCGAAGGTTCGCACCAGAAGGTAGCGGTTGGGTGAGATCCCGAGCAGGCCCTGGCTGTTGTCGGGTACGTAGCGCAGCAGGAACATCCACACCACGGCCAGCAGGAGAGCGCCGGCGACGAGGAGGAATCCGGCATAGCTGAGGGTGAGTTTCAGTCGGGCGCTGAGACCTGGGCGTCTATGCATGCGTACTGCCGGGGTCGGTGGTGTCCCTGCCAAGGGCGATGGTGTCTCTACCGGTGTCGATCCGGTAGCCGACGCCGGGCACCGTGGCGATGATCCATGGTTCGCCGAGCCGTTTACGCAGTGCGGAGACGGTGATGCGCACGGCGTTGGTGAGGGGGTCGGCGTTCTCGTCCCAGGCCCGTTCCAGTAGCTCTTCGGCGCTGACGACCCCGCCCTCGGCGGCGGCGAGGACTTCCAGCACGGCGAACTGTTTGCGGGTGAGCGGGACGTAGCGTCCGTCGCGGAAGACCTCCCGGCGGAAGGGGTCGAGCCGCAGGCCCGCGATCTCGCGGACCGGCGGCCGGGCGTACGCGCGTCTGCGGTCGAGCGCCCTCAGCCGCAGGACGAGCTCCCGCAGCTCGAACGGTTTGGTGAGGTAGTCGTCGGCGCCGAGTTCGAACCCGGAAGCCTTGTCGTCGATCCGGTCGGCAGCGGTGAGCATGAGGATCGGGATGCCGCTGCCGGAGGCGACGATGCGCCGGGCGACCTCGTCGCCGGAGGGGCCGGGGATGTCGCGGTCGAGGACCGCGAGATCGTAGGAGTTGACGCTGAGCAGTTCCAGGGCGGAGTCGCCGTCGCCGGCGATGTCGGCGGCGATCGCCTCCAGCCGCAGACCGTCACGGACGGCTTCGGCCAGGTAGGGCTCGTCCTCCACGATCAGTACGCGCATGTCCGAAGCCTAAGCAGCACTACATATCGCCGACGTATGCAACGACGTGTGCACACCGGACCCGCGACTCAGCCTGCCGGTGCCGGCGCGGGGCGAGGCTGGCCCGACGGCGCTTGCGCCGTAGTGCGCCACCAGCGGCGCGACGCCAGCGCGGCCAGTACGGCGCCGGCGGCGTTGACCAGTACGTCGTCCACGGAGGACACCCGGTCAAGGCGCAGGACGTACTGTGCGGTTTCGACCAGGACCGAGCAACCCGCCCCGAGCGCCAGGATCCGCGGCACGGACGCCAGCGCCGCGAACCGCATCGGGGCGAAGAACCCCAGCGCCGCGAAGACCAGCAGGTTGCCGACGATACCGAGCGGCCCCATCGTGACCAGGTCCCGCAGCGGTACCAGGCTCACCCGGGCGGGGACTATGCCGACCCCGGCGCCCGGCATCAAGGTCATCCAGAGGAAGGGCACCGTCCCGTGGACCATGCCCACCTCGGCCAGCGACATCCGCCACGCCGATGTGACGCCGGCGGCCCGCCGACGGCGCGCCAGAGCCCACACCACCAGCGCGGCCAACGGCAGCGCGACCAACGTCATGAGCACCACACCGTTGAACGTGTCGAAGCAGCCGTGCCACCGCCCGGCCATGCACCTCGGAGCGGACATCATGAGCGGCCCCCGCACGAGGAACGCGGCGCTCGCCACGCCGAGGATCGCCAGGCTGAGGAGCACGATCCTGCGCGTGCGGCGGGGCGGTGCTGACAGGGATGCGTCGTGGTTCATGCCCCCATTGGAGGCGGAGGGCCGTTGCGGTGGCGTATCCGATTTTCGATACGCCCGCGATACACGGAATTTCCGGCATCAAGCAACTGGCGTAAGCCGGCGGTGAGATGGTCTCGCCGCTGGTGATCGCACCATCCCGGCTGCTTCAGGTGCCGAGGTTGGGAAGTCGGGCGATGCCGAGCACGGCCTGCCTGGGGGAACGCCGTTGCCCGCCGTCAGCGAGTCGGCGTGCGGGCCGATCGGTCGGCGGGCGCGTTGCCCTGAGTTTCCTCTAGAGTCAGCCGTATGACCGAGGCACCGGCCCAGGACCGTGGCGCGCAGTCGCGGGACACCATTCTCGACACTGCCGGTGAACTGATGGCGCGGCACGGATACGCCGCGACGTCCATCTCGATGATCTCGACCGCGTGCGGGCTGCCGGTCAGTTCCCTCTACTGGCACTTCGGCAGCAAGGACGGGATCTACGTCGCGGTGCTGGAGCGGGCCAGGACCGCACTGCTGGCGGCCCTGCCCCCGGCCGAGGTGCGGGGCGGCGACGTCGTCGAGCGCCTGGACACCTTCCTCGCCGACGTCGGGGATGCGTTCCAGCGTCATCAGCACGGCCTGCGGCTGCTGTTGGGACTTGGCATGGTGCAGCAGGATGCCAGTGCGGCGGCCGTGGCCGAGGTGCGTCGGTACCGGGACGCGCTGGTGGTCTGGGGACAGGAATCGGTGAGCGCCGTCTTCGGGTTGCGTGACCGCCCTGAGGTGGCGGACGAGCTGGCGCGCTTCACCCTGAGAATGGCGAGCGGGACGGCCGTGGCCCGCTGGTTCGATGCGGGCGCCGTCCTGGAGATCGGCCCGTTGCGCGTGGCGTTGCTGGCACTGGCCGCCCACCACGGCGTTCCGGTGCGGTGCGTCCAGGGCGGGGACGCCCCGTGAGAGGTGAGGAGGGCTACCAGGGCCTCCTGCCTTTGCCTGCCCATTGCCCGGTTCTCCTCCCGGACCAGGGCCCATGTCGACTTCAGCGCACAGCCCTTCGGGAAGTGGGGGACGGCTGCCAGAACGCGCATTGGTGATCGGCCGCGAACCCGGCGGTGGGGCCGACCCGGTCGGGCGCCAGCACCTGGATACGGTCCCCGTCAGCCGTGTAGCGGGGCCAGGCGGGGGTTCCGGGCCCGTTGGGGTCGCCGGTGGCGGCGAACCGGGCCCAGTAGGCGGTCATCGTTGCGGACAGGCGGCGCTGGACCGGTGTCAGGGGCGGCATCGCGTCCATGGGGAAGAGGTAGGCCAGTTCGGAGGCGTGGAAGGCGCCCTGCGGCGTGTGCGGTGCCGGGATGAACACCGGCGCCTGCGGGTCGGCGAACTCGTAGGCGTAGACGGGCGCCCGAGTGCCGTACAGCCGGCTGTCGGCCCATGCCGGGCAGGCGAACCGCTGGTCCGTGCCGACGGCGGAGTAGGCCAGGTTGGGAGAGGGATGCGCCGAGGCCGGGTACGTGTCGAGGACAGCGCCCGCGCGCTCGCCGTGCTGGAGCGTGATCAGGGCGGCGTACGAGGCCGGGGTCAGCGGGCCGCCACCGAGCAGATCCACGTACAGCGCGGTGAAGTAACGGTATTCGTCGTGGGTGTTGCCGCTCAGCGTCGGAACCGCGTTGACTCGTCCCTCTGCCCATGCCGTGCGCGCAGGACGCGGCAGGATGAGCGGCCCGGTGTTCGGGCCCCACAGGGATGCTGCCCCGGTCCCGGCGGCGCGGATCAACTCGGTGACCGGCAAGGCGCGCAGACAGGCGGCCGCGGTCGGCGAATCGGGACAACCAACGGAGGCCGCGAAGCCGCTGCCCTTGCGCTCGGCCGCGTCCAGCGTGAGCGGTGTGAGGGCGCCGTGCGAGGCGCAGCTTCCGCTCTGCTGGATTGCCCGGTGGAACAGGCCTTTCGCGGTCGGCGAGGCGATGTGGGCGCAGGTGTCCGCGGATCCGGCGGACTGACCGCCGAGTGTCACCCGGTTCCGGTCGCCGCCGAAGGCGCCGATGTTGCTCCGTACCCAGCGCAGCGCGGCCTGCTGGTCCATCAGGCCGTAGTCACCGGAGGCGTGGTCCGTGCTCTCGGCCGACAGGGTGGGGTGGGCGAGGAACCCCAGTGCTCCGAGGCGGTAGTTGACGGTCACCACGATCACGCCACGCGCGGCGAGCGCGGCGCCGTCGTAGTCGCTGCCCGCGCCGTACGCATTGCCGCCGCCGTGCAGCCAGACCAGCACCGGAAGAGGCCGGCCGGCGGTGCGGGCGGGGGTCCAGACGTTGAGGTAAAGGCAGTCCTCGGTGGTGCTGCCGGTGCGGTTGGACTCGCCGGGCAGGACGGGGCCACCGTCGGGCAGCAGCGTCAGCGGCAGTTGGGGACATGGGGGAGCCGGTGCGGTGGCGTTCCGTACGCCGGGCCACCGCGCGGCGGGCCGCGGCGGATGCCAGCGCAGCGCACCGGTCGGCGGGGCGGCGAACGGTATCCCCTGGAAGACCCGCCCGCCGTTACGGCCAACTGCCCCGCGCACCCAGCCGCGGTCGGTACGCACGAGGAGGGAGTCGTCGCCGGTGCCGGTGCCGTCGCCGGCGACGGCGCGGGCCGTGGGCGGGGGAGTGGTGAGAAGCAGCAGAACGGCTGCGACGGCGGTCGCGCCGCGGGTCAGGGTGTGGCGCAGGCTTGAGAATCTCATCGAGTCGTCACTCCTAGTACCGGTCTGGACCTGGGGCGACGGTCATCGCGTCTGCTCGTAGGCGCCGATGTCGCAAGCGGCGCCCTGAGGGCGGGCGATGCCGCGTTGATCGGTGGCAGGGCAGCCGTCGGCCGTGTCCAGGGCGGGGCTCCCCGGCAGCAGAGCCGCGGTGTCCGTCGGGCCGCCGTTGTCCGCGAGCGCTCCGAGCAGCGGGTCCCGGTGGGGCAGATCGCCCGCGGCGGCCAGCCGGCAGCTGCCGTCGCCGTCGATGTTGTGGCCTAGTGACGTGATGGTGGCGAAGGCCTTCTCGCAGTCGGCGGTCGCGCCGTCGACGGTGTTGCCCGCGACCACGGAGTTGCGAAGGCTCATGTGCCCCAGGGGCAGATCGACGATGTCGGGTATGGGTGCCGGAAGGCTGTCGAGGTAGGCCGGCGCGATGTTGATTCCGCCCCCGCCGTCGCTGGAACGGTTGCCCGTGATGGTCGAGTTGAGGATCTGTACGGTTCCCAGGCCCCGGATGTCGATGCCTCCGCCGTAGCCGCCGAGGCTGCCGGGGCGGTCGCCGGGGTCGGTCACCCGGTTGTCGGCGATCGTCGAGTTCGTCACGGTGCCGCTGTTGTCGAATCTGATACCCCCGGCCTCTCCCGCGGCGTTGCCGCTGACCGTGCTGCCGACGAGATCCAGGTGGGAGTCCGGGATGTTGAAGATGCCGCCGCCGTAGCCGGCGGAGTTCCCGGTCACGGCGACCCGGCGCAGCGTCAGGTGCTGTTCGTTGACGATGCCGCCGCCACCGGTGTCGGTGAAGGGCAGTTCGCGCTGTCTGGCCCGTCCTTGCGTGATCGTCACGTCCGACATGTACGTGTCCGCCCGCAGACGGAAGACCCGGTCCAGGAAGTCGGCGTCGATGACGGTGGTTCGCGCGCCGGATCCCTTGATCGTGGTGGGCGCATCGACGTTCAAGTCGCCTGTGGTGGGATCGGGATGAGACCCGATGATCAGCCGGGGGTCGGGTGGGATGGTCAGCCGGTAGTGGCCGGGAGGCAGTGTGATCGTGCTGCCGGGCCGGGCGTTGGCGGCCATCACCGCGGCGCGCAGACTGCACGCTCCCGACGCGGTACGGCAACCGCCGTCCGACGGGTCGGCGTCCACCGCGTCGGAGGTGGTGTCGACGGTGAACTCCGTCGGCCCGGCGGTCGCGGGCGTTGCGGCGGAGGCGGTGGATGCGGTGGGGGCGGCGAGCTGTGCCGCCGTCGCGAGGGCGATGGCTGCGAGTGCCGCCGGGACGGGTCGGACCCTCATGCGATGCACTCCTCTCGGGGAGGGATCTGGGCGTACGAGGACTCGGTTGCTACGAGGACTTGCCGCCGGGGCGAGGTGCACGGCTCGTACGGGGTACGCGACTTGCGAGGAGTGCGGCCGGCACGGGGCGATCAGCGGCGCCGGCCCATGAGGCGACCCGGTGAGCTGGAAGAGCCGACGGAAGGAGCAGGGAGGGCTGACGGGAGACGCGACTCGTGTGAACCGCCTACGCTCTGGAGCGAGCGTTCCATTCAGAGCAGTCCGTGTCTACTGGCGGGTAGAGAATGACCGAATGGAAGCGGTGCCGCTTGATAGCCCACCGGATGGGCGAACGTCACCCGCCGACTGCGACCGTGTGCCCCGCGACGGACCGACGCCTCCCCTGACCACGGGAAGCTCAACAACAGACCAGCACCGCTTCGTCAGCTGTGCCGGCTCAGCCGTTGCCTGATGGCGGGCATGCTGGCGGGCATGTGGCTCGGGAAGACGGAACGGCTTCGAGGCTTGCCTGCCGGGGATTGATGTCGGACAGTGCCGTGCCGTCCTGCTTCCCTATGATCGGTGTGAGTCCGGAATCGGTCGTCGCCGGCGAGGGCACCGTGCTTGAGCGCCCCCAGTGTCATCCGTCCCACGCGCGCAGGCGCACAGTCGGCGAGCCGAGCGGTGGGCACTGGTCTGCCTCGCCCACGCCGCATGCCTGCCCGCCGAGGCCCGTCCCGCCGTACCTGCCCAGAACCTCTTCCGACCGTGCCGGTACGGCGAGTTCCTCACCCTACGGCGGACCGACGAGGGTGGGTCAGCCGGTGGGGTCGAGAAGGATCTTGCGGACGCCGTCGGCGCGGCTGGCGAAGAGTTCGTATGCCGCGGGGCCTTCGGAGAGGGGGAAGCGGTGGGACACCACGACCTCCGGCTTGATCCGGCCGGCCTGGGCGAGGGCGATCAGGGCCGGGAGTTCGTAGTGGATCGAGCAGAGCCCGATGGCGAACTCGAGTTCCTTGATTTGAGCCAGTCCCATGTGGAAGGGGAATGCCTTGTTCTGACTGACCCCGATGACGCTGACCCGGCCGGCCTGCCGGACGGCCTTGAGGGCCAGATCGATGGTGGCGTCGGAGCCCACGGCCTCCACCACCGCGTCCGGTCCGCGTCCGCCGGTCATCTCCCGTATGCCAGCCTTCGCGTCCGCGCCTTCCACCGGTTCGACCCCCAAGGTGGCGGCGAAGGCGCGGCGCTCCGCGACCAGGTCCGCGCCGAGCACGCGCGCGGCGCCCATCGCGAAGGCGGACTGGGCGGCCATCAGGCCGACGGGACCGAGGCCGATGACCAGGACGGTCTCGCCGGGCTGGATGCGGGCGCGGCGGCAGCCGTACCAGGCCGTGGGGGCGTTGTCCGTCAGGACGACGGCGGCCTCGTCGGAGATGCCCTCGGGCAGGTGCACCAGGTTGATGTCGGCATACGGCACCGCGAGGCCCTGGGCCTGGCTGCCGGGGAGCTGGGGACTCACGCCGTAGCAGAGCTCGGTGCTGGACTTGGCGCGCTCGCACCGGGCGGTGAACCCGGCCGCGCACGACCGGCACCGCGTGCAGCCGGCCGAGGCGGGCACCAGGACCCGGTCGCCGGGCTTGAAGCGGGTGACCTGGTCACCGGTGTCGACCACCACGCCGACGCACTCGTGTCCCGGTGTGTAGCCGAGCTCCGGGCTGAACGGGTTGCCGGCGTATATGTGCAGGTCACTGCCGCAGATGCCGGCTGTGGTCACCTGGACGACCGCGTCGGTGGGGCTAATGACGGCCGGGTCGGGGACATCCCCGTAGCGAATGTCGTGACGGCCGTGATAGGTCAGTGCCTTCATCGGATTTCTCCCTCCTCTCGGCCCGGTCAGTCCGCGATCTTCAGCACGAGCTTGCCGTGGTTCTCGCCACGGAACAGGCGCATCAGGGTGTCGGGAAACTCGGCCACTCCACCTGACACCACGTCCTCAAGGGACTTGAGCCGGCCCTCGGTCCGCCACGCGGCGAGCTGCGCGATGCCCTCGGCGTACCGGTCGGCGTAGTCGAAGACCACCATGCCCGTCATGGTGGCCCGGTTGACCAGCAGCGACAGGTAATTGGCGGGACCCTGCGGCGAGGTGCTGTTGTACTGGGAGACCGCTCCGCAGACGATGACGCGGGCGCCGCGTGCCAGCCGTGGCAGTACGGCGTCCAGGACGTCGCCGCCGACGTTGTCGAAGTACACGTCCACACCGGTGGGGGCGTGGTCGCGCAGCGCCTTGCGGACGTCCTCGCTCTTGTAGTCGATCGCGGCGTCGAACCCGAATTCGTCGACCACGAGCCGGCACTTGGCCTCGCCGCCGGCGATGCCGATGACCCGGCAGCCCAGGATCTTGGCGATCTGACCGACGACGCTGCCGACCGCGCCTGCCGCACCCGAGACGACGACCGTCTGGCCGGGCTCGGGACGTCCGATGTCGATCAAGCCGAAGTAGGCGGTCAGGCCTGACATGCCGAGAGCGCCGAGATACGTCGGCAGGGGGGCCGCCGCCGGATCGACCTTGGTCACGCCGCGCCCGTCCGACAGGCAGTACTCCTGCACGCCGAAGGACCCCGACACATGGTCGCCGACCGCGAAACCGGAGTGCCGAGAGGCGAGCACGCGTCCCACCGCGCCCGCGCGCATGACCTCACCGATCTCCACCGGGCGGATGTAGGACCTGCCCGCGTTCATCCAGCCGCGCATCGCCGGATCGATCGACAGACAGAGCACCTGCACCAGGAACTCACCGTCGCCGGGTTCCCCGACCGTCTCCTCCGCGTGCTCCCAGTCGGTGGGACGCGGGTCGCCCACGGGGCGCGCGGCCAGGCGCACCTGGTGGTTGATTCTGCTCATCTTCGGCGGCTCCTCAGACGGTCGCGTTGGATCGGCGGCGGGACGGTCGGCGGCTGCCCGTCTTCGTGAGCCGAGGTGCCCACAACGACGTACCGTCTGGTCGGTATGGCACGTGAGCGTACGGCGGCGACGCGCGGGAGGCAAGAGGTGCTTGGCTCTGGGCGAGGCAGCACCGGGTCCGGGGCGCGGCTGGAGCCCCCGGGGGAAAGCACGCGACGGAGAGCGAACAGACTCCGTGGGCGCGGCGGGGGAGCGGAGATCCGACTCCTTGACGGCTCAGGCGCACGGTCGGGGTGCCGGGATGGCCTCCATCGGGACGTCGCGCCAGGCGGCGTGTGTGCGTCGCGAGCCGGCCCGTGAGCGCCTCGCTGGGGCGAGGTGTTTACAGCGGCCCCGTCGCGAGGCAAGCGTCGAAAGCTGGGTATGAGGCTTCGGCCATCGAGCTGGTGGACGGCTGTGACGCGGCCGGCTTCCTCGTGCTGCGCGATGCGAAGGTGGAGACGCTCGCTCCCACCCACCAGCTGGTCGTCGACAGTGATGAGCTGCAACAGAGGCTGGGTGAAGGGCCGTGCTTCGACGTCGCCCGCACCTCGCACGGAGAGCGGGTCTTCCGCATCGCCGATCTCACCGGCGAGCATCAGCGATGGCCCGCCTACGCCCCGCAGGCCCATGCGCTCGGCGTGGGCAGCATGATGGGCTTCCTGCTGTTCACCGACGACGAAGACCTCGGCGCGCTGAACGTGTACTCCCGCAAACCCGGAGCCTTCAACGAGGCCAGTGAGCCGGTCGGCCGGCTGCTGGCCTCCCACGCGGCGGTCGCCTTCTCCAGCGCCCGCACCCACGCCCAGATGGAACAGGCCGTCGCCACCCGGCACGTCATCGGCGAGGCCATGGGCATCCTCATGGGAAGCCACCGCTTCAGCGAAGAGGAGGCGTTCGACGTGCCCCGCCGTTACTCGCAGGAGAACAACGTCAAGCTCCGTGAGGTCGCCCGCCTGGTCTGCGAGCGTGGCAGCCTCGCGTGATCGCGTGATCGCGTGATCGCGTGATCGCGTGATCGGGTGACCGCGTCATCTCGGGTGAGCGGCTCCCCCGGCACGTTGGCTGAACCAGAGAAGCCTGGGCCGAGCCAGTCCCCAGGGGAACGCTGCTGAACCCGGCCTGCACACCAAGTCCCCTGCCCGACCGCCCCCACACATCCGCAGCGCGGCGCGTTCATGCCCGCACCAGGGCCAGGGGCATCACGATGCCCGCTGGGTGATCGACGGGGTCCGGCGGCCGCAGGCCGACCGCGGCACAGCGACCGTTGGCCCGTCGTCGGGGATCGAGCTTCGCCGGCCGCCTCGCATACGGCGCTGGAGCCGCGCGTGCGGCCGGCCGGACCGGGCTCCCCGGCCGTATGGAGCCGCTCTGGGGCCTGGCTCGGATGTCCGCGGCCGGACTGACTTCCGCGCCCGGCCCGGAGCACAAGGGCAAGGCGTAGCCAGCAGGGGGCGGTGTCAGGTCGGGTGCCATTCCGTCAGCAGGATGGTGGCGTCGTCGCGCAGGTCGTGTTGCTGGTGGAGGTACCAGGTCCAGGCCGCCCGGCACGGCAGCTACGCGCTGGATGTCGGGGACGGCGCCCGGACCGAGGTGCTGTTCCATCTGCCGCTGGAGGAGATCGTCCGGCGCCGGGTCGCGCACATCGCCCGGCATCAGCAGGCCCGCGAGCGGCCCGGTCTGCTCGCCCACGCCTTCGTGCCGGTGGACACCCGCACCGGCTTGACCCAGTCCACCAGCGGCCGGCAGGACTGGACTGACGGAGCCGAGCGGATCGCCATGCCGCTGCTGCTCCAGGCCGCCGCCGCCCGCGGCCTCGCCTCGCCGACCCGGCGGAGATCGCCCCGCTCCTGGACGGTTGGTCCGACTTCGCCCGCCGCTACCTCCTGGACGAGAGCAGAGCCCCACGGCGCGGTTCCCAGGAGCCCCAGCGGCGGCTGTACGACACCCCGTGGCTGGCCCAGTTCTTCCACGATCGGCACCGCGCCCACGGCCGGGAGGAAGACCTCGACGCCCGCATCATCGAGCGCAGCTTCGAACTCGGCGGGACCACACACCTGTCCATCGGTCGTTCCCCCGTGACGCGGGCCATCCGCGAGAGCTTGGACACCGCCGGACGGGCCGGCCGTGCTGAAGCCTTGCGGGTCCAACTCATCAACACTGTACGGAAGTTCGTAGCAATGGGCAGACAACTGCCCGCCCACGAGGTCAACTACGAGCAGTCCAACATGTCCCCCTGATCGACCTTCTCTCCGCCGCCCACGCCCCCTCACCGGCGACCCCGTCTTCCACGACGCCGTCGCCGAACGGCTGCCCTGGCTGCTGGCCTTCGGCGGCCCCCAGCCGCACGCCCGGCTGCACGGCGTCGCCATCCGGCACTGGGACGGCTGCTGGTTCGGCACCGACCGGCTGTGGGGGGATGTCTTCCCCCCCATTACTGGAGCACCCTCAGCGCCGTCACCCTCCTGCTCTTGCCGACCGGTCTGCGCACCCCGGCACGGACTGCGTCGCCGAGGCGATCCTGCGCGCCAAAATGGCCAACTACCGCGAGGACGGCTCCGCCACCTGCGCCTTCGTCATGCCCTCGACAGTCGACGGCAGGCTCGCGCACAGCGCAGACTCCCTTGCCAACGACCAGGACTGGTACCTGGTCCTGTGGCTGCGGGAGCAGGCCGCGCAGGAGCGCTCGACCAGATCGACATGCTGCCCTGCTGCTGGTGCACGGCTGGGGTGGGGGCGGCCGGGAGTGGTCCCCGCATGCGGAGGTGCTGGCCGGGCGGTTCCGGGGCGTCGTACCGGATCTGGACGCCCCGCCGGGACTGAGCACGGCCCACGTCCGCACAGTGCTCGGCACACCCGACCAAGTCGTCGCCCAGGCGTACGCCGGCATGCACACCGACCCGGGCGCGGTCGGCATCCGTCCTCACAGCGAGGCGTACCTCCGTCCGCGCACCCAACCGGCGCTCACCGTGTGGACGTCGGAGGGAGGCGATGTGGGAACGCGGCACCCTGCACGCACCGGGATCCCGCGTGGAGTAGTGGAGTACTGGCCGGACTCCGGGCACTATCTGCACGAAGGACAACACCCTGAGCGCACGACTCGCCTCGTGGCCGACTGGGATGAGGATGCCGTTGATCAGGTGACAGCGCCACCCACCCCCTAGGCCGACGGGGCCGCCAGGTTCTCGGGCTGCCCCGCTCGGCGCAGTGAGGCGGCGACGAAGCCGTCGGCCTTGAGCTCCTCGACCAGCTCCCGCAGGAATCGGACGCTCTCCGGCCGCCGGGTGGTGGTCGTGCCGACGGCCTGGCGGATCTGCATGAACCCCTCCTGGATCAGCCGCAGTTCGGGGTGCGCGTCGGCGTACGCGGTCATCGGCTGCCGGATGCCCGCGCCCGCCTCCAGGCGTTGCGCGGCAAAGATGTCGACGCCTTCGTCACCGCGAACGAGGGTGGCGTGGCGCAGGGTGCGGGTGAGGTAGAGGTCGTACGCGGAGCCGGCCTTCACTCCGATCCGGACCTCCGGCGCGTCGACGTCCTCGGGCGTCTTCAACTCGGATTCCCGGGGCACGACGTACACGCCCTCGATGAGCACGTACGGGGCCGTGAACGCGACCTGCGCCTCGCGGGCGGGCTCGATCGCGAGGAAACACAGATCGGCCCGCCCGTCGGCCATCGCCTCGAACGACTTGCGTGCGGCGTCGAAGCAGAGGAACTCCACGGGGACACCGAGCCGGGCTGCGATCTCCCGAGCGAGATCGACGGTGATGCCGCTCGGCGCGTCCGGTGTGCCTTGCGCGAGGACGGGATTGCCGAGGTTGATGGAGGCACGCAGGGTACCTGTGGGCGCAAGGTCGGCGGCGAGGGAGGGCAGACTCATGGCGCGAGTCTAGAGCGTGTCGCAAGCGGGACAATTGCCTGGTCATGGCGGTCTCTGTGCTCGTGGCCTGCGCCCCTGGCGGAGGAAGACGAAGCGAGCTCGGCCGTCAGAGTGGGCGGCACCGTCCCGGAGGCCGCGGTGAGCACCTGGGGCGGTGATGTGCTCTCACCCTCCGGCCTTGTCACCATCGTTCCCCCTCACTCCCGTCCCTCAGGACTGTGTGTTGACGCAATACACTGTGTATTGATCCAATGCACAGGAGATTGCTGTCGTAGGTGCGCCAGTAGCTCCTGCCGAGTGAGGTTGACGTGCTGCCGTCCATTGATCTGGTGGAATCCGAAGATTCCACTGAGGAGGTGCTCACCCGCGCCCAGGCGGCGAACGTGTTGGGTCTGTCGCCCAACACCGTCAGCAAGCTGCTCGACAGCAGGTTTCTCGGGGACCTGCAGGCGACTCGGGTGCTCACGCTGGCCCGGGCTCCGCACGTGAGCGTCGTTGAGGGCATGCTCCCGGTGCTGCGCACCGCCGCGGCCGCGTCTCCCTCCCACCCGGATGACGACCGCGACTTCATCGGTGACTCGCCCCTCCTGACGGACGAGCAGTTCCTCGAGGCGTCCCGCCAGTGGTGGCGGTGCGAGCCGGAGACGATCGTGACCGCCGGGGTGCTGCCGGTGGCTGTGGCTGGGTGGGTGACCGGCGTCCTCGCCATCCAAGGGAGAGACGACACACGGCATCTGGGGCGTGGTGAGGTGCGGCACTCCTTCACTGCCACCGTCGTCGGCCGGGTGGGAACGCTCGACGCCCCCGATACCTATAGGGTCCTGGCCACGGACCGGGCGATGGCGGACCTGACGCGCAAACTGCTCGGTTCCCGCGTGCACACCGCCGTCTCGGGCGGCCCGATCGCCTACCTGAAAGCCGACCCCGCCGCCCGGGAGAATTCGTGACTGACTTCGACTCCATCGACGCCCTGGTGGAAGGCGCCCGTCAGCAGGTCCCATTGCCTCCCACAGACGAGCGGCGCCGCCTGCGCGAGGGGCTGAACGTGTCCCGCGCACAGGTGGCGCAGGCCCTTGGAGTGAGCCCGTCCACGGTCGGCGGCTGGGAGTCCGGCCGGGACCCGAACGGCGAACTGCGGGAGAAGTACGCGTACTTCCTCGACAAGGCGCGCGTCAAACTGCAGGCCCAGGCCCAGGCCCAGGCCCAGGCCCAGGCAGAGGACCAGGCCGAGGCCGAGGCCCAGGCAGCACCCCCGGCCGAGGACGCGGACGCCCCGTCCGACGGCGACGAGACGCAGACCGGGGCCCCGGGCGGGGACGCGGGCGGGGACGCAGGCGCGGACGAGGTCGAGGCCCTCCCGGCAGCTCAGCCATGCGTTCTGTGCGGGGCACCCGCCCGCCACCAAGTCGCCGGTTTCCCTCAGCATCTCGACCCCGCCGAATGCACGGCCGCTGCCGGCACCAGTGCTGAACCCGCCGCCTCCGCACCGCAACCCGCGGTCAGGACCGCGGGCCGGGAAGGACGACAGGCGCCCCGGACCCGGCCGCACCCCACCAGCACCGGTCCGGGAGTCAAGATCATGCCGATCGGACGCCGGGCACAGTCGGCTGCTGACATGCCGGACCTGATCGGGCAGGCCGTGTCCGAGGCCCTCACCAGCCACGCCGGTGATGTGGACAAGGCCACGGCGGCGCTGGTCAAGAAGGCGATCCCGGACGCGATGACGCTGCTGGACACCACCCGCAGGGGTGGCCGGTACGACATCGTCGCCCACCCGTGGCTGCCCGACATCCTGCGCAAGCAAAGTGCCCGCGGCGCAGACCAGATCTGGGAGGCCCGCCCCAAGTGGACGCGCCCCGAACTGCCGCCCGGCGAGCACGAGGTGACCGCGCTCGACATCAACGGCGCCTACCTGAGCGCGCTCAAGACATGGCTGCCCCTCGGCCAGCTCGAGCACTCCACCGGCGACCACCACGACCGGCGCCGCGCGGGCGTCCACCTGATCACCCCGTCGGCGTGGGACCACGACGCCTACCTCCCGAACCCCATCGGCAGCCGGGACGAGCCGGGCCCCCTGTGGGTGACCGAGCCGACCCTGCGCCTGCTGCTGCGTCTCGCGGGGCCGAAGTACGGGCTGTGCGATCCGCCGGAGATCCACGAGTCGTGGACCTCGGGGGCCACGGAGGGTCTGTTGGAGAAGTTCCGTGTCGCTCTGAAGGACGCGCGCGACCGGGCGATCGCCGAGGGCGACGAGGTGACGCTGGAGTACGTCAAGGCCATGTACTCGAAGTTCGTCTCGACCATGGGGGAGTCGAACTACAACCGGGAGCTGTACCGCACCGACTGGATGCACCTCATCCGCTCGCAGGCCTTCGCGAACCTGTGGTGGAAGGCCCACCGGGCGTACGACGAGGGCCTGATGGTCGTCCGCGCGATGGGCACCGACGAACTCCACGTCACCGGCGACTGGCGCGCGGTGTTCCCTGAAGGACGCGGTGTGAGCGAGGTAAAGGTCAAAGACGTCTACTCCGTCGGCGCCGAGCCGGATCCCGCCCCTGGTAGCGAACACGACGACTGAGGCCGGAAGGACCGGCGAACGGCCTCTCGGCAAGGCGGTCTTCCAGACCGTGCACGAAGTGGCCGCGCAATGAAGAGCAACCGGCTCCAGCGATCCCCTCCGGGCCCGGGAGCGGCGGCGGGCTGCACAGGGAACGGTCCGCCGTACGGCCGGACACATGCCGAAAGCGATCACGACCGCCTACTCTTCGCCTGACCGAAACACTCACGGATACGGCACCAAGGCGGGGGAAGGCACATGACATATCGGCGCGCGGTGATACCAGCACTGGTGGGAGGCCTGCTGTTCACGCTGTTGCTGTGGTGGGCGGGTGCGAGCGAGCAGGCCCTGCAACTGCGCGGCACCACGAGCGTGTTCGACGCCCAGTCCGCGAGCGAACTCCGGCGATGGCTCGCACCCTGGTCCTACGACCCGCCGATGGAGCTGCTGTCGGACGGGACTGCGGACGCGGGCACGGGCGGGGACACGGCCCTGGGCGGAGGCACCCAGTACACCGGCCTGTACAGCACCGCGCTGCAGATCAGATTCGTGGCGGTCTTTGTGTTCTTCCTGGCCGGTGCGCTGCTCCTGGTCCGCAGGATGCCGCCGACGCAGGGCCGTACGCCTGCCACGTTTCTCGCGCTGTGGGCCTGGGGCCCGGTGGCCGGAACGCTGGCCGTGACGGTCTCCGCGCCGTGGCTGATCGCCTCCGGGGGCCACGGAAGCTACCGGTTCCTGCCGCAGCTGGCGGGTGTGATCGCCTCGAGCGGGCCGGTCACGGTGTTCGTGTCGCTGTCGACCGCCCTGCTCACGGTGCTTGTGGCGCGTGTCACGGCCAAGGGTGCGGACCCGTCGCCCCGGCAAAGTGTGCCGCCGCGCGCTGCCCGCCTGGCCGCGAGCGTCGGAACCACGGTGATCGCGCTGTCGCTGGTGGTCCTTTCGTACGAGTCGGTGGCGGCCTGGATCCAGACCTCGTTCGGCGGCGAAGGGATGCTGTCCGAGCCCGGCGACCTGCTGCGCACGTGGCTGCTGCTCGGCGGCTGGACGGGCCCGGCGACCACGCCGCTCGGCGACTGGCTCCTGTACCGAGCCGCCGATGTGCTCATGCTGGGCGTGGTGTGGTGGGCGCTGCGGCTCCTGCCCGGCCTGCTCACCCGGATCACGGTGCCGGCGATGGCGGTGGGCGCGGTATGCGCAACCGTGCTAGGACTGCTGGCGAGCCAAGTGCTGCACATGGCGATCGACGACACCGCCACCGTGTGGGGGCCCGTGTACCTGTTCTCCAAGCTCGGCAATGGCGTCCCGGCCGCCCTCACCTTCGGCATCATGGCGGGGATGGCGGCCCGTGCGACACTGCGGCTGGCAGGTGGCCGTGAAGCCGGCAAGCAGCAGGAGGTCACCTCCACGGCGTGAGCGGGGCCGGGCCGGCTGCTCGCCGGCCCGCTTCTTAGTCGCCGAGGCGCACCAGGCGTGGCCTTTAGCTGCACTTCACCACTCCAGAACCCGGTATTCTTGACTCGCCCGGAGACAGATGCGCTTGAGGTTCCGTCAACTAGGCGCAGGCTGAGGAGATGAAGGTGCCGGAGAGGAATATCGAGTTCGGCAGATACGGCGCTTCCGGCATCAAGGGACACGAGGCCGTCGCCCGCCAGCTCGACGCGCTCGCCAGCTTCATCGCCACCCCGATCACCGCACCGCGTGGCCTGCTTGCGCGGCTGCACTACCTTACGCGTACCGACCACGCCCGCCAAGCGGCCCGCGAGGCCGGCCTGACTGTCACCGACCGCACCCTCAAGGCGTGGCTGGACGGCAAGCGCAGCCCCTCGAGGAAGAACCTCGAGGGGATCGAGACGGCCTACCGCACGGTGCGACGACACAACGTGGCCCGCTACCTCCTCTCGCGCCTCAACCGTGAAGGCCGCGGAACCCGCGTCGAGTTCCACCCGCTCAACCAGTCCCAAGTCGACCGACCCCGCCAGCGCGTGGTCTCCTACCGCACGCTCAACGTCCGCCACTGGGACCGCATCGTCGAGGCGTGGGCCAACGACGACGAAGCGGCCCTGGACGACGCCTGGATCAGCGACGCGGTGGTGGACCTCGGCTCCGAGTGGGGCCAGTACGAGTACGTCACCAACATCGGGTTCGCCGCCTGATGCAGAGAACATGAGTGACCCACAGGACAGATTCCTGAGGGATGTGTGGTTCACGCCGGTGTCGCGGCGGAACTTCGCCGGAGCGGACAGGCGCCAGCCCGGCGGATCAAGAACTTCACCTACGGCCGGTCGGCCCGAACAGCCGCTCAGCAGCCCTGTGTTCGCTCAGTAGCCCAGCGTTGCCGCGGGCCCCAGCGCGCCAAGCCCTGCCGACGTCCGCGGTGCGTCGGGGACGGGCCTTCAGCGTCGTGCCGCCCCGGGATGCAGCCCCATCAGCTCGTGGCGTGCCCCGCTCCGCAGGGCGCTCCGCAATCGGCGGAGGCCGATCTGTAGTGCGTTCGGCGAGAGCGCGACGGAGCCCACGCTCGAGGTCCGCCTTGCGGTTACCCAGGGCAGCGGCCTTCCGGCGTGGCCGTACCCGTGGCGGCCAGGGGCGGTCGTGCTGTGGGCAGTCCGGCGCGATGAAGGAGCTGGCGGCGTTCGTGGACGAGGTCCTGCGGGGGGCGGGGCAAGGACGTGACGATGGTCCCGCGCAAGCAGTACGGCGCGTACTGGCGGCTGTTCGAACTTCGCCTGTGCCCGGTTACGGACGGGTGTATCGACGGATGCGGTGGCGCAGGCCGGTCGTGGAGCACCGCCAGCCGGTGTCCTCGGTGATCCGCCACGTCGGATCGAGTGGCGGGGCGTAGGTGTCGCCGGACAGCGGTGCGTCGACTTCCGTCACCGACAGCGTCCTGGCGTACGGCAGGGCCGCACGGTAGATCTCACCACCGCCGATCACCCAGGCGGCAGCCGTACCGGTCGGCTCCGGCGACTCGGCCGCAAGCTCCAGCGCCGTGTCGATGGATCCGGCGCGCTGCGCGCCTTCGGCCGTCCAGAGCGGATCGCGCGTCACGACGATGTTGCGCCGGCCGGGCAGCGGACGGAATCGCGCGGGCAGTGAGTCCCAGGTCTTGCGGCCCATGATCACGGGGTGGCCGAGGGTGGTCGCTTTGAAGTGCGCCATGTCCTCGGGGAGGCGCCAGGGGATCGCGTTGTCGGCGCCGATCACGCCGTCGAGGGTCTGTGCCCAGATCAGTCCGATGTCCACGCCGCTGTTCATACGGCGACGGGGGCTTTGATGGCGGGGTGGTGCCGGTAGCCCAGTACTTCCACGTCGGGGTAGGCGTAGGTGAACAGTGAGTCGGCCTTGCGCAGGCGCAGCTCCGGGAAGTCGAACGGGGTGCGCGCGAGCTGTTCGGTGACCTGCTCGACGTGATTGTCGTAGATGTGGCAGTCGCCGCCGGTCCAGATGAAGTCGCCCGGCTTGAAGCCGGCTTGCTGCGCCACCATGTGGGTGAGCAGGGCGTAGCTGGCGATGTTGAACGGGACGCCGAGGAACAGGTCCGCGCTGCGCTGGTACAGCTGGCAGGAGAGCCTGCCGTCGGCGACGTAGAACTGGAAGAAGGCGTGGCACGGGGCGAGTGCCATCCGGTCCAGATCAGCGACGTTCCAGGCGGAGACGATCATCCGGCGGGAGTCCGGGTCGTGGCGCAGGGTGTCGAGGACCTGGCTGATCTGGTCGATGTGCCTGCCGTCGGGCGCGGGCCAGGATCGCCACTGCACGCCGTAGACGGGGCCGAGTTCGCCGTTGCTGTCGGCCCACTCGTCCCAGATGCTGACGCCGTGCTCGTGCAGCCAGCCGATGTTCGAGTCGCCGCGCAGGAACCACAGCAACTCGTACACGATGGACTTGAGGTGCACCTTCTTCGTGGTGACCAGGGGGAACCCCTGCGAGAGGTCGTAGCGGAGCTGGTGCCCGAAGACACTTCGGGTGCCGGTCCCCGTCCGGTCGGCCTTGGCCGTCCCGGAGGTGAGCACCATCTGCAACAGGTCTTCGTACTGTGTATCCGCCACGGAGATCGAGTCTAGTGCCGGCTCTGGAGGCGACACCCGGCACCCGTTGGCTGCTGGTGACGGTGGCGCGGGGGAGGGGGGATCGGTCGATGTGGAGCGTGAAGGCGTCGGGGCGGGCGTAGTGGCCGGTGGTGTCCATGTCGAAGCGGGCACCGGGGAGGTCGTCGAGGTCGAGTTCGGCGGTGAGGATTCCCTCGCCGTCGCGCAGCGGGTCGGCGAGGACCTCGCCGAGCGGGGAGACGGTAACGGATCCGCCGCCGATCAGTACGGTGTCGGGCTCGTCGCCCGCGACAACGCCCGAACAGGACCGGATTGGACAGATCGTCTCAGCGCTGGTTCACCCGATGCCGGCCATCAACGAGATACCGGCCGAGAGGCCGAAGCGGCCCGGGTTACCCGCGTCGGTACGGGCGCCACGACCACGTACCCGTCGGAACCGCGGGTGACGGCGGCATACCGGGAGCGCTTCGCTGGGCTAAGGGACCCCGGTACCGGTTCACAGGACCTGGCGAAGCTGGAAGGCCGGTTCTTGATCGACTGGACGTGCCCGATCAGGCCTTCGTGGTCGTCACGATCGTTCCCGGCCTGACCAGCGACTTCGTCCTCAGTTACCGCTCATCTCAATTGCTGATCGGAGGCGGGTAAAGCTTCTGGTGGGGCTGGTGGAACAGGGGGTTGAATGCCGCCGTGAAGAACACGTGGACTCCCGCCCATCAGGCGGCGGAGTACGAGGATGCCGAGACCTTGGCTCAGCTGCTGGCCGAGGGAGTCGACCCCGATGAGGTATGCGACAACATGACGCTCCTGACGCATGCCATTGACGCGGAGTGCGATGGCGCCTTGCAGAGTGGCGGCCCGTTGACCGTGCATACCACCGCAGTGCTGCTGGCCTTCGGTGCTGACCCGCAGCTCCCGGATCCTGACGGGCAAACACCCATGGGCCTCGCGGTCCACTACGGCCATGACCTGGCGGTCAAGCTGTTGCATCGGCACATCAACGGACCAAGCGGCGCCAGTAGATGAGGGTGCACCCCCCGACCAGTTCCAGACGGTGCCGGCAAAGATCCGCGTCCCGGGAATCGGTCCGGCAAAGGATCACGCGGCGGACGGCCATCCGACTTCGACGAGGAGCGGTACACGAAACGCAAAACCGTCGAACGAGCGATCAAGTCGAACGAGCGATCAACGGGCGGAAGCAGTCCCGGGCCGTCGCCACCCGCTGGGACTGCGCGCGCGGCAACGTCTTCCTCGGCACCGCCACAGCAGCTGCACTCGTCATCTGGCTCCGAACATGATCGCTCGGACAGGCTTTACGGTGTGCCGTCGCCCTTCCGGTCACCACCGGCGAACTGACCCACCATCATGAAGATGATGCCAGCCAGGAGCATCGCGCCGCCGATCAGCGTTCCCGCCGGCCGGGCGCCGGAATCGCTGATCACCAACCCGAAGACCAGCTGCCAGCACAGGGCAAAGGCCACCACCAGCTGACCCCAGCCGTAGATCCGCGGGGTGCGAACATGGCGCCGGTTCATGGGGAGCACCCAGCCACGGGTAACCGCCGCAACGCCGGAGGCGGCGATGAGCAATGCCAACACGACAAGAGGCATGGCGAGGTACAGCTTCACGGATTCTCCCCGGTGTGCCGGGCCCACGCCCGGCAACGGCGTGATCATGACACCCACCGCAACGCGCGTCCATAGCTCGACAGGCACGCGATCGCCCGGACAGGCCCGTCAACCGGATGGGCTGCCAGCGCCGTGCGGCGCGTGCGACGTCGACGTTCACCACCAGCTCGGCACGGACCAGCGTGACATTCAACGTCTGGCTGGTGCCCCTCCTGGCGGAGAACGACCGGCCTGTCCAAGGACGGCCGCGCCGGACCGGAGCGAGCAGGCAGGCGACCGTGCCGGTGGCCGTCTGGGCGAGGGTGGTGGTGCGGCCGGTGCGCTGAAGGCGCCCAGCGACGTCGTATCTGCCGAGCAGCAGACCGCGGGGGAGCATGGTGACGGGCGTGGGGGCCTGTCAGGTGCGGCTCGGTGCCGGCTTGGGCTTGGAGACAGGCGTTGCTGCGGGGCGGGGGAGCAGGAGCGGGGTCGCCAGCAGGAGCAGGCCGGCCAGGCCGATGGCGGTGCGCGGGCCGAGCAGGGCGCCGAGTACGCCCCAGACGGCTGTCAGGAGTGCGGTCGAGGCTTTTGTCGTCACCGCCCAGGCGGACAGGGTGCGGGCGACCCGGTCGGTTGGCGTGCGTTCGAGGCGGTAGGTGGTTGAGACGGGGTTGAAGACCCCGCAGCAGAAGATGAGTCCGAGCTCGACGCCTATCACCAGCAGCAGCCCGCCGGTGCCCGGCCCCAGGAAGGCCAGGCCGATGGGCCAGATTGCGCGCAGCGCCCCGGCCGCGATGAGGACCTGGTGCTGTCCGAACCGGGTGACGAGGGGTCGGGCCAGTCGGGAACCGAGCAGCCCGCCGATCGAGGGCGCGGCGAAGGCGAGGCCGTACTGCCACGGGGTGAACCCGAGTCGGCCGAGCATGAGGACGGCCAGCAGCGGCTGGGCGGCCATGAGCAGGCCGTTGAACAAGGCGGTGTTGAAGAACAGCGGTCGCAGCATCGCGTCGGCGAGGATGTACCGCCAGCCGTCGAGCAGGTCCCGGGCCCGCATACGCGCGGCCTTACGGCGCTCGGGCAGCGGCTCGTGCCCGCCTGTTGCGCGGATGCCGAGGGCCGAGAGCAGGTAGCTGACCGCGTCGGCCACCACCGTCGCCACCGGACCGAGGAGCCCGATCGCCGCGCCGCCCAGCGGTGGTCCGATGATCGTGGTCGTCCAGGCCGTGGATTCGAACCGGGCGCTTGCGACGAGCAGGTCCTCGGCCGGCAGCAGCGTCTTGAGGTACGCGCCGGAGGCGGCGCGGAAGGTGATGTCGGCCGCCGCGACGACGACCGACACCAGCAGGAGCTGAAGGAAGGTGAGCACGTCGAGCGCGAACGCGGCGGGGATCGTCAGCAGCGCCGCGAACCGCACCAGGTCCATCGAGATCAGCACCGGCCGCTTGCGGCGGAACTCCACCCACGGGCCGAGCGGTACCGCCACGGCCGCTCCCACCGCAGACCCCACGCAGGAGAGCGCGGCGACCTCGGCCGGACCGACGTGCAGCACCTGGATGGCGATCAGCGGGAACGCGCCGAAGGCGAGCCATGTGCCGAGCGCGCTGGTTCCGTACGCTGCCCACAGCCACCCGAACTGCCGCCCCAGCCGATGTCCGAGCAGATGTCCAGGCAGACGTCCCGGCAGACGTCCCAGCCGGTGCCCGCTCCTCATGCCCGCCCCCTCGCCGCTCACCCGCACAACCAATCCGCGACCGGAAACATCAAAGCGGGCACCACAGGCGGGGATCAAACAACCGCGAGGCCACCTGGCCACAACCAACGGTTGTACCCGTAGGGTCTCGTACGTGGATCTCGACATCGTCCGGACCTTCGTCGCCGCCGCCGACGCGGGGCAGTTCCAGGAGGCGGCCGCCGAGTTGGCGGTCACCCAGCAGGCCGTCTCCAAGCGCATCGCCGCGCTGGAGCGCAACCTCGGCGTGCGGCTGTTCACCCGCACCGCGCGCGGTGCCGAGCTCACCATCGACGGGCAGGCGTTCTTGCCCCACGCGCGCGAGCTGCTGCGCGTCGCCGAGCGCGCGGTCGCGTCCGTGCGTACCGGCCGCCGTCCGCTGCGCGTCGACGTGATCGCCTCGCGCGGCGCGCCGTCGGGCCTGATGCGCGGCTTCCACCACGCGCACCCCGAGATCGACCTCGACGTGGTGATGCTGCTCGACATCGAGACGGCCGTCGCCGCCATCCGCTCTGGTGCGATCGACGCGTCCTTCCGCGCCGTCGCCGCGCCCGGCCGGCCTCTTGCCGAGGACATCGCGTCCGTCCGGGTCCTCGACGAGCCGCTGCAGCTCCTCACCGGCCCCGCCCACGCGCTGGCGGGCGCCCGGTCGGTGACCGTTGCTCAGCTCGTCGGCCACCGGATCTGGATGCCCGGCATCGTCCCCGGTACGGAGTGGGCCGCCTACTACGACGACCTCGTCGCCGAGTTCGGCCTCACCATCGAGGCGACCGGCCCCAACTTCGGCTCCGACGCGCTCCTGGACACGGTCGCCGACACCCCGGCCCTGGCCACCTTCATGGGCGCGCACACCCGCCTCGTCTGGCCCGACGGCCACGGCCTGCGCCGCATCCCGGTGACCGACCCGACACCCGTCTACCCGCACTCGCTCCTCTGGCACCGCGACAACCCCCACCCGGCGCTGGTCACCCTCCGCGCCCAGCTCGCCGCCACAGCAGCCGGCCACGACGCTGCCGGGACTTGGGCGCCGGGCTGGGGGATGGCACGCTGAAAGTCGCCACGTCTGCGATCACCGTGGCCGGATCGGCGGAGGGTGACTCGGGAGACGCGCGAGAAAGGTCCTGGAGCCGATCGGACGAGGCCATCGGCACATTCCGGCTCGCCCCTTCCGTACGCCTCACCCCGGACAACCCTCGCTCTTGATCGGCGGCACAGGCCGGTGCGGGCCGTCCATTGAGCCGCCGAGCGAACTGTCCCCGCTGTCCGGGCTCGGCGCCGGGCTGTTGTCCACGTCGGCGGTCCGGTGCAGCTGCTCCAGGTACGAGGACCACGCGCTCCGGGGCCTTCAGGAGCGTCACCGGGCCAACACGCTGAACATGACAGCGAAGGCGAAGTGGACAGCCCACTCGGCAGCCGCCCGGGCGGCTCCCGTTCCGCGCCGCCGCAGCCGGTTGTGCAGGCGCTTGAAGACGAGCCGACCTGATGGGACCGAATTCCCGTAGATCGCGTCAAGAAGGGATCAAAGATCCACTTGATCACCGAGCGGAAGGGTATGCCGCTCTCCATCGGCACCTCTCCGCCGCTAACACCCATGACAGCCAGGGCCTCGAGCCGCTGGTGCGGGGCATCCCGCCGATCCGCTCCCAGCGTGGACCGCGTCGCCGACAGCCCGCCAAGCTCCACGCTGACAAGGGGTACGACTACGACTACGACTACCTGCGTGGCTGGCTCCGGTCCCGGAACGGTGTGCCGCATATCGCCTGCATGGGGCATCGAGTCCTCTCAGCGGCTGGGTCGCCACCGTTGGGCCGTAGAGCGCACGGTGGCGTGGCCGGCCGGGTGTCGCCGGATCCGTAAGGCAATCCGATCGGCCCCATGCGGCGCCGGCCAACCGCTGAGTGCCGCGCCCCACCTACGAGGCATCCCAACCGGTCCGCGACCCTTCCAGGACCGGATGTCCGGAAAGCAGCGGCGCGTGACGCTGCGTCAACTCCACACTATTGCGTAGCGATCGAATCCTGCCGCCGCCGACACCCGTTCCGGTCCTCGGCGGCCATGAGAGTCAGGGCGCAAGGGCGCTGCCCCGTTGAGAGGGCGGCTGGCGGACCACACGGGGGATCACCTTGACGGAGCATGAAGACGCACACAGGCCCCCGACGGGCCAGCCACAGCAGGATTCCCCCGACGGACCGCCGTCCGGCACTTTCGGGCCGCCGCTCCCAGCCCCTCCGGCCGCCCCACCCCAGTACTCCGCATATGCCGCTCCGCCCGGCGCGTTTGGGCCACCGCCGCAGGGCCCGCCCCAGCAGGGCATACCCTTCGCATCGCCCTCCCCTTACGGTGCCCCCCACGGCGCCCCGTACGGCTCGCCGTTTCCGCCGCCGGGCGGGCAGGGACGGCGACTGCTGCCCGCCGAGCGGCGAGGGCGCTTCCTGCTCTTCGGCGGCATCGGTGTGCTGATCGTCGCGCTGCTGGCCGGGCTGCTGGTCTGGAACAACGCCTCGGGCTCAAAGGCGCCGGAGGCCAAGCGGGACCTGGGGCCGTTCCGGCAGGCCGTGGCCGCGCTGGCCGATTCTCCCGGCCTGCGATACCAGGACTCCGTCGTCGGCCTGATGAAGCGGGACATCACTGTCACGGCCTCCGGCAGCAGCTTCGGCACCAGCGGCTTGGGCAGCGGCGGACTTGACCGCGAGATCCTGCACATCGGTGGCAGGACCTTCACCCGGTACAAGGGCCTGGCCCAGGGCACGGAGCCAGGCGCGGAAGCCTCCGGCAGATGGGCGGTCGCGGAGGAGAGCGGCGTCCGCGAGACGCAGGAGGTCGTCGAACGCAGGCCGTCCCCGGCCCTGCTCGCGATCCAGCTCGCCAAGGCCCTGAACGCGCTGGAGAACACGCCTGCTCCCAGCGAATCCGCCAAGCCGCCCACGGTGAACGGCACACCCGCCCTCGCGGTGGACACCTCGATGGGCCGTCTCCTCGTCACTGGGAAGAAGCCCCACCGGGTGCTGCGCATGGAGCCCTACGGCCCCTCCTGGCCGGCCGAGGCCTCCGGTGGCGCGACTGAGCCGGCCTCAGCCCGGTTCGCTCACGCCACGGCCCAGAGAGCCGCCTCGGACGAGGACCCTTCCGAAAGCCCCGAGGTGACGGACGGCCCACTCAAGGGCAGCGATTCCGACGGCCTGGACCTGGCGCCCGTCACCGGGGATGCCGCCGACACCATGTTCGACACCCTGGAGAAGCAGGCAAAGGAGCTGAACAACGCCACCGACAGTGGCATCACCCTGAACCTCAGCGGTTCGGGAACGGTGCACTGTGGCTCAGGCGGGTGCACAGCCAGGAACAGCTTCTCCGGGCAGATCACCACCAGCGCCAAGAGCCGTCTGGTGGACGGCAAGGTCACCGCGGTGATGACCGCTTCCTTCAGCATCGACGGCAGGCCCGCGGGCCAGTGCACCAGCCCGCAAAGCTCGTTCGCGGTCAGCAGCACCAGCGTCTCCGGCAGCCTGTCCTGTTCCAACCCTGGCGCCGGTCCCACCTTCGCCTCGGTCGAGGCGCAGAAGAAGGCCGAGGCACGGGCCCGCTCCCGGGCCAGCGGCGGCCGCCCGGTTCAGTATCAGGTCCCCTACCGCGCCGACACCCTGATCACCGCCCGTGCCCTGGCGACGATCGAGGTCAAGCGGTTGGTCGACAAGGTGCGGCAGGAACGCGACGGCGCGAACTGCCCCACCTCCCGCGGCGCCTCGGGGGCGACCCACCACATCCCCGGCATCCTCGAGGACCCGGTCCGAGGCGGCGTCCAGGAAGTCCGGTACCCCGCAGCCTTGGCAGGCCACAACCGGTCGACCTGGCCTGCGGCGCAGACCGCCGGTGACGAAGACTGTGTGAACTGGTCGGCCAAGAGCGTGAAGACCTTCGGGCACAGCTTCAAGACCCACGGCGCAGGCGCGAAGAACACGAAGAAGCTGACCGATCGCGCCCGAAGCACCGGCAACCAGCAGGGCCAGTGGCTGGACGACGACGCCGCCGCGCAGTTCCTGCGCAGCGCCCACGTACCCGGCTCCGGCACCCGCAAGGTGCCCATCCCGGAAGGGCTCGGACAGGTAATCATGCCGGACGGAACCATCGTCCCTGCCCGGGCGGCTACCCTCGTCCCGGGCCCGGGCGGGCTCTACCGCACGGCATACCCGGTCGTTGACCTGGAATAGGAAACTTGAGGTCATGAGCTTTTCGGTATCGTTCCGCCCACCTGTACCCAGGGGCGCCCCTGCCGGCGCCCCGGTCCCTTCGGAACCGGACGAGGAGTACGAAACCCTGGTCATGCAGGCGTGCGAAGCCCTCGCCGAGGCCGGGAACGGCAGCTTCCACATGAGCGGCTTCGGTACGCCAGAGTGGCCGCTCGACGTGGCGTACGACCTGTCCGCGTTCATGGAGCAGTTCCCGGATCTGCTTGCGGGGCTGAGGGCACATCGGGAGGTGGAGATCGACCTCTACTCCCAGGGCATCGAGAGAACGCTGACTTTCCGCCCGGAAGGCAGGGCCGTGGCCATTCATTGCGCCTCGCGCACACAGTGGGTACCGGACCCGGAGTGGGAGCGAATTTCCCAGGGCGAACTCATGGCCATGCTGACCACGCTGGCCGCCGACTTCGCCGACGGCCTGGCGGCAGTCGACCCTGGCCTGGCAAGGGCCGCCCCCTTCCATGAGTGGCGCCAACGGGGGAACCGGCAAACGGGCCGCGCCGATGGCACCGGCTGACCCGCGAACCGTGCGGACGTAGCCGCCTGCTTACCCGTCAGACATTCCCCTCGCACCCGGCGGAAACGGTAGCCGCTGCAAGCAAGGAATCGGCTCGCCCTCGGCTGCTGCAGGCAGCCCCTGCCCCCGACACGTCAGTGAGCGCTACTCGGTGTTCCACATCTGAACGACGCTTCACGGAAGCTTGGTCGCGACCCGCCAGAACTCGGACCTGAGCACGGCTGGTGGCTGCAGACCTGAGTTTGAGGAGCCTTGTGGGAGTACAGTCTCCCGCCAACGCATGACGGTGTCGATGCCGAGGACGACGAGGAGCAGCGGCATCGATTGGTACAACTGGGGGGCGGAGATGGCTCGATCATCGAGAACCCCGCGGAGCCTGCCGGGGCACCCCGTCCCGGAGGAACCACGCCGGGACATCGGCGCGGTCTTCGCCCTGGAGAGGGTGCTGTCGATTTCCGAGAGGATCGTGGCGTCGTCGCCGAGGCGCTGTGCGCCTTCGTGCAGCGCAATTCGGGCTTAGTAGGCGCGGACTTGCGGCGAGCCGATCCAACGGGGACCTGGCTGGCGGGAGCGGCGCTCATAGAGGCCAACTTGCAACAAGCCGATCTTCGGACGGCGGTCTTTTGGTACGCCCGCCTCGATCACGCTGACCTGCGCGCGACGGATCTCAGCGGAGCTGACTTGACCGGCGCAGTCCTTGATGGCGCACGATTCGACCTGGTCGGCCTGCGCGGTGCCGACCTTGCGTTGCCTCGGCTGGCTGGCTCCTGCGTGGCTTCACCCGGCCAAGGTTTGTGACCGTGCTTCGC
The DNA here is from genome assembly GCF_028736035.1 of Streptomyces sp. T12. Lineage (NCBI taxonomy): Bacteria > Bacillati > Actinomycetota > Actinomycetes > Kitasatosporales > Streptomycetaceae > Streptomyces > Streptomyces sp. T12. The sequence goes on from NZ_CP117866.1 coordinate 11,304,658, forward strand.
TGATGACTGCATCCTCCTCGACCTCGACGATGACATCGCCGCAGACTTCGTCGACGGACTTAAGGGGAGGCGCTGGAGCACGCCATCGACTCGATGAGGAGTGCGTTCCAGCGGGTGCTGAGTTCCGGCACGCGCGTGGATGGCCGCGACGGTGCGGAGACACTGACCGCTGTCCCATCGTGAGCTGGATGGGACAGCTCTTCGTCGTGAGGATTCAGGGCGGCGGCGCCTGCCGGGGCGATGACGCCGGCGTCGAAAAAGAAGGCGATCTGGTCGTCGCACAGGTCATGCGGGGCGGCCCAGTCGGCAACGAGCAGCGAGCTGAGTTCGACGGTGGGGTTGGCCAGGGGGAGGCGTCTGGCCCTCTCTCAGCCTGGCTCCGCTTGACCTTGACACAGTGACAAGGTCTTCACTCCGTCAAGGAGGTGGTCCCGATGACCATGCCGAAACAGGACACGAACACGATGCGAGCTCTCCAAGGGCTGGAGAACAACAGCTCGTCGGTCCGGCTGCAGGCAGCGCTGGCGGTCGGCACGACTCCGGACCCGGGGTTCATCGGCAAGCTCATCGAGCGATGCGCGATCGAACCCGAGTTCTACGTGCGCGAAATGCTGACGTGGGCACTCACCCGCCACGCGGCATCGATGACACTCCCGGTGCTTCTCGACGAAGTCCGCTCGGAGCGTGCGCAGGCACGGAGCCAGGCGTTGCACACACTGTCCAAGATCGGGGATCGGCGAGCGTGGCCGGCGATCACACCGGCGCTGGTGTCCGACGCCGACGACGAGGTGGCCCGGAGCGCCTGGCGGGCAGCGATCGTGCTCGTGCCCGAAGGTGAGGAGCGCGAGTTGGCCGTAGTGTTGGCGACACAGCTCGGGCGCGGCGAACGCGAGACGCAGCTGAGCCTCAGCCGGGCGTTGATCGCGCTCGGGGACGTGATGACGTCCTGGCCGGTCCCGTTGTCTTGTCCGTCTGCTGTCCGACCCCAGTGGCTGCTGGCGAGCCGTTTTCCCATCCCTGGCCGAGTGCAACGATCGGGCTGGTTCGGCAGTCGTAGGGAGTGACACACATCTGTCTCTCGCGCCGGCCACCAACTGCCGTCACTTGTGCGGTGGTTGGTGGCAGGGACTGTCATCCCTGGGAGGATTCATGAGCCGCTTCGCCGTACGACCTGGCAACAGACCAAGCGGCAGGCGTGGCATCGCCCTGCCCGTCACCGCCGTACGTGCCCTTCGTCGCAAGCCCGTTGGTCGTGCGTCCAGCCGTGGTGTCGTGGTGGGGGCCGTCGCCGTTCTGCTGGCGGGTGCCGGCGCCTCGGCCGATGCCGCCGCCGAGTCCGCGTCCAGTGTCCCGGTGGTCAGCGGTGCCACCGTCAACTCCGGACATGACGTCATCGTGGGTGTCACGCACGATGTGGTGTTCCCGGTCACGGTCACCGGATCGGATGACTCCGGTCTGTCTTTCGCCGATGTGGATCTGAAGGGGCCGCACGGCGGTTTCTATACCACCGACGCGTTCTGCGAGACCGCGACGGCATGCACGACGGTGTTCACCGTCAACGCCCACCCGGCCTCGGGCAGCGACGACCTGGTGGACCTGACCAACGCCAGTGCGGGGACATGGTCGGTCGACGCCTTGGTCGACGCCAACGACGGCGATTCGGTCTTTGCCCCTGGCGTGGGGGCGTTCGGCCTCAAGCGTGCCGCGCGGCTCACGGTCAACGCGTCACCAGAACCGGTGGCCAAGGGCGCTCGTATCACCGTCACCGGCAAGCTCGTGCGGGCCAACTGGGACACCTACCGGTATGCGGGATACGCGGGCCAGGCCGTGAAACTGCAGTTCCGCCCGAAGGGCAGCAGCACCTACACCACTGTGGCCACGGTGAACACCGGCAACACCGGTACTTTGCGCACCACGGTCAAGGCGGCCAAGGACGGCTACTGGCGTTGGAACTTCACCGGCACCACCACCACTGGCCCGGCCAAGGCCACCGGCGACTACGTCGAAGTACGTCCCTGATCCGGCAAGCACCACCATGAGCAACCGATGCGGCCCGGCCCGGAGGGATCCGGCACCTCGCATCGAACTCCGAAGCGCAGAGCATCAAGTGGGCGTGGCGGCAGGGGGGCTGTGGAGCACCCGGAGCTGCCATGTGTCCGGGCTCTGCAGGGATCGACCGGCCGCCGGGTGGGTCAGGGGTGCACGGGGAACGCTGACTGGAAGGCCAGGCGACGGTCGGCGTCCGCGCCGAGGCGCGTGAGGAGGTCGTCGACCGCCAGGTACTCCTCCCAGGGCTCCCGCCCTGTCGCGTTGGCCAGCGCCCGGACGAGTTTGTCCTCGAGGTCGGGTACTCGTTTGTCCTTCCATACCTTGTCTGCCGTGCTGACCAGGAGGTCCTCGGTGGTCACGGCGGGGCCGGCCCAGCTTCCATGCGTGGCCGCGAACCGGGCCAGGGCCGGTGTGAAGCCATGGTCGAGAAGGAGGTTGCGACCGGCTTCCTCGTGTCGTGAGCCGGGCCCGGTGAGTTCCTCGGGGTGCAAGGTCTTGCCTATGTCGTGGGTCGCCGCACCGAGGAGTACGGCGTCACGGTCGACGGCCAGGTCCGGGTGGCGGTCCCGCACCCAGTCGACCAGTTCAACCGCAACGTCGTGAACGGCGCGCAGGTGCGCTGCCAGTCGGGGAGGGGCGCCCAGGGAATGCAGGAGCGCTGCCACCAGGGGCGGCAGTGGCCGCAGCGGCGGCTCGCCCGGGGCGTCGAGGGCACGAGACAGCAGGTCCGAGGGCATAGAGGTCATCGCGGTGACGTTACCGGGCCGAGCGTCCCGAAGGCGGGGTTCTGAGCGACCCGCGGCCGCGAGATGTGTAGGTGGTTTTCCGCTGTTCCACCCGCTTTCCAGTGCGCTTGCGGGTGCGGCAGCGGTGCGCCGCTTCAGTGGTTCGCGGGTGCCGGTGATGCCGAGTGAGTGGTCTGTTTGGTCATGTACGCGGGTGAGGGAGGCGCTTGTTGTCCAGGGCAGGAGGAGAGCCCGCTGGACCGGCTGCCGGTGCAGCCGACCCCGGGCGGCTACCTGATGGTGCAGGCCGACGCGGAGATCCGCCGCACCACCGGCCGCCGGCTCGATCGGGACAACCCCCGACCACGTCGACCTCAACGGCCGGTTCGCCTTCGAAGTCATCCGGGCCTCCGACACCCGTCGGCCTCTTCCAGCTCGAAAACTCTGGCCAGCAGGAGCTCGTGGGGCGGCTGCAGCCGCGGCACATGCAGGACGTCATCGCCGACATCTCGTTGTTCCGGACCGGCCTCCTCCAGGGCGGCATGCCCGCGCTGTTCGCCGCCGCGCGGCACGCCGCACCCTGGCACGGCGCCGCATCCCGGCATGGCGCCGCACCCCGCTACCCGCACCCGGACCTGGAGCCGATCCTCAACGCCACGTACGGAGTGGTGATCTGGCACGAACAGATCATCGCCATCCTGTCGAAGATGACCGGCTGCGACCGCGGCGCCGGCGCCATCGTCAGCTCGCATTCCCGGTCACCATGTGGTCGCGCGGGACCAGATGATCAATTCCAAGGGGTGAGCGCTGCGAGCCGACGGCTACGATCAGGCGTGAGATGTGGGGGCTTTGGGAGGGCGGCCTGTGGGTGCCATGGCGGGTCTCGGACGTCGGGGATTGCTCGCGCTCGGAGCGGTGACGCTGCTTGCGGCGTGCACGGCGAATTCGAAGAGCGCAGATGACGCCGAGGTTCGCACCGACCTGGAGCCTCTGGAACGTAGGTTCGCCGGCCTCGGCCCGCTGTCAGGTGCGCACTGGCTCGGCATCGTACTTGGCACCGATTCACGGGGGTCCATTCCGGGCCCCACCGATGTGCGCCTCGTGGGAACCGCCCAGCTGAGAGCGGGGACCGTTGCCGCCGTCACGGGGGCTTCGCAGCATAGCTTTCAGCCAGAGCTGCCAACTCAGCTCCCTGAAAAACTGGCCGAGTTTGTGCCCAAGGATGCACGGTGGGTTCGGAGTGATTCCTTCGACCACGACATGACGGCCGGGACGTACACCGGCGCGTTCTATCTCGATCCCGGCACGGACACGGTCTACTTCGACACGACCAATCCGAGCGTCCCCGCCAGCTCCGGACCGTGATGGTCCCTCGTTCTTCCTGCGGAGCCGCGACGAAGGCGTCCGGAGTCGGTGTGTGACGATCGAATTGAACACCCTCGCCACCGGCCTGTATGTGAGAACCGACGACTTGCTGAGGGCTGCCCCGCAGCTCGCTCCGTGGCGGGGCGAAGATTCGGGATTGCGCCGCGCCGAGTGACGCGGAACTGGTGCCGCTGGCGGTGGTTCAGGCCCTGTGGGTGGTGGACTCCACCCCCATCGAGTGCGGCCGGTCCCGGGAGACCGCGAAACGGTCCGACTTGGCCGGGCGGGCCGAGTACGGGAACTGCGCAAGCCGCTCAGGCGACTCCTGGGGCCTGCGCCTACACCTGGTCTGCACCCGTCACGATCTGCCCGTCGCCTTCGGCCTGGCCGGTGCCAAGACCCCCAAGCGGCGCGGAGTGCTGCTGGACATCCTCACCGCCGAACCGGCCCTGATCGCCGAACGGCCGGGCCAGACCATCATCGCGGACAAGAAGCACTACGGCCGCGAGTTCGCGCAACAGCTCGCCGACCTTGGAGCCCAACTGCTGCTGCCAGCCCGCAAAGGCGAACTCGAGCGGCCCGGATCAACGCTTTTCGAGCCACCGCGGCAACTGATCGAATCGGTCAACCAGACCCTCGAGGCCCAGCTGGGCCTCGAACACCACGGAGGGCGCACCCCCTGGCGGGGCACCGTCCGAGTCCTCCAACGGTGCCTCGCCCTGACCGGAGCCGTCTGGCACAACGCCCGGACCGATCAACCCGTCCTGCGTTTACTGACCGCCTTCGATCACTGATCTCGGACTCAATCATCTGGGTCGGCGGCGGAGAGCGGCGACAGGCGCGCGGACAGTGTCCGCACCAGGGTCATGGTGCTGAGGCTGAACATCAGGAGGTGGTGCCGTAGACGTCCTCGGTCTCGGACATCACCGGCACGGCCAGCAGGTGGCCCGCGAGGATGCCGAGTGCCGTGCCGACCGCCGCCGGGATCAGCGCCTGGCCCAGGTAGGCCCGCACGACCTGCGCCGGGGTGAAGCTGATGGCCTTGAGGAGGCCGATCCGGCGCAGCCCCGTACCCACGGTGCCGGCAACTACGTTGCCCACGATCAGCACCGACATGACCAGGCCCAGGACGCCGAACGCGAGGAGGAACGGGACATACAGCGCGGTGTCGCGCTCGGCGGACGCCCTGACGGTGAGCCAGGACTGCGTCCCCGTCACTGCCTTGACTCCCGCTGTCACGGCCTTGCGGCCTGCCGAGACCTGTGCGGCGGTGTCGGCGGCGGTGAAGCGGTAGAGCATCTGGTAGCTGCCGGGGCGTTCGGGCGTGCTGAGCTCAGTGACCTGGGCCGGTGTCACCCACGCGTCGGCGCTCTGGGTGACCGAGCGAGCAGCGTCGACCACCTTCAAGGTGGGAGCACCGGGCAGGCCAGGGAAGGTGAGTTCAAGACCGAGGGCGGGGAACGGCGAAGCGTCTGTGTTCAGCACGATGTCGCCGGGGCCAGTGGCCCAGCGCCCAGCGGCCAGAGTGAGGTCGTCGACCGCTCCATCGGGCTCGCCCCGGCCGACGATGGTCATCGGCCACGCTTCCGCGCCGTCGTGGATGCGGGGGGGGTGACCGACACCGCGAGGAACGGGCCTGGCGCAGCTGCCACCCCATCGGCGCGCCCGGTTGCCTCCGCCTGCCCGGCGCTCGTGCGGTCCGCGTCGAACGCGACGGACAGGTGGCGCCGTGCTGCCGGGCGAAGGCGTCGTCGAACGGCGCGCCGGAGACCACCAGCAGCGAGCCTCCCAGGACGGACGCGGCGGCCGCCGTCATCGCGGTCAGGCCGATCACGAGCGTCTGCACCCGGCGTCGTCCCACGCCCGAGCGCACCACCCGGCCCAGCGCGCTCATCGGGCCATCTCCGCGCTGAAGTCGTGGGCGATCCCGCCGTCGACGATCCGGACCTTGCGGTCGGTGCAGGACCGGGCCAGGGCGAGATCGTGAGTGACGACGACCAGGGTCTGGCCCTCGGCGTTGAGGTCCCTGAGCAGTCGGCTGACGTCCTGACCTGCGGCCGTGTCGAGTGCGCCGGTGGGTTCGTCGGCCAGGATCAGCGGCGGCCGGTTCATCAACGCTCTGGCCGGCGCGACGCGCTGGCGTTCACCACCGGACAGGCGCCCCGCGTAGGTGCGGGCGTGCCGGTCGATGCCGAGGGTTTCGAGGAGTTCCGCCGCCCTGCGATGAGCTTCGTCTCGGGGCGGACCGGCCAGCTGCGTGGGAAGCACGATGTTGTCCGCGACAGTCAGGTCGTCGAGCAGGTTGAAGAACTGGAAGACCATGCCGATCTCCGATCGTCGGAAGCGTGCCGCCGCGGCCTCGCCCAACTGGTCGACCGTACGCCGTCCACAGTGACGGTCTCCGTGCCACAGTGACGGTCCCCGTGTCCGGCCGGTCCAGGCCCGCGATCAGATTGAGCACGTGGACTTGCCGCTGCCGGACGGCCCGAGGATCGCGACGGCCTCACCGGGCCACACGGTCAGCGACGCGTCGCGCAGGGCGGGCGGCCCCTCGTCGTATCTGCGGCTCACGTCGCTCAGGTCGATCAACGGCTCGGTCATGAAGGGCTCCTCGGGTCCGCATCTGTGGCGCCCTGGACGCTAAGCGGGCTCCCGCGTCCGGCTCGTGGACGTTGCCGGGGTGCGGAAATGACACTTTCAGCACAGCAGTACCCTCGGCCCGCTGCCGCACCGGGATGATGACTCCGACGCCCCCGTGCATGACGTTCCCGTCCGTCACGCACTCCCAGCGCCCCAGCAGCTCTTCCACGACCTGGCCTCTGAGACTCGCAGTGTCCTGTGTCCTGTGTCCGATGTCGCGATGTCCACACGGCGTGGCGGCGCAGCAGGCGGTGGCCCGGCGCGGTCGAACGACGACCGCTTCAGGGTGATGACCTGCCACCGGCTTGCCATGGCGGCTGAGCGCGATCCGCTCGACACCGTAGGCCACCCGCCCCATCAACTCGGCCAGCTGAAGCCGCGCCTCGGTGAAGGGCGCTGCCTCGGCATCCATGTCTGCACAGGACTGCAGTTCCGTACGATTCGAGATTGTACATTCTTTAAAGAACGTACATAATCGCGATCATGAGTGAGCCACTGCGCCGCAACCGAGGCTTCGTCCTGCTCTGGAGCGCCACCTTGGCCTCGACGCTGGGCTCCCAGGTCGCCTCCGTCGCCTACCCCCTGCTGGCGCTGGAACTGACCGGTTCGGCCGTCCACGCCGGGCTGATCGGCTCTGCCGCGATGGTCGCCGGCATCGCGCTGCGCCTGCCGGCGGGCGCCCTGGTTGATCGGTGGGATCGGCGGCGCACGATGCTCAGCTGCGATCTCATGCGAGCCGCTCTTCTCGCCGCCACCGTTACCGGTTCGCTGCTCGGGTTGCTCGACTGGCGGATGCTGCTGGCCGCGGCTGTGATCAGCGGCGCCTGCGGGGTGTTCTTCCAGCCGGCGGAGACGACGATGCTACGGCGCGTGGTTCCCGCCGAGCACCTGCCTCAGGCCCTCGCGCACAACGAAGCCCGCCAGTACGGAGCCTCGATCGCCGGTCCTCCGCTGGGCGGCCTGCTGTTCAACCTGGGGAGAACGGTCCCTCTTGTCGGAGAGCTCCTGGCTTACCTGCTGTCTTTCGCCGCGGTCCTCGCCATCAAGGACCCGACGCCCGCAGTCCCGGCCGCGGACCGGTCGCGCACGCTCCTGCGCGACATCGCCGAGGGCCTGCGCTGGACCTGGCGGCAGCGGTTCCTGCGCGTCCTGCTGGTGACGGCCGCGGGCTTCAGCCTGGTGTTCTCCGCGCTGACCTTCACCGCGATCGTCGCCGTCCGGCAGAGTGGCGCCGCACCGGCCGATGTCGGCCTGATGATGGCGATCTCCGGCGCCGGAGGCCTGCTGGGTGCGCTGGCCGGCCCCCGGCTGCAGCGGCGCAGCCCGGCGTCGGTCGTCCTGGCGATGTTCTGGGTCGCCGCCGCGGCCATTCCCGCGATGGCCGTCGCTCCCACCGCCTGGGCCATCGGACCGCTGCTGGCCTTGGCGTTCTTCCTGGTCCCGGCGGCCAACGCGATCTTGTACACCTACCAGATGACCATCACGCCCGACCACTTGCAGGGCCGAGTGATCAGCAGCCTCGCCCTCATCGGCAGTGCGGTGACCCCGGTCGGGCCGCTCGCCTCGGGACTGATCTTGGACCGCTGGGGCGCGACGGCCGCCCTGCTGTCGATCGCGTCCGTCATGGCGGTCGCGGCTTTGGGCGCCACGTTGAGTCGCACCATCCGGCATCTGCCCCCGCTGGCCGAGGCCGAGGCAGTGGCTGCGCGTTGAGCGATGCCCTACGAACCATCCTGGATCACGGGGCGGTCCTCGATAACGAAGCGCCCAACCGACCGCCACTGTCCGGCCGGCGACAGCCTGACCCGCGTCGGGCTGCGGGTCACCTGGAGGTGTTGTGCCGTCAGCCGGTCTCGGCGGCCAGAGAGTTGAAGGCGTCCTGCATGACGAGGTCCGTAGCGCCGGGCCGGTCGACCAGGGTGTCGTACAGGTCGGCCAGCAGCCACACCACGAAGCTGTGCGTCACGGCCTCCTTCGCAGGGATGATCCCGAACTGGTCGCGCCAGGCCACCACGTCCATGCCCATCGCGGCGGCCATCAGCACTCCGGTGACCATCGGCACCTGTGCGGGGTCGGCAAGCTTGAAATCGGGGAGCCTGCGGATCACCGCCGGTATCAGATCACTCAGCGGATCAAGACGCCTCTCCTCACCCTCCGAACTGTCCTGCCCGATGATGTGGGTGGTCAGCACACCCACCAGGAAGACCGCGCCCCGGGCGACCTCTCCTTGGCCGTATGAGTCCGTCGCGGCCTTGATCCGCTGCTGCGCCTGTCGGCGGTCCTCCTGCGATGTGCGGTTCTCCAGGATCCGGTACGAGTCCCATGCCGCGCGGACCGCGACGCCTACGACTATTCCGTCGCCGACCACTCCGTCGCTGCTCATGCGCCGACCCTATTGATTGGGTGGCCGGGCCCGACAGAGTGCACCAGGAACCGGCCAGCCCGGCAACGGCCCTCGGCTGCGGTGGGTGTGCGGCACGGTGTGAAGTGGTCTGGCCCGTCGCTCTCCCCGTGGTGACGGGCCAGTGCCGTGTCCATCGGCGAGGGGCATCGCCCTGCCGCTGGGCGGCGGGATTTCTGGTGAGTGTCCAGTGCTATCGGCCGCTCCAGTGGGTGGCGCCGGGTATGGGGGCGGCGATTCAGCGTCGGAGGTGGGACGGCTGGGCGTGGCGGGCGGGGGGGCGATGTGGCGGTGCCGCGTGCGGCGGCGACCGGGGGTGGGGCTGCCCGCGCGCAAGTGCAGGAAGCACCGACAACATGCGACAGTTGACGCCCAAGTCTGTCCGGGACAACGGCGTCGACATCCCTGCCTTCCCCGCCGGACTACGGCTGGGCCCAGCCGTAACCAGCCTCACCTGCTGCTATTCAGCGAACAAGTTGAGGTACCCGGGAATTCAGGCATGGACCAGTTCCAGCGCCTGCTTCAGGTTGTACTCGGCGATGCCCGCCATGAAGGCCCGGTCGGGGAAGTCCCCGTCGAGCAGCCGCAGCGGCCCCGCCGTGAGCGAGAGGCGCTGCGCGAGCATGTACAGCGCGAGCCGGTCCTCGTCCAACCCGTCCACCCCTAGCGGCCGGTAGGCGTCGTGCAGGCGGATCTGTAGAAACACGTGCTCCCACTCGACATCGAAGTACATCAATCCCTCGATATCGATCGCCACGGGGTTCCCGTCCGCGTCCACCAGCACATGGTCGGGCCCCAGTTCGCCGTGCACGACCGCGTACTCCGTGCGCGGCCGCACCGCCGCCGCCAGGCTCAGCAGCCGTTCCTCCAGCCGGTCGCGGGCGTCCGCGATCCGAGGCTCGCGCGAGGCCGCCTCGGCGAGGTCCCGCAGCGCACGGTCGAGAACCACCTCCTCGCACGACGTACCGCGCGACGTTCCTCCTCCGTCGACCACGGCCACCTTGCCGTACGCCGGTGCCCGGTGGCCCCGCATCGCCTCCAGCGACTCCGCGAGCCGGGCCATGACCGGAGCAGCTGCGCGCTGGTCGCGCGCGAGCAACTCCTCCAGGCTCTCGCCCGGAAGGTCCTCGACGATCGCAAGATCGGCCGGGCAGTGGGTGCCCTCGCGGTCGACGAGACGGATCGCCGGGACGCGGACGCCGAGCGCGTCCAGCCGCGCGTGTGCAGCCTCGAACAGATCGAGCCCGAGGCCGGGTGAGAACGGGTCGGTGAGGTCGTCGTCGCCCTCTGACGCCGGCCAGTAGTTCTCGGCGCCGTCCCACAGGTAGGCGATCGCCGTCGTCGCATCGTCCATCACCAGGCGGTACACGCCCTTCTTACTGCCGCCCGCGACCCGCTCGACTGCCTCCAACCGCCGCCCGCCGCCCAGCGCGGCCCGCGCTGCACCTGCCAACTGCTCCCGCGTCACTGACCTGGGTGCCACGTTCCGAACCGCCTCTCCTCCACGACAACCCGCGCACCCTACGGGAGTATCGGCGTGGGGGGCGTCGAGACCGAGCAGTTGGTGCGCTGTCCGGTCTGTGGCCGTCGCTTCGCCCTTGGACACGGCCACCGCCGGGATGCTCGCCATCACCGAGTGAACGCGCCGACGGGATCGAAGCCCCGGTTGCCCCGGTTCCTGTTTCGTCCTCTTCGCGCAATCTCGTTCACACGGACACGACATGTCTACACGACATGTCTACACGACATGTCTACACGACATGTCTACACGACATGTCTACTCAAGGAGACGTCCTGCCCGTCTTGCGCAAGGTTCTACTCACGGCTGCGGCCTTTGCCGACGCATTCATCATTACCCAACCGGCATCCGCCCAGCCCCTCGCACTCGCGTCCTCCGATTCCTCTGCCGGCCCCGGGCTGGCGGCCGCCAGTCGGCACGCCTACGCCGATACGGGCTTCGAAGGCCTGGATCGTTGGTTCGACGGAGGTGTGCGGGAGTGCAAGTACGTCGGCGATACCTGGAACGACCAAATCCGGTCCGCCCGCACGGAGGTTGACCACCGCAGGGTGGAGAGGTGGGACAACGCCGACTGCAACGGGGGTTCGATCGCCATCGACGGTTCCGGCTACCGCAGCATTGGTGCATGGGTCAGCGCCTACCGCATCGTCAACGAGTAGCCAGAGACGTCCGCTGACTGATCTGTGGTGATGGCACATGGTCAGACCGGCGCCTCCGTCGCGCCCGGCACCGCTGTCTGCGGAGGAACTTCCTGCCCGATATGCGACCTCGGTTCGACCGAACCGAGGGTCGACGGCACCTCGCGTACGTGCCCAACATGCCTCAACAACCCGCTGATACCTGTCAGGCGCGGGCTCCTGGGGCCACATGACGAACATGCCTGACGCTCAATCTGCACCCGAGACAAAGGCCCTGCCGCCCGAGTTCGCGGACCGCTTGTTCACCTCACGCGAGCAGGGCGTCACCGAGCAGCAGCTCCAGCAGATCGCGGCCGACGGCTTCGCACGGATGTACTTCCGCAGCAACAACACCCGTGCAGCCGGCCTGTGCGTGGAGTTCACCGACGTGGAGTCCATCGAGATCCAGCTGTAGGTCCGGCCATCACAAGCGCCTCGTCCCTGGCATTGAAGCGACACCGTTGGCGCACTCGTACAGGCCGGGCTCGCCCTGGAGTGGCCATCGCGGTGGGGGAGCGGTAGTCCTGCAACGGCCCCGAACTACTCCTCCCCGGACTCGAAGTCTTCCAGGAAGTAGCTGTCGTGTCGGATGCGAAACTGCTTAAGGTCTTCGCCACCGCGCTGCGCCATTTCCGCGACCCGCTCGAAGTACTCCTCGCGTGGGGCGCCTGGGGAGAAGAGCATGAGCATGGACATAGGCTCGTCGGTCACGTTTTTGAAGGCGTGCAGGCCGCCGACCGGTACGTACAGGAAGTCGCCCGCGCGGCCCGTGACCCACTTCTCGCCGTTGTACAGCTCCAGTTCGCCGGAGAGAATGTAGAAGGACTCCGACATCGCCTTGTGGAAGTGGGTCTTGGCCCCAGCGGACCGTGCACCCAGCTCCACCTTGTACAGGCCGAATTCGCCGCCGGTCGACTCGTTGGTGGCGAGGTAGTGGGTAGAGGCGCCGGGTGAGGAGATGTCCGGTGGGCTGTCGGCCGGGCGGAAGGCCGCTTTCACTTCGCCCTTGTTGCGGTGGTAGCGGGCTTCTGGGTACTCAAGGTATTCCGGGTACGACATGATGCGCTCCCTCTTGGCAGGTTCCACCAGCATGGTGGCTCCCGCATCCAGAAGGGGGCATCGGACTTGCGGATGATCTTGGGTTGGCCCGGGCTGAGGGCTGGGGACCTAGTACTGCAGTGCTAGGTGGTAGGCCGTAGGGCCGCCAGGCGAGACGTTCGTGTGCGGGCTCGCGGAGTGTCGGTCCACCAGGCGTTGAGGCGTTGGAAGTTCATCGCGGTGACCGTGAGCTGGTGTTGTAGCCGGGCTTTGGCCAGGCCGTGATACCGGCATCGCCGCAGGCCGAAGGCGCGGACACCCTGGGAGATCGTGCCTTCGACACCGGCCCGGTGTGCGTACTGTTCCTTCCACTCCTGGGTGTCTTCCTGGGCTCGTGCCTGTTGGATCACCTCGTACTCCGCCTGGGGGCGGAGGGTGATCCGACGGCCCATGTCCCCCTTGCTGTTGGAACGGGTGCGCTGCTCTCGGGTGTTGCAGGGACGGCAGGCAGCTGGCGGGAACCGTGCTCGGACCACGGCCGCCCCGTACTGGGAACGGTCTTCGGCCCAGCGGCTGCTGGTCGCACCGTTGGGGCAGGTTACCTGCCGGTTGTCCAGTCGATGGTGAAGTCGGCCTGGGAGAAGCCGCCGCCGTCCTTGGTCTGCCAGCTGGTGGACGCGAGCATCGGGCCTACCAGGTCGATCTTGTGGTCCCGGCGGGCGGTGACCACTTGTCTGGCTGTCGCGTAGCCGGCGTCGACCAGGTGCCGATCGGGCAGGAGGTCGCGTTTGGCGAGGTGTGCGTGGATCGGGGCGACCAGGCGCACGTCCTGGACGGTGGAGTCGGCTGTGGCGACGTGTGTGATCAGGTTCGAGCTGTCCGGCTCGCAGGTCTCGGTGAGGTGGACCTTGTAGCCGTCCCAGAAGATGCCGCGCTTCACGCTCCCTCGCGCGTCGATGTCGTAGGGGGTGACCAGCCGCTCCGCTCCCGGCGGGCGGTCCTTGAGGTCGCGGCGACGGACCTGCCCCTCGTCGACGAAGTACTGCTGGATCCACATCTGCCGCAGGGTCTGGACCCGGTCGAGCTGCCGCAGGGACGGCGGGGCGTCCGGTCCGTGCAGGGCCGCCAGCAGCCCCAGCCCGTCGGCGCCGATCTGCTCGATCAGCTCCGTCTGTTTCGTCTTCTCCTTGGGCAGGCGGGTGTCCTCGAACCGGATCGCGTATCGGCCGAACCAGTCGGCCGGAGCCCAGCTGGCCAGCCACTCCGGCTCGCGGGCGGCCACGCTGTTCAGCGTGGCCCGCAGGGTCTCACCGAGCCGCACCAGCCCGTTGATCTGCCGCGCGGCGGACAGCACGATCGTGGAGTCCGTGCGCGCACGGCCACCGGCTTTGAGCAAGCCGCACTCCGCAGCGGCCTCCAGAACCCGGTCCAGGAGGCCGATCCCGGCATCTCCCGCGATCAGCCGGTCCCTGAACTCGGTGCGCACCGAGTGGTCGAAACCCGGATCGGTCAGTTCCAGCCCCAGCAGGTACTTCCAGTCCAGCCGCCCGCGCACTGCGTCCGCGGCCTGCCGGTCCGAGAGCCCTCGGCGAACTGCATGACCGACACCAACGCCAACTGGCCCGGCGACCATGCCAGCTTCCCCCTGCTCGAATACTGCCCGGCGAAGTCCGCGTCCGAGAACAGCTCGCCCAGCTCATCTCGGATCCGTATGGCCAGGCTGCCCTTCGGAAACGCGGCCCGTGCCACCCGGGCCGTCTCATCAGGAACCCCGCCGATCTTCCTGGCGTGCAGCGACACCGACACCCTCCCCAGACACAACGTCGGCCTTCACGACCACAACGGGTCATGAAGGCGGACGTCACGCTCGCCCCGGAATTCGCCAACGGTGTCTTGAAGCTGCCGGGCGCGAGGCCTTTCACATTCCTGCGAGGACCGAGCCATGACGCCCAGGCTCAGGGCGACTTCAAGCCCGGTATGCCCCGGCCGGACTCACTTCCTCTCGGCCAGACTCACTCATCCTCCTCACCCGACGGCACTGGCCTGAATCGGAACAGCCGGATGAACACGAGTGCGACAGTGTTCCCGCCTTGAGGAGTCGGTTTACCGGGTTTAACCGATGTGCTTCCCGAAAAGAGTGACGTGCATCACGGTGTGTAGATTCTGACCTGCTGTTTTACGCCCGGCAACGCACTCAGGGTGTAGCCGGTCTGCAGATCGGGAACGTCGCCAAGCGCTGTGCTCCGGCTGCGAGTTACAACGACACGATCACCCGTCGATAGACTCCAAGAACGCGAAAGGAGCCCTGCTTCCCAACGGGTTTCCAGGCCACTGAGTTGGGAGGGCTCCTTGCGTGGTGCCGCAACGCAACGAACGCAACTAACACCAGTACGGAGCTTAGCGTGAATTCACGAGACAAACATCCACGCCCCGTGGACAGATGGCTGGCGTCTATGCGCATTCACCTGCGGAAATGGGGCGATAGCCGTGGACACAGTGTCCACTACCACTTCCTTCAGGGCGTGGCCTACAAGCTGGGCAGCGGCGCCGTGACGCTGCTGATCCTGTGGTGGGAGACCCGCCGCTGATCTCGCTGCGGGCCCGCGCTCACCTGCGGGCCCGCAGCCCCGGCACCATGAGCAGCCATGAGCCGGCCGTCATCCCGCCGGGACGCCGCGCCGCCGGCCCACCAGGACAGGCGCGGCGCGGTGGCCGCGCGGACGGCCTGCCCGAAGCCCACCTGGCCGCACTGCGTGTCCGTACCGCCGAAAATCCTCGCCTGGGCGGCGCCACCGAAGAACGCGAACGAGGCCAGAAGGAACGACCGTGCGCGTTCAGCCGGGCTTGCCCACGCAGGCGGTTGGCGGCGGCCGCGCCCTGCAGTTCCGCCACCGCCACCGCCACCGCCACTGCAAGCGAGCTGGCCGGCTCGATCAACTTCTGCTTGGGCGCGCGAAGGCCGGCCGCGCACCCGGCCCGGCGTCGGTGCCGGCCTCGTCCACATCCCTGTGACCACGAGCGATAGGTGGCCAGGCGACTCCGTAGAGGTGCAGGTCTCACGCTCGCGTCGATTTTTGATCGGCCATTTTGACGAGCGGTAGTTGGCCAATTTTGTGGAGGTTCCAGGCGGTGGACCAGGTCTGTGCCAGGCGGCGGGGCGCGGGGGTCAGCCGCCGACGTGGATGCCGGGGCGGCGGTCGGGGTCGGGTTCGTTGCTGCGGATGATTTCGCGGGTGACGGGGGCGGTGTCGCCGCGGCCGAGCAGGAAGTAGCGGAACATGTGCATGAGGGGGCTGCCCTCGGCCCACGCGAAGTAGCAGTGCGGCTGAACGCCGGTGGCGTTGCGCAGGGCGAGCAGGATTGCGGCGATGGCGTTCGGTGCAGCCGGGGCCTCGGCGCGCAGGATTCGGTAGCCGTCGACTTCGACGCCGCGTACGGCGAGGGTTTCGCTGAAGTCGGACGGGTCGACCACGTCGATTTCCACGAACAGCACGTCGGCCGGGGTGGGCACCGGATTGGTGCCGCGCTGCTCGCGTTCCTTGGCGGAGTACTCGGCGCCGTCGCCGGCCTGGCGGCGGTTGGCGATGATGTTGATGGCGTTGTCGTGGGCGAGGGTGTCGGTGATGAACCGGCGGGCGTCCGGGTCGAAGACGATGCGGTCGGCGCGCAGTTCGGTGGTGCGCGAGACCCGGGAGATCAGCGACACGGCGATGATGCCGGCGATGAACATGCCGGAGATGGTGATGCCGTCGGGCTTGTCGACGATGTTGGCCACCAGGGCGTAGAGCAGGATCGCGGTGAGCAGTGCGAAGCCTGTGGCGGTCGCACGCCGGCGGCGGCGTACGACCGAGACGGTGACGGCGAAGGCGCCGGAGACCATCATGGCCAGGATGCCGGTGGCGTAGGCGCCTGCCTGGGCGTCGACGTCGGCGTCGAACGCGATGGTGATGAGGACACAGAGGACGGTGTAGACGATCACGACCGGGCGTACCGCGCGTCCCCATTCCGGGGCCATGCCGTAGTCGGGAAGGTACCGCGGGACGATGTTGACCAGCCCCGCCATCGCGGACGCGCCCGCGAACCACAGGATGAGGATGGTGCTCACGTCGTAGACGGTGCCGAACGCCTCCCCGACGTTCTCATGGGCCAGCCAGGCCAGGGCCCGGCCGTTGGCCCCGCCACCGGGCTCGAACTCCTTATGAGGAATGAGGACCGTGGTCACGAAGCTCGCGGACAGCAGGTAGACGCTCATGATGAGCGCGGCGGTGGTCAGCAGCGTACGGGTGTTGCGGATCCGCGAGCGCAGCCGCTGCTCGGGATCGGCGCCTACGGCGGACACCAGGGGCATCATGCTCACCCCGGTCTCGAAACCCGACAGACCCAGTACCAGCAGCGGAAACGCCATAAGCGCCGGACCTGCCAGATCACCGAATCCGCCTCCGCCCTCGGCGAGTGCGTCCGTCCACGCCGAGAACGCCCCCGGCGTGGTGAACACGTCGACCAATCCGACGGCGATAACCACCGCGTTGAGCACCAAGAAGACCGCGACCAGCGGGATGGCCACACTGACCGCTTCGCTGAACCCGAGCAGGAACACCCCTCCGAGTACCAGCAACAACGCCACCGTGATGGCGACCTCGTGGCCGTGCAGGGCATGGGGCAGGTAGGGGTTTTCCATCATGTGGACGGAGGCGTCCGCCGCGGACAGAGTGATCGTGATGATCCACGAGGTGGCCACGAAGCCGAGCAGGACCAGCACGAAGAGCTTGCCCCACCAGAACGGCAGCAGATCCTCGAGCATCGCCACCGACCCGGCGCCGTGCGGGCTCTCCCGGGCCACCCGCCGGTACATCGGCAGCATCCCCACCAGCGTCAGCGCCACGATCAGCAGTGTCGCCAACGGCGACACCGCTCCGGCCGCCAGTGCCGCGATCGCCGGCACGTACGCCAGGCTGGAGAAGTAGTCCACCCCCGTCAGGCACATCACCTTCCACCAGGCTTGCGGCTCGGTATGCCCCTCACCCGCCGCCGGCCCGACCGGCTGCACCCGGTGGCGCAGCAACCACCGTGCCAGGCTGCCGTTCGACTGCTCCCGAAGAGCGGGACTGTCCACCACTTCCGGCACGGCCAGTTCGTTCGCGTTCTTCATATCCCCCATCAGCCTTCCTGGTTGCCCAGCGCACCGGTCGCAGCAGGCACCGCACTCACGGCATCGCAACGATCACCGAGTATGCGACCTCTCAGTCGCCCCGACCCCACCGGGGGCGACATACCGCTGCCCGTGCGCATCACCATGCCCGCCGAGGTCTCGGCAGGTGGGAAAGCGGTGACCACGCCTGACTGATCCAGCGGGGCGCCGCCGCCCTCGCCACTTGGGCAGCGACGCAGGCAGGGACAGTCACCGACACTCGCCTCTACAGGAAAGGAAAGGTGACCGTGTCGGGCCTGGGTGTGGCTTCACCCACCACGGACCCGACGCGGCCCCGGATCGACCACGGAGGTCCGCTGCCCACCAACCAAAGGGCCGGACACCGGCCAACCGCAGGCCGTCGGCTAGTGGCTATGGGCCGGTGTGGACCTGCCTGCGGTCTTGGCCTGTTTGGGAGTGGTGGTGCCGGGGGGCGTTGGGCTTGCGGATCAGCGCTTGCAGATAGTGGTTCAGCTCTGGGCGTGAGGTGGGCTTCGTGTTGAGCCGTTCGTGTGTGTGGGGGGGCCTGGTCCCGGTCGTGGATGGCGAGATGGTCGGTGTGGAGTATCACCTGCACTGTCTGGCCGATCGGCTGGATCGGAATCGAGTTGCGGTTGGTCTGCGCGGCGGTCTGGCTGGAGCGGTGGGCCCGTGGTGTGAAGTGCCGGCCTGTCTCGGACGGCTTGGTCGGTAACGGCTTGAGCGACGGCGCTTCAACGGCGGAGTACTTGCCTACCGTCGTCGCCCGTGAGCGGATTCTGCGGCTTTCGTCCTGTGGGTCGCACTGGTCGGTCATTTCGTTGAGTTCGGTCGGCGGGGCGGCCGCGGGAGCGGGGACGAGGTGGTTGCGCCGGATGTATCCGGTCTGTTCTTCGGCGCCGTCCTTGTCGTGGGCGTCTTCGAGTTCTGGTCTGCTGTAGAAGCTCTTGATGCTCCAGTGTGTGCGAAATGCGGTTCACCGCTTGCTGTCCTGGCGGTGCCGGGTGAACCCGGGCTTCTGGGCGACGGCGGTCTTGAGGTTGTCGTGGCGGATGTGGCCGCGAGGGGTGCCGCCCAGCAGGGACAGCGCGTGATCGTGGCCCTCGAAGAATGCCTCCTGGCCGCGGGACGCGAAGACCCGGTGGACCGCTTTGCCGCTTTGCCCGGGTACGGCAGCCGGAAGGGGAACGGATGGCAGCGGGTCGCTGCGCCGGTGAGCGCGATGTGCACGTCTTCGAAGTCCCTTTCTGCCTCGGTGCCCGGCAGATGGGTCTGCGGCACGGACACCTCCACCGGCCCCCGCCCCGCCTCCTGGCGGATCTCCCCACGGCGTGTGGCGATGCAGCCGCGGACCATCTGATAGGGGATCCCCGTCGCGGCGTACTCGTCCAGCAGCCGGTCGAAGACCCGCTTGGCGGTTTGGCGGTGTGCCGCTGCTTCGGCGGAGCGTCCAGATCCCTGTGCAGTATCTCGTCGATCAGCGGCTTGTAGGGACCCCGCCTGGTCGGACGCGGGGGCGGCTTCCTGCGCGGCTCAGACCACATCAGGTCCGGTGCCCTGCGGTCCGTCTGCCAGGTCACCCCGTACTTGCGCTGCAGAGCACGCACCGACATCCTCGCGCGGTGGTCCCGGCGGATCGCCGCGTACAGATCAGCCTTGGGTTTCGGCAGACGCGGTGCCCCCAGCGGGAGAAGCACAGCCATCGTCCCGCCACAAGGCCCCAACTGCCCCTAAAACACAGCGACATCGCTTTTGCCGGAGTAACGGTGACATCCGCGCTCAAGGACAAATGACACTACGACACTATGACTCGCCGGCAGAGCCGGTGGAGAAAGCCAGCTGGTGCATGGATGCCGTCCGGTCCTGGGAACGGGTTTGGGCGGAGCGGTTGGGGTGGGAGTGAGGCGGCGAAGCGTTTTGAGGGCGTTGTCCTCATGCTGGTCACAGCGTGCCGGGTGCTGGCCGATGGGCTACGTCTGTTCATCCCCGATATTGCCACGCGGATCACCGGGCAGCTGATACGGGCCGAGGGGCGTCTTCGCGCAGCACGCCTTCTTCCCTTCGCCTTGAGAGGGGCACGCAGTCAGTGTGATATCCGGTGTTGGAGGGGCCTGGTTGCCCATGGCGGCGGCTGGGATGCCTGGCTGGATCGCCGGCCGGTGGGGGGGGGAGTGCCTTGATCGGTGTGCTGTGGGAGCTGGTTGTCAGTCTGTCGTGAACCGGCCTGCCCGGATGGAGGCGGGCATCAGGGGGCGCTCATCGGTCGGGCTTTTGTCCAGTGTGTGCTCAAGTATGGCTCGTATGGGGAGGACGCTGTCCTGCAGGGACTCCAGCCACAGGACGGTGCATGCTCCGATGAGGGCCATGGTGTCTGTCTCGCAGGCCCCGGCTTCCCCCTGTTCGCGGACAATCGATCGGAGGTCGTTGAGTACTGCGATTACCTGTGCTTTGTCCGTCAGCGGTTGCTTCAGAGGATCGGTCCGGGGTTTGGAGGGGCTGTCGGCGGGCTGGGTCCACAGCTGTACTGTCCCGTCCTCACTGCCTGAGGCGAACAGGCGGCCGTCGGGGGAGAACGCCACCGAGTACACCTGATCGGTGTGGCCGGTGAGGGGGGCACCGACGGGGATGTGCCGGGCTGTGTCCCACAGCCGTACGGTTTTGTCCCTGCTGCCTGAGGCGAACAGGCGGCCGTCGGGGGAGAACGCCACCGAGTACACCTGATCGGTGTGGCCGGTGAGGGGGGCACCGACGGGGATGTGCCGGGCTGTGTCCCACAGCCGTACGGTTTTGTCCCTGCTGCCGGTGGCGAGGAGGCGGCCGTCGGGGGAGAAGGCCACTGAGTAGACGTCTGCGGTGTGGCCGGTGAGGGGGGCGCCGACGCAGGTTTGGCCGGCCACGCTCCACAGGCGCACGGTCCTGTCCTCGCTGCCGGTGGCGAGGAGGCGGCCGTCGGGGGAGAAGGCCACTGAGTAGACGTCTGCGGTGTGGCCGGTGAGGGGGTCACCGGCGGGCGTGTGTCCGGCTGTGTCCCACAGCCGTACTTCCTTGTCCCTGCTGCCGGTGGCGAGGAGGTTTTGGTCGGGGGAGAAGGCCACGGAGCAGACTCCGTCGGTGTGGCCGCGGAGGGGGTCACCGGCGGTGATGCGCCGGGCCGTGTCCCACAGCCGCACGGTCTTGTCCCTGCTGCCGGTGGCGAGGAGGCGGCTGTCGGGGGAGAAGGCCACTGTCCAGAACGGTACTTGACTCCTGCCGGTCAGCGGAGAGCCGAGGGAGACGCGCGTGGTCGGATCCCACAGGCGTATGACGTTGCCGCTCACGATGGCGAGGAGGTTTTGGTCGGGGGAGAACGCCATCGCGCAGACGGCCCCGGTGTCGCCGGTGAGCGGGGCGCCGGCAGGGGCGAAGGGCTCAGGCTGCGGTGCTGTGGGTGAGGTGTTCGCTGTGGGTGGTGCCGGTAACTGCTGTGTGGGAAGGGGTATCTGGGAGGGTGATGCCGCCTGCGCTCTGGCCGCGGCCGTGTTGTCGTCTGCCGTGGCTGCCGGAAGGAGGGCGGGATCAGCGGCCAGGGCTTGGAGGGGGCTGCGGTGCTGGTGCTTTGTGAAGCGGCTGGGTATGTCGTCGGGCGCCAGGCCCTCGTGGCCGGACGGGATCGCGTCCGGGTCCTGGCCGGCCTCGGACGCCGACTCCGCTTGTTGTGCCGAAGATGCGCGGCGCGATGAGGCCCGCTCGCTCTCCAGGGTGTGCCACCGGTTCCTCCAGGCCTGCAGTTGAGGATCGCGCCGTTCGGGCGGCTTCACCTCCTCGCCGTCGTCGTATGACAGCAGGACGCGCACCAGCCACAGCAGCCGGTCCAGCGAGGCGGGGCCGCGTCGTCCGGCGAACACCTCGCTCATCGAAGCCTTCGACATCGCTGACCGCTCGCCGCACACCTTCTTTCCGCGCACCAGGATCCGGTCGTAGGAAGGGGCACCACGCTCGCGCTTCAAGTCTGTGAGTGCCTCCCCCAGCCTGCGCAGCGTTGCCGCGTAACCGCTTTCACCGTGCCCGCCGTTGCCTGCCACGTCACTCCCGTCTTGTGTGGTGAGCAGCAGAGTAGGCGCACCTGGCCGGAACGGCACCGAACATGACGGAACAGCCCGGAACACGGTGTGGTGTGTTCGACGTGAGGCGATCCTGATCAGGCTGGACCCCGGCTTGTTCGATTGATGCAGGTCAACGGCAGGCTCTTGGGGGATGGTGCTGGCATGACCCAGTCGACACCTTCGCCGGCGCAGCCCGGCCCGAGCGGCTTCGAATCAGAACCGCCGTTTCTGTCCCTGCACACCACCGTCGTCCTGCTCACCGCGCTCGTACTGGGGCTGGTCGTCGGCGGTCTCACCGTGCTGGCCGGCGCCCCCCTGGCGGGCGCTGCCCTGGCCGGGCTCAGCGCGTCCGGCTCCATGGTGCCCGTCCTGCGCTCGTTGATCGGCCGGCCCCGCCAGCGCTTTGATCCGTAAGTGCTGTGACTCGCTTTGCACGTCGGCATGCGCACGGCCCCGGGGGGGCGGGGGCGGTTGAATCCGTGGCGCCCGTCATCGCCGCGCGCGCCGGCAGCCCGGGGCCTGGGGGTGAGCAGGCTGGTGACTTCGGCGAGGGCCTCGTGGCCGGGCTTGAAGTATTTCCGGGCGCTGGAGATCGGCCTGGCCCACAGCGGTGCCACCGGCGAGGAAGTGGAGCGGGCCAGCTGCTGGGGGCCCGGCTCCCGGAAGACATCGGCACGAGGTTCCGCGAGCAGGCCTCGCGCCGTGGGCGCTGCACACCTGGTGAGCCTTGGGCCGCCTGTGAGGACATGGAACCAGAATGCCGTGCGGTCCCATTCGCTAGGGCTTGTGTCCACCGGCGGGGTTTTGCGACCAGGCTTCCTGCGGCGGCGTTTCTGAGAGCCACCTCTGTGCCCATTCAGCGGCACGGTCCCGTCGGCGAAGGTGCCCGTCGTACGGGTGCTTGCCGTCCAGGAGAGCGGTGAGACTGGCGTGCAGTGCTTCGCCGGCCAGCCGGTGCACCATGGGCGCCGTATTTGCCGCTGCTGACGCCGTTGCCGGGCCGCCGTGCGCGAGAGCATTGCGTACCGACGTCAGCCGATTCACGGCCCGCGACCATCGTTCTTCCAGCTCTGTGTACCAGGCATGTCTGCCGTCGGGGACGCTCACCCTGTGGGCCATGTCCTGGGTGCGCCGTTGCTGCAGTGTGTGCGGAGGACGGGCGGCGGCCAGGGCGGGAAGAGCGGTGATCGCCTGCGTGACGTCGGTGCGAAAGCCCCACCGCTGATGCTGCACGAGGCTGTCATGGAGCGCGATGACAGCCTCGGCCGTCTTCGGTCCCAGCGACCGTACGTCGTCTCGCGCGTGCCACACCAGATGCACCAGGTCGGCGGCCGTACGGTCGCGGATCCATGCGGTCTTGTGGTGTTTGGTCGGATGTCTGTGGCGGGGTGGTGCCGTCGAGCCGGGTCGTGAGCTATTCCAGGATTCTGTCGTGCGGCAGCACTGTGTTGAGGTTGTGTCGCGGGTGCCTTTCACGATCCGATTGCGTCGATTGCTTCGGGCATGGCGGTGCCAGGTTTCGCCGAGTGGGGTGTTGTCCGGGGGGCTGTCTCGGACAGTTGTGCGGCGGTGATGGCCGAGGGTTCGTGCGGCAGCTGGTTCTCGATGTCCTCCTTTGCGAGAGGGAGGATCTTCCAGTCGTACTGGTCATCGGCAGTGTGGATGTAGCCCTCGTGCTACTGCCGGTCGTGCCGGTCTTCGGGGAAGGCCGCGGCCAGGATCAGCGATTGCACCAGGAGCCGGGAATCGGATGGTGCGTCGGCGCGGGCTCCCACCCCTGGATCGGCCTGGGCCATCACCACATCTTTGCCCTTGGGCAGCATTTCAGCTGGGGAAGAGGTATCTGGGCCTGTCGTTTCGGCGGGCAGGGAGCTTCTGAAGGGGCCGACGATGCGTGAGATTCCTGCGCTGCCATTCGTCATCGAAGAACGTGACCGGGCTGAGCTCCTCGACCATCCTGCTGATGCCGGCCCGACCGAAGGCATGCCGTACCACGTGATGAGCTGCGGCAGGCGGATTGGCCAACAGGCGCAGACACGGATCGGCCCGGTCTTTCGGACTCAGGCCGGCCGATGCCCCCGCGATGTCCTGCGTTGGCTGAACAACGGCGATGTCGCCGAGACGTAGCTGTGCCCGTCGCACGTTCATCAGTTGGTTCCGCAGCACGCCGGCCATCCGGCGGCATGACCGTTCTACATCGCGGTCCGATCGGTGCAGAGGCGTCGCCGGCAGGTGGCCTTGTGCACGGACCTTCTGGAAAGGAGCGTTCTCATGCACCGCAGCCACCGGATTCTTCCAGGCCAGGGGCGGCAGCCGTCCTGTGTCCGTCGTCTCGAGAGTCTCGTCGGCCAGGCGGGCGGCTCGAACGGCGCGGTCTCGCGCATTGTCGGCCGGCGGAGTCGACAACACGCTCAGCAGCTCAGGAAGGTGCGGAGCATGTCCTTGACGGACCTCGTTTCGCAACTGGTCGGTAGCGTGACGGAAGTCGGTGAGGGCAGCCTCCCAGGGCCGCTTGTGCTGGCCCGTGTACGGGCGGGTGTCGCCCAGCCGGGCCCGCACCTGCTGCAGCGTCTCCACCCACGCCAGGTCCTGGTCAACGACGCCGTACGACCGGTCCCGGAGGACCTGCGCAAGCTCATCAGCTCACGACAACTGAGTGATCTTGTCCTCCACGTTCATGGTGTCAGTCTGATATCAGTCTCAGGCAGTGGCGGGATCATTTCTGGGAGGCTCGAGCCAGGCGCAGGACAAGCCGCGGGCACGGACAGCGGGACACGCATGGCGGGCCGAGACCGACGAGTGTGCCGGCCCGCTCACGAGTACCGAGGGGCCGTTCACCAACCTGTCCTTGCCAGTGATTTGGCCTATGGGGGAAGAGGCCTGCGAGTTGCTGTGCGGCTGTGGCGGGGACATCGCCGAGCGATTCACCTCCTGCCTGCATTGCGGGATCGAGCTACGCTGGTCCGCCGAGGTGCGACGCAGCTCTCCTTCGCCGGCCGGCTCCCTGTGCCGAACGCTGCGGGCCTGCGCTTCGAGGACGTTCGAGCGGCTGGCTGACGACCACTTTCGCGGGCCAGTGCCGGACGAGGAGGCTTACACCAAGTTCAGCCTGCAAGACCTCTGCCGTCTGCACAGGTACCGCATCGTGATCCGTGAGTTCCGGCGGAGCGAAGAGGTCCGCAACGGGGCTGACTGGGAATGGTGGTTCCACGCGGGCGGCGAGGGTTTCGGGATGCGCGTCCAGGCCAAGCGCGCCGAACGCGGCGGCGGCTACGGCCTCGAGCGCATTGTCCGCCAGACCAGGGCTCGTCATCTAGTGCCCGCTGGGACGATCGTTCGGCTGACGCCCTGCAGTGCCTTTCGCCGCGTAGAAGACCGCCCTTCACGACCGCGTTGTTGTGCCCACGGCCCTGAGCGGACTCACCGTTCGGGGCCGTTGCGCTGTCCGGCCCCGAACGACCGATGGGCGCTGGGACAGGCGTCGTCCAGGTGGCAGCGCAGCCGTACGCCCGGCTCACCGGGGGAGTGTGTTGTCTCCTCCGCCGTCGCGGTCGTCCACCGTGCGGCGAGCGCCTCCTGGAGGGCCGCCGCCCGGGGACTGCGACGCCGGGCAGGGATTGCCCGGGTAGGCGGCTTGAGGTGAATACGGCCCTGGTACCCGTGGGGACGGTAACCGGCCCGAACCTGCGGGACGTGCCCAAGTTGTGGTCAGCCAGGGCTGGTTGGCTGCCATCTCGGCCTGCAGGCTGGGGGAGTCACTCCGGGAGCGTGCGCGGCCGCACTCGATGTCCGACCGGCAGGCGAGGCAAGCCACCCGCTGAGCCGCGCCGGGCCTACCGGGGATCCTCCCGGCCGGGGTCGCGCCGTGCAGCCTCGTATGGGGCCACGTCGGGTTCGTGGTCGAGCCACTGCTGACAGACGGTCCAGTGGATGCGCGGGCTGCCTGCATCGCAGAGGAAGACATCAGCGACGAGGTCCCGGGTGCAGGTCTTGGCACCGTGTGCGCTGCACACGGTGTCGGCGAGCTGCGGCTGCGGGGTGCTCCACCGCACGATCTGCACGATGCGCGACTTCATGACCGACACCGTAGTGGCACGGGCCGCGGCTGCCGTCCCCGATGGCGCCGAAGAGGCTGCACCAGCTTCTCCCTGTGTGTGTCTGTGGCCTCAGCCACGGCGTCGGTGTGCTCTCACAGTCCGCGCCATCGGCGGGTGACGCGGCCGGCGCAGGGGCGGGGCCGGCAGGGGTCGTGGTCGGCAACACCGTCCAGCTGGGGCAGCAGGGTGAACTGGTGGGGTGCGTGCCGGCCGTCGCGGATGAGGGCCCATTCGGCTGCCACGGGCCACTGGTTGAGCTGGGCTTGGATGCCGGGGCGCCATTGCTGCCAGGTCGTGCGGCCCCGGCCCAGCCCAGCTGGCGCAGCTCCAGCTGGCGCAGCTCCAGCTCGTCCTCGCACAGCCGCAAGTACAGGCGTGCGGCCTTGAGTTCTTCCCCGGTGCACGCTGTGCCGGCCGCGGCGACGAGGGCCTCGGCGGGGGAGGTGGTCGAGGATCTGCCGGCAGCGTGCGATGTAGGTGTCCTCGATGGTCTTGATGCGGGCTTTGGCGGCGCCGGCGGAGCTGGTGGGCAGTGCGATCAGAGCGATGAAGCCGGTAGCGAAGGCGACCCAGAGTTCTGCGTTCCTGACGTGTCCCGTCCTCGGCTGGTCGGGCGGCCGTACCACCCGAAAGAGCAGAGCCAGTGTCAGGGGGGGGCAGGCGCGCCGGTGGGCGTACTCGGCGTGCTGGGGGAGAGCGGACCACGTGCACAGGGCTGCGGCGCAGGCGGGACATGGTCGGGATGCTGTCTGCGCCCCGCGGCTCCTCCGCGGCCCCGGTGCCCGCCCGGTCGCAGCCTCCGATGGCCGCGCGCTTCGGACCCCTTCACGGGGAGTTGCTCGGCCAGAGGTTACGAGTCGCTTCAAAGCGGGGATAAACAGTATAGAGTTGGTCGCCAACTTGGTTGAGTTGGCGAAACTTGGTCCTCGTTTTCCTGTCAGCCCAGGTGAGACAACGGCCAAACAACCAGCGGGCGTGTAGCAGCAGGCCCGCAGGGGCCCTGTAGCAGCAGGACCCAAGACGCATGCGGCCTCGCCGGATCAAGATCCGGCGAGGCCGCATGCGTAGGTTCGCCCCGCAGGATGCGTGAGAGCGACCTCCTGCATAAAGGCGCCTTGCCCCGGAGCCACGTTCTGACACAAAGGCGACAGGGCATCTCTCGGAACACGAATATGCGGCTGCTACCGCATACTTCGGCGCCCCACCCGTCTCACCTGGGCTGACCCGAGAGGAAAACCTTCATGAGGAACCGCGTGTCCCAGACTCGAACCCCCTTAGAGCCCTCGGGCCTTGAACAACCCCCCGCTGCTGTCGCGCAGTTGCCCGTTTCCAATGCGGTGTCGGCGGTGCTGATCGCCATAGTCGCCCTGCTCGGCGCCATCGCCGTCCTGCTGGTGATGCCGGGCGAGCTCGAGGCCCTCGGAACCGCCGTGACGATCGCTGGTTCCGGGTTCACTCTCGCCGCCAAGATCGCAGTCCCGCGCTCGAGCTGACGCCGGACTGTGCGGGCCCGGCGTGCACGCCGGGCCCGCACAACCACCGCGAGGGGCATGCGACCGACCAATGCCTGCGGCCTGCTGCCGAAAGGGAGTCGGTCCACCGGCCCGATCCCGGCAGCATGCACCCCGGCAGGCCGGCGTGGTGCAGTACGGACGGCAGACAGGCGGCGCCGTTCACCAGCTCCCACGCATGTGCGTGACACGCGGGGTTCGACTGCACTACGGCAGCCGGTACCGGTGTGCTCCCGGGGGTGGCAGCGGCACGTGTTGTCAGTGCCATGGCCGATAATGAGCGCATGCGGGCTTTCCCATTCCGCAGCAAGCCAGTGCGCTGCACGTCGGCATCCGTGGCGGGCCGATGAACACGGAGAACGCAGACCGCATTGCACAGTTGCTCAGCCGGTTCGGGCTCGGTGTCGTCGCAGTCGTCGGCGCCGGCTGTCCATCTCGGCCCGATACCCGACCAGCCCCGGTCTGACCGCACTGCTGTGGGACGCTCTCGACGCCGATCCTGCCGCTCGCGGCGCCCTCGCCGCCGAACTCGGCACGCGCGATGCACCAACAAAGCTGCTGGTCGGGGACGATGCCGCCCACGGGGATCCCGCATGGCGCGCCGTCGAGAGCTCCACACCGGCCAGGCAACGCTTTCAGGAGGAGATGGCCAACCTCGACCGCCACCGCAGCGCGCAGCCGTCCGCCGCCCATGAGGCCCTTGCCGCACTGATCCACGCCGGTGTCATCGAATGTGTCGTCTCACTCAACTGGGACACCGCCCTCGAGTCCGCCTACCGCCGTCGGTACGGGACCGATATCCCCGTCGGGATCCTGTTCAAGCCGCACGGTGATGCCGCTCATCCGGAACAGCCCTGGATGCTTCCGCACCTGCCCGGCACTCTCATCCCTGACCTCACGGACCGGGTCCGTCACCTGGTTGCGGATCACCCCGGAACCCTCCTCATCGTCGGCTACTCGGAGCGAGACCGTGTCGTCGTCGACCAACTCATCGCACCGCTCGACCAGGGGTGGCGTGTCTGCCGCATCGGCCCCGAGTATCCGGCGACGACGACATCCCCTCCACGGCCGACACCGCCCTGCCCGCCCTCGCCGACGACGTCCGGCGCCGGGAAGCCGCATCGGCGTGGCACGTGCTCCCCTTCACCGGGAAAAACGACATCGGCCACGCCCTGGCCGGAGAACGTCTCGGTCCCTCCGACGTCGACGCCTGCCCCCGGCTGACGGAAGTCGCCCTCCTCACTGACGCGCTCCGCCGCGATCACGCGGTCGTCCTCAACGGGGACAGCGGCTGCGGCAAGTCCATCACCGCCTACCAGGCCCTGAGCGACCTGCTCAAGGACGGCTACGAAGTGCTCCGGCTGCGCGACGACGCCCGCAGGGGTGACCCGCGGCAGTGGACAGCCGACCTCGCCGGCTACCCGCACCGCAAAGCACTGCTCATTGACGACGCCCAGGACCTGCCCGCAGACCTGATCCGTGAACTCGCCGAGACCGCCACCGAAGACCAACTGGTCCTCGTCGTCGGCGTGGACCACGTCGCCGGCGGGATCACCACCTGCCGCATCAGCGACGCCGCAGCGATCGGCACCCTCACCCGCGCCATGCGCGAGGGAACGGACCACATCCTGCCCAAGGTCCGGGCTCTGGACGACTCCGTCGGAGACCAACTCGGTGACGAACCGCTTCACGAGCCGCATCGACGAAGCCTCCACACAAGGCTCGGCCTGGCTCTTCTTCTACACACTCACCGGCGGCTGGCGCCGCACCGAGCGCGACGCACTCGACCTGCGCCACCACGACCGGGCCGACCTGCTCCTTCTGGCACTCGCCATCGCCCAGGTCGCCGGCGTCGACGCCGGTGTGACAGCCGACGACCTCGAGCCCTGTGCGCACGCATTCGGCCGCGACCGCCACTGGATCGACCGAGGCCTGCGTACCCTGCAGGACAAGCGGCTGACCACCCAGAACGACCCAGTCCTGCGCTGCGCACACCTCAGGTCCGCCTGGGCCCTGATCAAGTGGATGCTCCACCCGCCGGAGTTCCGCCACACGCCCGTGCAGCGCGTCACGGTAGCGCCGATCGTGTCCGCCACCGAGCACCCGCCGCCCTCGTCCGCCCCCGCTCCCCGCTGGAGACCGCAAGCCCGAGCGGTCCTGGCTGACCACCAGATCGAGGCAGACCGTGAGAGCGCAGCGGCACTCTTCCGCCTCGCCCTGGACTCACCCCACACACCACTGCGCGGCGCCGCATGGCTGGTCGGACGCAATCTCTGGCATGAAACGCGATGGGTCCTTCGCCGGCACGGCGTGCTGACCCGTGCACGCATCCGTGCTCTGGCCGAACGAGCACGTGCCACGCCGGCCGGAGCCGAGACAGCGATGGCCGCCCAGCTCCTTGAGCACCTCCTGGTCCCGGACCAGGACGACTGCCTCGACCTGATCCGCGAGCATCACAGCAGGCTCCGCGAAGGGGTGCACCACGTCACCCCGGAAAACGGGGTGGGCCATCGGCGACCTGATCAACACGCTGTCCAGCGACGAGCGGGCCTTCACCGAGCAACTGCTGACCGACGCGGACGCACACGCACTCGCCCGGCTGATCCCCGAAGGGGGATGGCCGCACATCTACTCCACCACCCATGCCGTGGAAAGGATCACGCAGGCCGGCGGAAAGCCGCTCATCGAACACGTCGGCAACGCCTACGATCCCAGCGCCTTCCACGCACTGGCCGCCGAACCTCCCGCAGGCATCGAGGCCATCGATGAACTCCTCAACACCTTGGCCTGCACAGCACGCGACCTCGGACGTGCCGTGTTCGAGCAGTTGATCCCCCACCTCGCCGCACAGGTATCGCGCAACCTCCCCGTCGAGTCCCAGAAGATCTTCCAGACCTGGGCATTCCTCCTCGGATTCGCCCCACCGTTCCTGCGCGGCCGCCACACGCCGGACCCGGTGGCCCGCCGACTGGCCAGGACCTTCGTGCGCACGCTCGACCCCGAACGGTTCGCCGACACGCTGTCGCGCCCCCGCGCCGACCGGACCTGGCAGAACTTCCCCTCCTTCGTCGAGTTCGTCAAGGAAGCCGATCCGCCGAGCGCCGAGCGCCGAGCGCATCGTCCGTCGTATGGACACCGACGTGCTCGCAGCGGAACTCGAGCACAGCCTGCCGACGCCGGCCCAGAACCACCTGTACGCGGTAGAGGTCCTCAACGAACACCGGCCGGCCGAAGCGCGAGCACTCCTCGAACGCTACGAGTCGCGATTCGCCGGCATCGATCCTCTCCTCGCCTACGTGCATCCTGCGATGACCATCCGGCTGCTGCGCCGCGGTCTGCCCCTCAACCTCGCCCTGCAGGACCAGCACTGGGGGACTGCGGCCACCATCCTGGAACGCATCGCCGCCCACGACGCCCAGGTTGCGGCCGAACTCGCCGAGGCCAACCTCCCCGGATTCACTGCGGGACTTGCCTCGAGCTGCACCGACCCGTTCGAAGGCCTCTCCAGGTGGCTCCAAGCCTGCGGCAGACACGCTCCCGGACTCGCCGGTCAGGCCGTCCGCCAACTGCCCTCCGGCGCCGTCGCCGCATGGGATACCGCGCTCAGAAAGAAGAACCGCAGGCGGGAAATCGCCCCGCTGGTGCATCGTGCCGCGGCGTCGCAGGGGCCGGCCGCAGCAGAAGCACAAGAACTCATCCGTCGCTTCCCCGGCCTGCAACGCCAGGAATAGGGCGCCCGATTGAGGGTGTGCCGCGGACCGGGCGCTGCGAGTTGGCTCCGACCCGTTCAGGTCAATGTGCGGGACCAGGGCGCAAAGCGCGCTCACTGATGCGGACTGTCACCGACTGGGGAAGCAGTCCGGGAAGTCTGGCCAAGAGTGCGTTCGCGCGGCCGCTGACGACCGAGGGCCGACGCCGACGCCGGCGCAATGCGCGCAGTGCCGTGCTGACGACTTGCTGTGGTGTCTGGCGCTTGCCGGCTGACGCCGAGTCGGTACCCACGACATCGAGGAACGGTGTCTCGGTCGCACCGGGGCACAGGGCCAGGACGTCCACACCTGTCGCCCGTGTTTTTTGCCCACAGCGCCTCTGAATAGGAGAGGACGAACGCCTTGGTGGCTCCCTGGACCGCCATGTACGGATCCGGCTGGAACCCTGCGGTGGAGGCGACATTGATCACTGCGCCGCGTCCGCGCTTGACCATCGCGGGCAGGAAGCGCCCGGTCAGGTCACCTACCGCGCCCGCGTTGAGCGCGATCTGCTCGGCGGCGCGGGACTGGTCCGCGTCGACGAAGCGTCCGTGCATGGCGGAGCCCGCGTTGTTGATGAGGACATCGATGGCCAGTCCCCGGTGCGTGATGTCTGCGGCCAGATGTCCGCCGGCTCCGGGGACGGCCAGGTCGGCCGCGATCACCTGGATGTTCACGGCGTGCCGGCCCTCAAGGCGCTCGGCCAGTTCGGTGAGCTTGTCCTTCGACCGTGCCACGTCGGCCTGCACCGCCAGTGCTGAGAGGATCTCCCAGTCCTCTCCCACGCCTTCCGCTCCAGCGCCAGGAGCCAACCCGCCACCCCCAGCGCACAGATGACTGCCTTGGCAACGGAAGGGCCAGACGGCAGGCTGACAGCCGCCCAGGAACCCCACCACACCGACACAGTCACCAGCGTCTCTCCCGGCACCGCGCATGTTCCGGCGCACCAGCCTGTGCGCGAGCATTCCAAAAAAGGCACCAAAGGCACCAAAGGTGCGCGAAAAGCGGCGGCGACCCGTCCAGCACTGGGACGGCGGCGACCTCGTCAACGAGTACGCCGTCCGCGAGGCGGCCCGACACGATGACGTGGGGGTGGAGCGCCATTTCATCGAACCCGCCAGGACGAAGCGCTGCTCGACGGGTGGATGCGCTTCAGCCGCGAAGTGATGTACCGAACCAGGCATGTGTTCTGGCTGGCACCATCCGACAAGGACGAGGCCTATCTCGATGGCGGCGAGATCCCCGCCGCAGCCATCCTCGACACCCCCGGTGGCCTCATCCCCCAGGCAGGCCTCGTACACGAGATCCCGGCCGGGCACCGCCTGTGGCGCGCACGGGCCCACGAGACTCCCCAACAGCACTGGTCCGCACACCTCCTGGGAACCGCGTCGCCTGTCCAGGCCCGACACCCCGATCGGATGAGCCCAGCAGGCATCCCTCTCTTCTACGGAGCCGACAGCCCCGCCACCGCCATCCAGGAAGTCGCCCGGCACGCCAGCGACGACACCACGCTCGTCACCTACGCCGCATTCGAAACCACCCGCCCCTGCACGGTGGTCGACTTCACCCGCCCGGAGCTCGTCCCCACGATCTTCGACACCGACCGCGCACACCTGCGGCGCGCACTGAGAACCCATCTTTGAACCAACCCTCCGGGCCCTGCGAAGCAGTGCCGCTCCGCCGACCTGATCGGCTGCAGCGTCATGGGTTTTCTCGTTACTCCACAGCGCGGCCGATGAGTTTGTGGCTCCCGGCGGGTCCAAGCTCATGACACCTAGGAAAGGACACCGCCATGTCGGAGCTTCTCGTCGACTTCATCACCTCCCTCGATGGCCACGCATCGGGAGAGGGATGGCCCGGTTTCTGGGGCCTCGAGGGCCCGGAGTACCTCGCATGGCTCGGTGAGCAGCCCGAGGCCACCTACCTGATGGGAGCGAACACCTACCGCCTGATGTCGGGCTTCGCCGCAGGCGAGGTCCCGGATGGCCAAGACGAGTTCAGGCCCGAAGAAGAGGCGTCCGTCGACGAGCTCACGCAAGCGTCCAAGGTGGTGTTCTCCTCCTCACTCGAGGAGCCACTGACGTGGGCCAACTCCACGCTCGTCCGCGACGACGCCGTCGAGGCGGTCCGCGCCATGAAGTCGAGTGGCTCGGGGCTCCTCAGCACGATCGGCAGCCTCAGCCTGTGCCGGTCCCTGCTACGGGCCGGACTCGTCGACCGCTTCCGGGTCGTGATGTTCCCGGTGATCACCGGGGCCACGGGCGAAGAACGCATCTACGACGGCTATCCGGACGTTGCCCTCGAGATGATCGAGCACCGCACCTTCGACGGCCGCATCCAGCTGGTCGAGTACAAGCCCCGCGTGCTCGAGCACCCGCCGCTCGGCGTCCCTGCGTGACGTCGCCCCGTCCGCCGGTCTGGACGGCCGCCAGGCCGGCGCCGGCGGGCGCGGAGCAAGACCCAACAGGGGGCGAACGGCCAGCGCCAGGACGCCCGGTCCGTGTCGTGGCGCGGTTGAGGGAGACAGGGTTCCTTTCGCACCCGGAGGCGGTCGCGGCCTCAGCCGACACGGTCACGTCCGTCATCAGGTGTTACTCCGTTTCGAAGATCCACCGTTGACCGTACAGACCCGGCAGCTCAGGCTGCTGCGACGGCCGGCACGGGCCGGGGAACGGCCGAGGCCGGGTGAACGCTGCCGCGGGTCAGCCGACGGGTCATGAGAGTGATCGCAGCGAGCGCGAGCATCGCTTCGGAGTGCTCGGGCAGCCTCCCGTAGTCCCTGACATTCCGGCGTGCGTGCAACCACCACGCCGGCGACCTCTCCACCACCCGCCCACGCGGCAAGATCACGAACCCCTTCGCTCCTTTCGGCCTGCTCACGGACTTGATCGTCAGGTGCAGGAAGGATTTCGCCCGGTCGACGAGCGTGCCCGCGTAGGCGAGGTCGGCCCAGACGACGGTGACTTCGGGGTGCATCAGCCGGAGAGGGAAGAGGACTTCGCGTGCGGCAACGCTGTCGTGCATGCCGGCAGGGGCGACCATCACGAACAGCGGAAGGCCTTTCAGGTCCACGACAATGTGTCTCTTCCCGCCAGTGATCTTCTTGCCCGCGTCATAGCCGGAGGTGGCGCGGGGGACGGTGGCGGCGGCCTTGACGGACTGCGAGTCGATCACCACGGCGACGGCGTGCGGGGACATGCCCATGAACGTACGGACCCGGCGCCGCAGCTGGTCGCGGATGAGGTTGAAGACCCCGGCCTCGGACCAGCGGGTGAAGAAGCCGAACACCGTCTTGAACGGCGCGTAGTCCTGCGGAAGAGCGGCCCATTTGCAGCCGGTGTCAACGACGTGGCGCAGGGCATCGACGATCTCGCGACGGGGATGAGCCTCGGGGCGGCCGCCGCGGGGAGTGCGGCAGGCCGGCACCAACAGCAGCGGTTCGATCAGCACCCATTCGAGATCGGTGGTGTCCCAGGGGGTAGCGGCGCTGCCGCATGCCGGCCATCCCCCCTTCGACCTCATGCGACGAGGTCGAGGGTGGACTCGACGGAGTTGAGCCGGGCGACGATGTGGCGGACCCACTTGTCCTCGGGGGCTGCGGCGGCGTGCGGGGTGACGGTGCCGGTGATCAGCCTGCGGATCTCGGTCAGCTCCTCGCGGACCACCCCGACCTCGTAGGCCTGCAGGACATCGCCGTCGATGGTGAACTGGTAGCCGTCGGCGCGGGTGTAGACCAGCGGCGGCCAGCCGTTGTCCGCGATGATGTCGCGCAGCATCGCCAGCCCGGACCGGACCTGGCTGCGGGTGAGTTCGGTCGCCTCTATCAGCTGCGGCATGTGCAGGCCGGCGGGCCTTGCCTGCAACAGCACCCGCCGGATCGTCTTGGCCCAGCCGCGGGCGGCATCGCCCTTCTTGCGGGAGCGTGGCACGGCTACTCGCCCCGCAGCAGCTTCTCCAGCTCCTCGTCCATGTCCAGGTGGCCGCTGTCGACGGCCGTCACGATCCATTCGCAGGTCGCGTGGACCCGGTCGACCTGTTTGTGGATCAGCTCCCGCTCGTCGTCGGTCAGGCGCCGGCCGCGCAGCTGCGGCATCAGCCGGCCGGTCGCGGCCACGAACTTGTGGCAGGCCCCGATCAGGTCCAGGAAGTCGATGGTGCGGTCGAGCTGCCGCACGACCGGGGCGATGGGGCACTCCGGCTGGCCGGGCGGCGGCGTGTTCTCGTCGATCTCGTGCCACCGGTCGGCCTGCGCCTTGTTGAACAGGTGCCGGGCGGTGTCGTCGCTCGCGGCCCTGAAGGCCACGTTGGGGCGGCGGAGGAAGCCGGTGGCCACCCGCGCGGCGACCTGATCGTCCGAGGCCAGATCGTGGATCGCCTCGACCTTCTCCTGTGCGCTCTGCGGGCTGGTCACCTGCCACCCGACCTGCCGCTTCGCCGCATCCTGAGTCCAGCGCGGAACCCCATCACGGGCTGCGGCGGCTTGGTGATCCGCTCGAAGCGGTCGTCGAGCTTCTCCAGGATCCGGTGGATCTCAAACGAGACACCCGCGGCCCGGTGCTTCGCGGGCCACTTGCTGCAGGTCTGCCGCGTGATCCGCACCTGGTTGTAGAGGACGCCGATGTCCTCGGCGTACATCTCCAGAGTTTCGCGGACCCCGAGCAGTTCCTCCCCGGCCGCCGGGAGCGAGCCGCCGTGCGGGCGCATCGGCTCTATCTCCAAAGCATGGTCACCGATCTTGAACTGGATCTTCGTATCGACCTCGATGAGCTTGCGGTCCTCCGCGATGATCTCCTCGTACCGCGCTCGGGAAACGCTGCCGACCTTTGTGCTCGCGGGCATGACACCCACCCCACCTCGCAGCACGGGACGCCAGCGCTCCCTTCGCCGACACCAAGCCCAGGCCTCTCCCCGCAGAATCCCGCCACCGCCAGATCCGTAGCAACCAATGGCCAGAGCTCTGCCTTCAGCAGGTTCAAAGATGGGTTCTGAAGGCCTGGCAGGAGGGCAAACGCCGCCCCTCCAAGACCAACCTGGAACGCACCGACCAGGCGTACCGGACAGTGCGCCGTCACAACGTCGCCCGCCACCTCCTCAGGCGCCTCAACCGCGACGGACGCGGGACGCGAGTGGAGATCCACCCGCTCAACCAGTCCCAGGTGCCGCAGCCGCTGCAGCGCGTGGTGGAGTACCGGACGATGAACGTGCGCCGCTGGGACCGCATCGTCGGCTCCTGGGCGGCCGGCGACCACCAGAGCCTCGACGCTGCGTGGCAGGACACGATCGTCGACCTCGGCTCGCAGCGGGGCCAGTACGAGCACGTCACCAACGTCGGCTTCGCCGCACAGAGCCCTGCGCCGGAAGGCGGTCTTCGGCGCCTGCTGGGATGGCGTACGGTGGGGGATACCGACGCGGGGTGGAGCAGCTCGGTAGCTCGCTGGGCTCATAACCCAGAGGTCGCAGGTTCAAATCCTGTCCCCGCTACTGCCGAAGAGGCCCGGATCTACACGATCCGGGCCTCTTCGCGTTCCCGGCACGAGCCACGTCTGCCTCCTGCCCGGCAGAAGGCCCTGCCGCCAGGTGCACTGGGTCGACCGGGACCGGCTGCGCCGGTGGGCCGAACACGGCACGCCCCTGCCAGACCTTCTGCGGCTGCCCACGGCTCGCAAGACAGCCCTACGCCGGGCCGCATGAAATCAAGGGGAGAGAGCTCAACCTCCACAAAACACAACCAATCGGAACGCCCGCAATCAAGAAGAGGAAGACCGGCCGTCTCTAGGCCCCACGGCGATCAACTCGCGCTCTCCTCAGCGCAACGTAGCCGCCACCATCGCCCATGACCCACAACCAACGACGCAGATCACGGGGAACGCGTGGCCCGCAGCGCCCCCCCGCCAACCAAGAGACACTGCGCCACACCCCCTCCGTACGCGAGAATAAACGCGAGTCAGCCCCTCACATATGCCGAGGAACCGCGCGATGACCGCCAGTCCCACCGCAACAGAACACACCGGGCGTCTGGTCCTGCGCACCGACCAACAAGAGGGCCTCGCCAACACAATCCGCCACCTGCGCCGCCCGCGCACCCGCGGACACGCCGTCTCGGCCTGCGGCACCGGCAAGACCCTCTTCGCACTGCGCGTCGCCGAAGAACTTGGCGTGCGACACCTGGCAGTGGCAGTGCCCAGCCTGGACCTGGTCGCGCAGTGGGCGGCAGCGGCTCGCACGGACGGCCGCCAAGAGCCGATGACCACGGTCTCCTCGCTGCGCGCCGAATCACACCCGCTCCTCGCCAAGGCCAAGGTCGACTCGGCCAACGCGGGGGAGTACCTGGCATACTGGCTCGCCCGCCACCCCAAAGCAACGGTCTTCTTCACCTACGACTCGCTGTCCAAGATCGAAGAAGCCCAACACTCCGCGATCTTCCCCGCCCCCGTCTTCGGCCTGCTGATCGTGGACGAAGCACACGCCACGGCTGGCACCTGGGAGAAGAACTGGACCGCGCTGCACGACAACGAACGCATCCCTGCCGAGCGCCGCCTCTACCTCACC
Source organism: Streptomyces sp. T12 (assembly GCF_028736035.1). Taxonomy (NCBI): domain Bacteria; kingdom Bacillati; phylum Actinomycetota; class Actinomycetes; order Kitasatosporales; family Streptomycetaceae; genus Streptomyces; species Streptomyces sp. T12. Next base: position 11,342,227 of record NZ_CP117866.1, read on the forward strand.
GCCACCCCGTATGTGTGGGAAGCCCCACGCCTGACCGAGCCGCCCACTACCAGGGCGCAGCCCAAGCGCACCGCCGCCACAGCACCGGCCTGGGACGACCCGGCCCTGCTGGCCACCATGGACCAGCCGCAGATCTTCGGCCCCCGCCTGCACACCTACTCCCACGCCGACGCCATCGATGACGGCGTCCTGGCCGACTACCAGCTCGTCGTCCCTACCATCACCGACACTGAACTGCACACTGCGCTCACCGATCCGGAAGCCGGGCCCACCGCGCGCCGCACCACCGCCCTGCACTTGGCCATCCTCAAAGCCATGCGCGAGCAGGACCTGCGGCACGTGTTCGTCTACTTCCAGCAGATCGCCGACGCCGCCGACTTTGCTCGCCAGTTCGCCCACACCCTGCGCACCCTCCCCGACGAACTGCGCCCCGACTGGGCGGACGACGTCGTCGTGCAGTCCATCGACGGCACCCACAGCCCCCGCCGACGCGCCGACATCATTGCCCGCTTCACCGACGCCGACCGGGCCGTGCTGGCCAACGCCAAGGTCCTTGGCGAAGGGGTCGACCTGCCAGCCGTCGACGCCGTCGTCTTCGCCGACCGCACCGCCAGCGTCCGCCGCATCATCCAGGCCCTGGGCCGCGCCCTACGCAAACCACCCACCGTCACGACGAAGACGGCCAGCCTCGTTGTCCCCGCCTACATCCCGCCCGGTGCCGACCCCACCGACCTCCTCGGCACCCCCTACGAAGCCCTCTGGCTGGTTACCTCTGCCCTGCGCCACCACGACCAGACCATCGCTGCCCGCGCCCCCCGGGCCAAGAACCAGCATCCCGCCCGCGACTCCCACACCTACATCACCCGCCGCTTCCGCTTCGACCACACCCTCGACCCCACCGCGATCGCCCGCGCCCTGGACCTGCTCGTCTGGCCCTCCCACGGCGCCGTCCTGTCCGCCCCCCGCCGCGCCGGCCTAGCCGCCGCCATCCGCTACCAAAGCGAACACAGCCACCTGCGCGTGAGCGCCGACTACGAGGACGCTTACGGCTACCGGCTGGGGCAATTCATCACCGGCCAGCGCACCGCCTACCAGGCAGGCGCCCTCGATCCGGCATGGATCGCCGAGCTCGAGGATCTCGGCATGATCTGGGACGACCACGAGGCCACCTGGCAGGGCCACCTGGCCACCGTCGAGGCCTTCCACGCCGAACACGGCCACCTTGCCATCCCCACCCAACTACCCGGCGGCCAGTTCCTTGCCGACCAGCGCGCCCTGGCCCGAAAGGACCGCCTCACCCCCGACCGCGACAACCAGCTCACAGCCCTCGACCCAGACTGGAAACTCCCCTACGGCCCCGACTGGCATCGCAAGTACCATCTGCTGCGCCGCCACCTGGAAGCCGGCAACCACCCCAGCACGCTGCGCCGCGACACGGTCATCCATGGAGTGAAGGCGGGCAGATGGCTGCACCGCCAGTTCACCAGCTGGCCCGACCTCGACCCCGGCCAGCGCGACCTGCTCGCCCGCATGGGAATCACCCCCGACCGCGCCCTCCTGGACCAAGAGCACGCCACGGGCAGGCCGAGCACATCGCGGCGGCGCACGTTCGCGCAGACCACCGAGATCCTCGGGCTCTTCGTGGCACGGTGGGGACGCACCCCCGGCGCCCGAGAGTGGATCGAGGTGGACGGCGACCGTGTCATGATTGGTCCCTGGCTCGCCAAGGTCCGCACCAAGCTGAACGCTGATCAACTCCCCTCAGAGCAAGAAGAGTTGGTGTCCGCTACCCTTGCCGAGCACGGCATCGATCTGGTCCGTGCTCCCGGCACCATCGGGCCATCAAACGGCTGAGGTTTGGCCGCTGAGCTCAGTGCGGCGGCAGCCTCGTTTCGCGCGCCCCGGGTCCCATCTCCGGTATGCGTGGGAGCGGCAGAACTCGAATACTCCAAAGTTTTGGAGATAAGGAAGCAGCGGCACACAGGATTGGCACGGCTCGACGTTCTGGTCGTTAACTGACGAGGCGTCACCAAACATCTAGTCAGGCACAACAACGACCGTCGGTCCCTTACTGCTAGCCGAATTAACCTGCACCCCAGTCATGTTGGACTTGAAAAGCCAAGGCAAGTCGGGGAGGGGGCACGATCGCGGAGCGATCGGGACACCGCACCGACGACCCAACTCGATCCGCGGAGCGGATCCGGTCCCGGAGGGACCGAGCCCAGCCCCCCGCGGAGCGGGGGGCTGAACCGACGCGTAGCGTCGGCGCGTCGCTGTATGTTCTCGTTTTAACCAGCGTAGAAGTGCCGAGGAGAATCGATAGTGAACGGCTGGCCGTCGGCGGTGAAATTGGTGGAATGTGGGCGCTGAACTGCCGCCAAGGACGATAATCAGAATGTCGGCGAAGATAGTGCAATCGTTAATAGGGAGAAAGTGATGACAGCTGGCGGTAAGTCGGCGGCGTCGGCAATACCAGCGTCGCCGCACGATCCCGCCATCGGCTTTGAATGGCAAGTGCAGGGCAAACCGGTAGCTTCCAGTATCGTGTCTGGTAGTTGTGTCGTGATGTGGGGGCGAGCTGACCAGTCGGCCGAGTTTACCGTCATTCTTCGCGCGTAAGTAGATGTGCTGACGTGATAGCGCAGTCCATGATGACGAGACGCGTCCAGGCTGTCGCGGCAGGCGCTGAGCTGCGCCCGTGGGCTTCCCACACGCCCTGGGCTGTGTGGCGATGGCGTGGCGCTCGGCCGGGTCATCGTTCGTTATCTGCCAGCGCGATCCAGTGTAAACCGGAGTGCTGTACCGTGGCGTATTAACACGCAGGCCGGGCGAAGATCGCCGAACTCGTTGGCGCAATCGCTGATTGGCTTTCCGTTGCTGAAGCGGTGACCAATGTCGAACGCCGCGGTGTGATCGGCTGACGGCGAAGGCAGTGTATTCGCGCAGTAACGGCGACAGTCGCAACATTTTATACTGCGCGACTTGGGTCAGGCGCCTGCATTTATCATTAACGCCTTTCTTGACGGTCTGTTGATTTCCTCCAGGCTGACTATGCGGAAAATTATGTATCTATATAGCTTTGATTGTGGCGGTATCGTTCTATGATCACCGTCGTTGAGCCCGTGTGTACCGCTGAAGAAGCATCTTATTATCGCCGTGAAGCTGAACTGGCAATCTCTGACGGAGGTTAATCTGATTTCATGCGGCCGTAAGTATCTTTACGGTAAATCGCCGCGAAGCGTCCTGGCAGAGGCATTCAGCCATTCCCGTCGACCCAGTAACAGGCGCTGGCTGGGCAGATAAACAAATAACAGGCTGCGAGAGGCCCGGATCGTGGGCCAGGCCCTCTCGGCGAATGGCAAGATTCTTCTTATCTACCGTACCGCCAGCAGCAGGCATCAGCAGTCGGCGTTGTCTTTCTGGCCGCTGCAGCGGGCTGATCATGTCACTGCCACGCGTCGCAAACGATGCGGTCCAGCGGCGTCGGCCTCCACCGCATGCTACCTGAAATTTGATACTCATCCGCGTCCATCGCCGGTTGAAACGGCACTGTCAGTACGCCTGATCGGTACGTTGATTGATGACGTTTCCTCTTCAGGCTACTGAACCTGCTGAAGGCAAATTTCTGGCCATTGACGCTACGGATGTGATGAAGAACTGAAACTGATGATCGTACTGGCGCTACGTGATTGAATCCCGCAACGTAAACGGCGTTTCCAGAAAGCGTCTGAAGATCATCGCGGAGGACCTGCTTCATCGAGATGTCACGAAGATCCAGTTAATCGTGATATCTTTGGAAGATAGAGCTCGTCGCCGCAACGGCAGGAATCTGGCGTTCTGATAAACGTCGGCCGCGATACGTGCGGATCCACCGGGTGAAATGGAGCGACCGCTCGATCTGAAGCCGCCGCGGTAAATGATGAGGTTCTCCTCTGAACTCGAAACGGGTGACGGAGCTGTACCCGCGGAGAAGCACCCGCAGGCATCGGGCGATCCCTGATCTGGCCTCGAACGTCAGATGCCGCCGCCAGCCGCCGGCGCCGTGGCTCGAAACGCAGCGGCTGGTACCTGTTCAAACAGGCATGACCAGGCGATCGACGGGAATACGCCGCCCGTGTGTGATGCCCCATCGCCCGCGGCTCGCTACATCGACTCCTGGACGATCGGAGATACCTACAAGTTCATGACCTGACCGGCCGTACTGATGCTGGCTTTCCTGGCCGACGCCTGACGGTATCACAAACAGGTCGACCCTTCACGAAATGGATCGTGACAGCGTCGACAATCCCCGTTATGGACGAAGAATGAAAAGCTGCGGAGCAATAGCCGTGCCACGCTCCACTGGGAACGTGCCGCTTTTGCCTGGGCCAGACGTATCCGGTAGATACTGTGCAGGCAGCGCATGCCGCTGAGCGACCAGTTCCGCAACGCGGACAACGGCTGGCCGCCGCTGGTCTACACCCGCGCCGACGGCTACCAGTTGTCGACGCTGATATCGCAGGCCACCGGGGTGATCCACGGTAGACAGATCCTGGAGAAACTGCCGTCTACGCCAGCCCGACAATGGATCCGCATCGTCGTAGCTCCGTCAGTGACATCGTCATAGTCGAGGAAGTAACGTCTTGTATACCTGGAACATACCGATAGTCGAACCGCTGAACCGACCTGCCGCACTCCGCGTACCCCGAAGACCATCCCCGTCGCGGATCGTCTCCCTGCGCCACGTCGTCGAGCACCGGCACCGCAAATGGGCCGCTCTCCACGCGCCGTTCAGACGATGATTCCTGATCCGCCGGGTCACACAGTTCTGAATGATCTGCGCCGCCGATCCGTCGAACTGCCGCCGTCCCCGCCCTCCGACTGTTTGTTCAAGATCGCTGGCGGGAAGGGCGTTATAATCGGTACGGGAACCTTCCATGAATTCGTGATGGTCGCCGTCGTATTTAGCGTTGCCGCACGCGAGTCATATGAACGATACGAGTCACCGTCGTCTGAGCCGACACTACTTACAAAATTTATCGCTTGGGCAATCGCCTGATCAGGAGCTGAAGGTTCGTGATCTTGTCGTTGCCTTATATCGGGACTGACTGGCTCGAAATGCCGTAAATATCATGATCGATGCTGGCGCAAATCTCTGTGAAGAAAGCAGCGTCGTGGGTTGATGGCCTGTGTCGACTGAGCCGGGCAGCTGTCTCCACGCCGCGCCGCGACGCAGACCGAACCTGTTAGATCTTCAACTCCGCGCTTCCCCGCGAGCGCGACTGGCGGCCGTGATGACGGCGACGCAGATGCTGGCGCGGCGGAGATACGCGGTACCTCGACTGCGGTGTCATCTCGGGGCAACGTCGGATAACCGTCATCGTACGTTAATACTTCCGTGGCCCGGTGATCGTTATCGACGGAAGCGATAAGTCCACGTATACAGATACTATCTCCTGGCTTCGCTCGCTCATGGCATAGTTGTTGGCATCGTCACCGCGCAGCATTAGTACGATCGAGATGAAGAACGCCGCAGCGGACGCGCCAGCATATAACGCTCGGGCCTGAAGCAATCCGGGTCTCACCTGCGGCAGCAGTATATTCGCTCCCATCGGCCTCACCAGCCATGCAGCGAAGAACAATAAATCTCTGATGCGTGTCATCGAGGAGGTGGTGAAGTGGTACGGCATCGATATCATGTTGATCCTCACAGGTGATCATGACTGAACCCGCCGGGAGCCACTATCGACCATCAGTGAAGGCCCATGACGCTGCGGCAAATCGAATAAACGGAGCGGCACTGCCGGCCCGGATAAGCATCGGGTGAATCGCGATATCGAAGAAATGCGTACGCGAGCGTGTGTACTGGCGCGATGGCGCTGGATGGCGACGGCGACTGTCGTAGGCCTGGGCTCATCCCTCAGTGTCGAAACAGGCATTCCCCCAGAAGTGGTCGACGGGGGAATTCGTGGCCCGTGCTGTTGACGCTGGATCTCGTGTGCAGGCGCAGCGCGGGACGATAACCGCCGGGTAGTCGTATCAGTAGACATAGATACATGCTGGTCGGTACGCATCCCTTCGCGGCTGAAATCCCGCCTAAATCCTGGCCGTGATTCGACGCTCCAGTCATCGATGATCGGTACCTCTTGAACGGCGTACTCGCGACGGAGCGCCGCTGCGGCCTGGTGAATGCGCCGCGCGCGTGCCGCAACCGCTGGTGATGCGCCGGCAGCGATATGTCGTGTATTGGGCATTAATCGCTGCCTCGTACCCGGAGCAGCTGGCAGGCGGCGAGACCTGGAAGATCTCGGCACTGGCGGCGGAACAAGCTCTGGCGCTGGTTGACCGTTCGACGAAGAGCGCAGATCTGTCTTACGTCGCTGATCATCATGCCAGAGATTGCGTCCGACCAGCCATGCGGCGCCGCCTGTTGAAATTCAGGCGAAATCGCTGCGCTCTCGCGATGCCTCGATCTGATGACCCGTTGCTCGGCACTACATTTCCGAAAAAGTAATGTGTGATAGCGGCTTTGGCGGATACGTCGGCGCTATGACCGGTGAAGCTCGATCGGGCCCGAACCGGAACTGGTAGCAGCAAAGTTCGTTCGATGATCAACTTCGCTTTAATCTACGGGCCTCGATGCGATCAATGCGGCTCGCTGACGCTAATCTGTCCCAAACGGTATAAATCATTTCCTGGCGTCGACGTAATGATGAAGAGCTGATCGACCCGTCGTCAGCACGGAATCAATGCGTCGCGTGTAGAAGAGCCGAGCTGAAACGCGGGAGGCGTCGATGCGGCGCTGTGGCGTTCGAACTCCGCCGGTGATCTCCGACGAATGATCCAGGCCCGGATTTATAGTGGATGTGTCGATCCCTCGCGCGTAATATTGAAGTACCGATCACTGCGGCGTCACTGATGCAGTGATGATCCGCGGCGGCGATGATCCCACGCCGTTGTTTCCCTGAACAAACGGTCTCGAGCGAGTTCCTGGATCAGTGCCAGGCTGGAATCCGCAGACGTCGTCTGGCTGCGCCATCAATGAGCAGGTCGCACACGCTGCATTATGCTGTCGGCTGATCGTAATTTACCGGGCGTATCGTAACCGGTATCGCTGAGCAGGTGGGCGACATGTTCAACGGCTGACCGCGTAGCGCGATCGGCCGAGAGCGAGCAGTTAGTTGCCCGTGTCGTTTTCCGGTGAAGGAGCATCGCCACTTTCCCGGCAGTCGGTATCGGCTTATGCCGCACTGGTCTGACATTCAGCCGAGAGTTCAGGGCGCCAGCGATCCGTGCCGAGACGTAGTACATCGAAATTGTTCCGGATGTTAACATGCGGTCAGTCCGGCGAGCAGGCGCGTTCGGCGATGATCTGATTGAAGTGAACATTTCGACGACGGCGTGGATCAGTGCGAGGGAGGTGCTGCGTCGCTCGCCATGGCGTTGCCTGGCGTGTGGTGAATACGGATCTGATCTATCGCGTGCCAGGCAGTACGAGCGGAATCGGCGTCGAGCGTGCGGTCTGGTCGGTCATCATTTGAATGGGCAGCCGACGCCGCTGGTAACCGGCACAATTAATACGCTGATGCGGTCGTTATGAACGTTCTCGGCCCTCGCGTTAACGCAACCCAGCAGTCAGGAAAACCCTGTCTCATTATCGACATGACCTGTACGTGCCGCTGCCAATTTACCGACGCCATTTCTGCTGTCTGATCGAGCCCGTCAATGCCTGCGGTGGAGCTGATGTGCGCCGCGATCAGCGTCGCGCTCTGCCGGGATGCCGTACTGCTGGTTCTAACTCGATATCGATGATCCTCGCATGCCCCTCGCTGGCTGGCTGTTGCGGAAGCCCGGCGTGCGCGCCCGGAGCCCTGATCCGGCGTCAGCTTCAGCGCCGGTGCCGATGCTGGCGGCTGGGAAGGCGGAACCGGCGATCATCACGGCAGACTCGAGCATCACCCGCAGGACGTACGATGCAGCTGAGCGATAACGCCGCCGACACCATTGAAAACGGGCAGCTGCGGGGTGATTGGAGCGAGAAATAAGGTTCTCATGAAAGGTTTTCCTCTGGAACCCAGGTGAACGGAATGAAACCTGTATGACTGTATTCAGTAACCTGTACGATGTGATATTAGGCGCGCTTGAGTCGCTCTGCTGTCTGCAGAACTATAAGCCGGATCTTGTCCGGCAGTCTCTAATGCAATGTGATCTACCTGCAGCCCCGCCCGCTGGTGCTGGCCTGGGCTGTTTCATCATCGCTCAACCAAGTTGACGTTTCCTTTAAAACAAATATCTGGCCGAGCAACGATCCAGCGCAATATGGGCGCATTGAAGGCGTTTGAAGGCGCGGAGAACCGCGGCCCATTTACGCGACAAACATATCACCAGCGCGCCGGCGGCTCTTTCGTGGTGCTGCGCCGGGACGGGACGCATCGAGGCCTGGAAGATCCTGGATTAAGCGTCGCTGATCTTTCACCGCCAGCTCGCGGGCGCCATCCACCATCCAGGATGCCACGTACTTTCGACCCTCGAGGCCTTCTCCGCCGCGACATCAATCTGGCGAGACACACGCCCTTTACTGTGCGAGGACGAGCGTTTGCGCCGGCAGGCTGCCAGCTGGGCTGGGCCGGGCCATGGCGTAATGGCGCAGCCCGAAGCTACCAGTGGCCGTGTGCGGCGAAATGAGCCCTCATCATGACGTGACGCGCTACCAGTTCGCCTGCTGCCCAGCTGAACGTTGCGTCCTGCATTGCCCTGCGCGGCCGTCGCAACGAAACACGCAACGCTGGAGCCTGAGCTGCAGGCTGATTCGCCGTGGTACGTATGCGCCGGTATGATCGATAGTCGCGCATCGTGCCAGATGCCGGTCTTCACCTCGCCGTGCGGCGCGCACAGCTGCCAAACCTGCCCGGGACCTCGTCATGTCTTCCTCTGCGATACGGAAACGGCCCGCGCGTCAGTTCGTCTGTCGGCAGTCGACACAGCCGATGACTACATACAACACGGCGCTGACGGCGCGTAAATAACGAGTGGCAACACCTCGCCTGCCAGTCGGCCCCAGCCATACGGGTAGTGGCAGCCCTGTGACCGTCCGGTCGACGTTAAATCCACGGGTACCAGGTATGACCACCTCAAACCGCTGCGATACCCCATCGTCCCCCGGGCAGCGGCCTCGATAGTTGTACCGCGATCCCCGGCTGGTAACACCTGGATTTCATTTATCGAACTGGTGATGGTGCTTCAGGGCCACGTGGTACAACAGACACGCGGCGAAGGCACTACTGGGCGTCAGCCAGACGACGTCTCGACGAGCCTGATCTGGCAGACAATGCGCTCGGGCCATACAACCGCCACGCGCTGGCCTGGGCAAACCCTCGCCGCCGCGTGGACCCAGTCGGCCCGTTATAAATGTAACACCGCGGCTCTTACCTGCTGGAACGGCAGCGTGTGGCACTGTGTAAACGTCGTCCGGCACTGGCCTGAAGCCGCTCCAGGCGTCCTCCTTCAGCTGAAAACTGACCGACTGCGTCTGCAGCAACTCGATCGCAGTACGAGCGGGAGATGAATCGCTTCGGCGGTATCTCCGCAGCGCCACAGCAACTCTCTTCATAGACCGTCCGTTAGATATTGAACGGCCCGTAAATAAATGGTACGCTGTCAACTGCACCTGTCATGTCCAGACGATCGTTGATGGTCTGGGCCTTCCGTCGCTACCATGATTGCGGAAACGAGTCCGTCAGGCTCCGGCGATGATTCGCAGGCCATTCTACCCTCTCAGATATCGATGTACGCGTCCTTTCAGAAGATCGCGCAACGACAGTAATCAGTTCGCGGTGTAATGCCGCCGGATGGCGATGATCAACTGTTGTAATTTGATGCGACGGAGCGACATCGCATGGCGAATCGGCGACTGATCAGACCGGGCCGATGATACCGTGGCTAATCCGCGCATCGTGTTTTCGTCGAGCGATATCAGCGGATGTCGAAGAACCAGCGGTCGTTCATTCGACGAACGATAACGCGCAAGCGTCTCGCATCGTGGCCTTCAGCTCACTACCCGCCAGCGCGACTGAGCCCCAGATCACCTCTTCCCAGCTGATAACAGCAGAGACAGATGGTGGCAGGCCGATCAGCGCCATTTGCCTCATCGATTCCCAGAAGCACTCCTGTGCAATCGCCTGACCGCGGCCCCGAGACCGCGCATGGCTGGTTCATCACTGGTATCCGCAGGCATCGGCCGGCTGCCGCAGGCCGCCGGCCATCGCCGCCGCGGCTGTCTTATCGGCGCGGAGCTATCAACGCAATCCTGCTTTTGACCGACCAAACACCGCATGTATACGGCCGACGCAGTTACCCATCTGGACGGAACGTATATTCGCTTGATGGGCTCCGCCCTGGCTTGCACGCCTGGCAACGGCACAGGGCATGGCCGAATAGCGTCCCCCGGCGGCGTGCCTGTTGCGAGCTGAATCGGCGGCGTCGACGCATAATACGCGGCGGTAAACAACAGCGCCGTCCGGCAACGTAAACCATGTCGCCGGCCTGGCGGCGGGCACTACGCGCCAGTCTCACCGCTCTCACTGGACGACGAAACCGGTAGCCATACCGCTGAATGGCAGGGTGTCTCGAAACGCCGCCGCCGGTCATTACCGGTGAACACAAACCCTGGCGAACAACCGACGAACCGATGTCTCACGGGCGACTCAAACTTCACCGGAACGCCAGACCTAAACATTCGCCGTGGCTACAGTAGTTGAGCGCTCGAAATGCCGAGCGGCCCTCGTCACCGGTTACTATGCGGGCCCATCGCCATTTGCCCTGCCAACATCGCCAGCATTAGCTGGTCGCGCGCTGGATCAACGCTGGCTGGCGCCGGCGCAGCGCCTGAGCCGGACGCTGCCCGCGCCGGGCGCCGCCGGCGCGACAACTACGGCATCAGCCGGATACGTACCGGTGATGTCCCGGCTACCTGAAGACCGGGCTGCGCAGGTGTCGACCAGCGGCGCCATCTGAACTGGATTGATACCGTCATCAGGCCAGGATCCAGCCTGATCGATCTTATCGTTACCGCCACGCAAATCGTTCGAACCGTTCCGTCCTGCCTGCTGCTCTGCGTTCAGATGTTTCACGATATTGAAACTCTTTATCAGCGTCCCCGACAACGGTACGCGGCAACTGGTAGGCACTTGAAGCGCAATACGATTGATCTCATGCCCCAGCATCGTATCGGAACTCGGCGAGCATTACTCGTGAACCGGCTGCTGTGGCTGTTCGCGCGTCTGTAATCTACCTGGCTGTGGCGTAATACGAAGCAACGCGATCAATCCTGTTACCTGAAACCGGTAACCTACGGCAGGCCTCATCGCGCCGCTACTCAGCAACGGATCGGCGTCAGCCGATATCCGGCCACCAGGCCTGGCATGACGCGCTGCAACCGCTTCGCAAGCTACCAGCTGCAACCCCCTCTTTCGGCATCGCGCAGGCGGCATCACCTCAGATGCCACTTTACGGCGGTGCCGTACCCACACGAACGCCTCACCCGCAGCCTGACTCCTTGCACTTCCCCGCTTCACCAGCGGTAAATAACGCGCGATGTGATTATCTAAGCATCCTCGCTATCGATGACGTAGCGCCTGTGGATCCGTGCCATCCTCGCCATCGCAATTACCGTGCAGCTCCCCGACAGCAACAAAGGCTCGCATTCCCCCTCACGCAGCTCGCCATCACCAGCGTATGAGTTGGCTGACTACCGCACCGCAGGCTTATTACTCGGTGGCCTTCCCCCGACGTACCTTCCTCGCCGCCGTACGCCCGTGGCGACAAACGCCTGCCTGCAACATCTACTCGTGGCCTTCTCCCCGGCGAGTTTGCGGCTGTGGAGACTGTATCGGTGCCCCAGCTCTGTCAGGTTTCGAACGCTCCGGCTTTGTGGCCCGCTGCCCCTGCCGTACATAATCAGGCAACCTCGGTAACGTTACCGCACTGACCGCCTCAGCGAGCAACAGGTACAGCCAGCTGTGGACAACCGCCGGCCTTGTTTCAATCTCTGGCAGACAAGCACAGGTATCGCGGTAGCAACGACACTCCGATCATTGATCACCAATGCCAGGCCTGCAGTTTCCAGTACCATGGCCTCATCGGGCCGCACAAATCCTGTGTCCCCTGCTGGCGTTATGCACTGAACACGCAGTTAAAAGCTGACCGATGTCTTCCCTGATGCGCCGCCTCCATGACGACAGACGGCGTAACTCCAGCGCGACCGGCGACGTCAACTGGCAGCCGCCGTAATTACCTCAACACCGAGATTAATCACGCGATACCGTGCTATCTGGAGCGAAGAAGCGTGCTGCGCGGAACGCCCTCGGCAATCCATCGTCAGCAATATCCAGGGATGTTAGCACCCGGCGCGCTGTGACCAACATGAAGACAACGCCCTCAAAAACGCTTCGCCTCCCCTGGCTCGCTCCGTAAACTACTGAATGATCCTGTGTGCCTGTAGTAATCGTAGTGTCGACCCTGATGTCTGATTACTCATCTGTCGCTGTATTTGAGCAGTTAGTATGGCAGGGACGTGGCACTGAAATTACATCTATAAAACAAAGTGATCTGTACGCGGCGATCCGCCTGATGTCGGTGCCGTGCTCTGCCTGGAACATTGTGGATGGTGCAGGCGCCGGGCCTGATATGACCGCAACCGCGCAAACCGCCCCGTCCGACGGGCCTAGCGCTGATCGGCGAAGATCCTGCGCAGGATCGGACGCTCCGCCAGCTGGCGGCACGCCGCCAACCGCCTGAAATGATCTTCGACCGGCTGCTGGAACGAAGTACGGATCCCCTATCAGATGGTCGCGGCTTATCTGCCGATCCGCTGGAGCGAGCCGACATGAAGATGATGTGCCTGTGATTATCTGCCAGGCGCCGAACGAAAACCGAAGGCGTGCCTCACCAGCAGCAATCATCTGTCCCATCCGTCATATACCCGGTAAACGATCACCCGGTGTTTCTTGATCCCGCATCAGGCGTTAACAAATTTTTGATCACGCGCTGTCCCCCTGAGCGGCACCCCTGCCGCATCGACAACCTCCAGACGCCGTGCTAAGCCCGGGACCTACCCGGCGCCTCCAGGACGGCTGGCGGTGAGCGATACGCACTGGGCAATCAGGCTTCTGCAGCAGACCAAGCGAAGACAGCGGCATGAAACTGGGCCAGCGTCCGGCGCGGCACCATAAATCGCGCATTACCCGCCGGCAGCGTAACGAAATGACCGACAGTGCGCCACGGGCGAAGCCGCAAATCTGGTGCCGGCGGCAGTACTAATTAACTTCCCAGGCAGATAAAATGAAGCCGTTCTGGTGACACCACCAGGCCTGCGCGTACGGCTACCGGTGACCTCTCTGCATCCGGTGGACCCCGCACGGGCGGTTGCACCCGGAGCTGAACCGCCTCGCAGCTGATCACGAAGCCTTTAGCACCACCGGCAAACCCGGAACGCAGGCGGGTACACCGTACATGGCCAGCAGCCTTGACGGTGATCCGGTATTGGCGGCAGACACTTCGATGATCGATATCGGCGTTACCTCGAGTCCGTGGTGGGCGTATTTCCGCGATCTGCTCTAACTGTAAGAGGCGGTGTCGTGACTGTCCTGCCTCGTCTGCCCAGGCGGCGACGCCTAAATCAGTCGTAGCGTCGATGTATCGACGACAGCGCTGGCAGTGAAGTGCCTCGGTGATCGTACCGTGCCATCGTCTGGTGCCTGCGATACCGGTAACAATACCGGGAAGACGATGGGGCGTGAAGAACGCGACGGAGAAACTGGCGCCGTCGCGTCGAACGCATTGCTGCGCCACCAGTGGATACGTGCTTCCAGTAATGCCGAGCAAACCTGATGGAAGGTATGTGCTGAAGAACTTCCAGCCTGGCGTACGTGCCGGCGATCGCGGCACTGGCGGCCGGAGCGGTGTCGCCGTTGGCGACACTGCTGATCGTGGCATCTTCAGTATGCCGATCGCCTGCGAATGACGAAACGCAGCACCGAGTGGCTGGCGACTCCATGCGTGGTGAATTATGCCTGCTCGGCTGTATTTTCGTGGATAATCGCGATCACTCTGACGGTAATCCATCCCGCATGATGGAAAGCCCCTGCCTTGCGCATTACGAAGGTCGCCATCAGTGTTTGCTCATTCAGCAATCATCCGCTGGTCGCGTAACAACTGATTGGCTCAACGCGATGATTCAATACTTCCTCGAAGATGATCGCGTAGTTCACTGCGCCGGAATTAAATAAACGATGGTGGGTGGGAGCGGAAGGCAGACCGGTGATCTGGCAGATCCTGTTTGTTTCCTTTGTAATGCGGAGTCTGTCGGGCTGGTGACATGATTAACTGTGTTATCGCAAATACGGCGCGGCCTACGGGTCCACACCGCCGTACGCTTAGCGTACCGTAATCACACTACGATCGCAGCGTCATTCCTCATGGGCGGGCCAGGCCCCTGGCTTTGTGGCTGATCGGCGTTCAGTACCGTTGACGTGTCATCACGCGTCGCGACTGGGGCGCGCGTACACCCGGTGGAATCGTCACCCGCCGTCCTCTGTCGCCATCGCGTTGAGCCGACGTCGACAGTGAAACGTATGTGTCTCAGGCGCCTTCTGCCGTCACCATCTCGATAAACGCGCCGCGATACGCTGCTCGCGATGATGACAGCGTCATTGACGTATGTTCATCGCCGGCATCATCGCCGTGTCGCTGATCTCCAGATACTCGCCCTCCTCCGGTATCACCGACGCCGCCGCATTCGCGTCATGACCGCCGCCGGGCCGTTGTTAACATCCCTCGCCGAAGGCGCGCCCGCCGGCAACCTGGGTCATCGGCGATGATCTGAACCCTCGCCGTGCGCGGCGATCAGCGGCTACGCTGCCTGGCCCTGCGCTGGCCCGCCGACGTTCAATTTCGCGATGAACCAGCCGGCTACATCGTTCCGCCCTTCCACCAACTCGACGCGGCGATACCGCCGCCGAAATCACAGCATGAGCGACGCAGCTGTGACCCCGCCGCAAGCGCAGCCTGATCGTTTCCGCAAATTGACCGCTCGACGCGGCGGGTGCCTCTGCAGGTGCCTGACACCGTTTTCGATACCGGGCCAGTACAAACGCAGCGAAATTGTTGGCCATTTCAGCTCTGATGATGATGACGTGGCGGAACTACGGATACCACCGTGAATGAAGCGAGCTGGTACGGTCGTTCATCTGGCCTCGTTCGCGTGCGTGGCGCCTCAGGCAGGGTGCTGACGCAGTGCGACCAGGTGGCAGTCACGCGACCGCCGCGCCTGTCGCAGTGAACGCTCGTGACGGAAACACATGGCGCCATGTGCTTATGCAGGCGCAGGTGGGCGCTACAACAGCGGCGGGTCCACCACAGCGGCGATAAACGCCGCAGCGAAGGAAGTGGTAGTGAACGCTGTGATCGCCCGATTTCACGCAGATGAAGGCAGACGCCAATCTGTCCGCGAGTGTGGATGTTTACTTCGATGAGTCGCGCCCAGAAAACTCCGCCAGCGTTAGTTATTGCGGCTTGCGCAGAGGCCTCAGCTCAGTGGCCAGCTGGTAGGCACCATCAAATCTGTCGTTAACTCGGCAGGCTGCCTCTATTTATGTAACTGCACCCACAGTCCGTTACCAGGCATCGCTAACGGGTCGAATCTACACACCGTGATCTTACGTCCTCTTTCGGCTTTTATCGTGCATTTTCGAACGAAGTGCTGTTATCAACCGTCTCATCATCCGGCTCTTCGGTGAAGGCGGATGACAGCGTAATCCGGCAGCGAGATAAAAATGTATGGCTCGATGCCTCTGTAACGCCTCGTACCGTTGACAGCTTGTGACGTCGCCTTCGCGTTGTTGATGTGAAGGCGTCTCGTCTTCCCGCAGGAAAGATCGGCGGGATCCTGATGAACGGCCCAGGTGGCTTTATTCCAGGCAGCCTGGCCATGAATCCGGGCACTGTACAGCGACGCGACTCGCCGATGACAGCAACGTCATCTGTTTGGTCGCCGGGAGCTGTTTCCTTCGTGGCCCCTGTCTCGCTGGAACTGAAGCCTGCTGGGAGTTTCGACCGGTGCGCCGAGTTCGGGGCCGGCTGATCAGATACCGGATCAGCTCCTGGCGGAATCTGGAAGGAGCCGGTTTAACTCAAACGGCCATTGTGCAATCCGCCGCGGCGCTATCAGGCTGAAACCGGTAACGTGGCGGCCGGGTCTTTGGCCAACGAGTACAGTCAGCAGGCGAAACAACAGGCTTATCGGCACCGCCGACGCAAATATGCCAACGGCCACGGACCAGACCCCCTGCGACATCGACGACCCTGCGTAGATGGATCAACGGTACTTCGTCGACGGCGTCCTCCAGAACTGCGCGGAGCGGTCACCCCGATATCGGCCTGGTGATGAAGCGCGGCATCTTCTGGACTACCGTGCGAACCTCGCTCCACGCCGTTGAACGCGCAGCAGCGATCGGCGCCTGGTCGACGCCGGTACGCGGCAGCCAGTAGTGATGCCACCGCCGGGTTCCATAATGCTTCGCCAACTGGCGGAACCAAGTTTTGGCGGCTTCTGCCCGTCTCCTCGGATTGTAACCATTGCTGAACCAGATACTGCGAAGGCGACGAGCACGATTCCGCCGGCTCCCTGCTGTACCGAGCAACACCGCGTTCCAATGCTGAAGGATCGAGATCCTCCGCCCCGGGCGTGATGATCGAATGGCTGAAGGAGGCCGTACGCTACCTGGGCCATGATCGCGCGATCTCCACAGGGTATCACGCTCGACTAAGCGGCTCGATGCCGTATCCTGGCGCTGGCTGAAATTGACTACGGCGCGATACGTTCCGCCGCGGGCGCTCCAGCGCCGGCGCTATGATTAATCACCACGCGAACGATCTGGCGACTTGCGACTACCGCCTTTACGCCGGCCCAGACCGTCACCCCCCTATTTGATTGCCAGAGAATGCCGCAACTGGGAGCGACTTCGGCCACCGGTCATCTCCCTCGCCCGGCTTATGCGCGGCGATCGTGTATTTAGCGTGAGCTGGCGCGATCCTTAGACCCGCAGGAACGATGTCGGAATTCTCTCCGGCGAAGCAGCGGCGTGAATGCGGGCGCATATTCCCTGTACGTACCGGTCGGCGACCTACGCATACTTCAAGCGTGACCGTAGCCTATCCATGCTCATGCTCCCCCAGGCGCGGCGGCGCTTTCAGCGGATCTGGCCTGGCGCGGCGGCAGATTGCATCCCATTACGGTAGCTACTCTGGAAGATTTCGAGACGCTGCTCCCCGCAGTAATGTAACACGCAACGCAGACAAATTGTCGCTTCGGGAACAGTGGCCGGACCAGCTCCATCATTACGCGCAGGCGCAGTGCTGCGGCGGAAATACCATCATAACAAAGCGTGTCGATGGCTAACGTCCTATAAATCTGGTACTGTCTCGGATGGCGTCGAGACATGTTCGTAATGATTGGTAATGTTAATTTGCCTGTGAAGATGCCGTCATTTCTCATTCGTCGGTTCAGGTCCTCACGGGCTGGCGGTCTTCAGCTCTTCGTCCTGTATCCTGGACCCGAACGACGCGACCACACCGACAGATGGGTACGGTGGATGATCTCTGCGTTAGTCAGCTTCCGTGCGGGCGCCGGTAGTTCCAGGCATCAATGCTGTTTCTCCTCTGGCTGCGATCAGGCCTTCAGCTGTCGGCGTGGCGCACATTAACCGACTGACGACGCCTGATACGCTGATGGGAGACGAGCGGATACTGGGCTGGTATCGACAAACGCTGTGGAAACGCTGCGCAGATCTGTGGGTATCTCGCTGATAGACATGTCGTGGGCCTGTCGTCAGCGGGGCTCAATGATCGTGCAAACATGTCGTGTATGGCTGTCCATGTGGTACAGATGCCGTGAAAACTGGGAACCCATGGAGCAGCTCTCGACAGCTGCCAGCGTAATTACTTGAACTTCCGGACAGCACCAACTGCTCACGTCTCGGCCCCTTACGCCGGAGGCCAATCATGAAGAACGAACGTAACCGGATAATCGTGGCTGATTGTATGCAGCAGGCCTGCTGTATATTGTGTGTTGATCGAAGACGCTGAAGAGGCGTGTACCGCCTGATGACGGGCAATACCTGTGTGAGGCAGGGTCTGGGTGACGCGCCACAGCCGGCGGGGCAGGTCTCCCTCCTCGAAGGCGTGGATCTCATCAGTCAACGCCGCGATGATCTCAATCAGCGAGCAGCCGCGTACTCGTAGATGTCAGCCAGTGAGCGTCTGTCTCGCAGTATGATCTTTTCAGGGCTGGATCTCATCGCGATGGTGCCCAGTGGACCAATACAGCGCTGTAATGAGCGTGTACCGTCGCGTACGATATTTCGAATCTCTAATTTCCTTTATATCCTGGAAACTGCCCAAGCTTGAAAGTCTAAGCAGGCAGCCCACGGGCGGCCGTGCCAGCAACGGAGCAGCTCTACAGCTCAGACGGTACTGTGGTGTTCAATTATCGATACTGCACGGCGTTTCAACATAGCCATG